>NZ_CP021247.1:2188659-2496546 GCF_017309955.1 Novosphingobium sp. KA1 | reverse complement strand
TGCGCTAACCGCGCAAGGTGCTGGCCGGGGTAGCACGCATGCACAAGCAGAAACCCTTGCCCGCGCTCTTGCAGTCGCACTCGGCATCGGCACCGTCCTGCTGCTCGCGATGCCGCTCGCGATCCCTTTTGGCCTTGACCTGCTAGGCGCCAAAGAGTCCCTTCGCGAAAGCGCGCGGCACTACATCGCCATCCGCTACTGGGCCGCCCCCTTATGGCTGGGCAATTGCGCGTTGGTTGGATGGCTGATCGGCCAACGCCTGGTGCGTCACGTGCTGGTCGTCGAAGTGGCCGCCAACCTGGTGCATATCGCACTCGACATGCTGCTGGTTCTGCTTGCCCACTGGGGAGTAGCCGGGGTTGCTATTGCCACGCTCACTTCCGAATGCTTCAAGTTTATAGTGCTCGGCATTCTGGTGCTGCGCCGTTCGGACGGGCGAGGCGTACTCACATCGTTCGCGGCGCGAACGACATGGCGCCGCCGCGAACTGGCAGCCCTGTTTGCCCTCAATCGCGACCTGTTCCTGCGGACGCTGCTCCTGACCGCCGCAATGCTGCTGTTTGCACGGAGTGGCGCTCAGGATGGGCCAGTGACATTGGCGGCCAACGGCATCCTGTTCCAACTCTTCATGCTGGCCGCACTGATCCTTGATGGCTTCGAGAGCGCAGCACAAGTCCTCTGCGGCGAAGCACTCGGAGCCCGCGAGCGCACACGCTTCGACAAAGCCGTCCGCTCATCGATGCTGTGGGCCGGCGCTGCCGCATTGGCCATGACTCTTGCTTACGCGGCAGGAGGTGAAGTTCTTGCCGCGCGCTTCACCACCGACCCTGCAGTCGCGGCTCGAAGTGCGACTTACGTACCGTGGCTCGCCGTCTTGCCGCTGGCCAGCTTTACGTCGTTTGTCCTCGACGGCGTATTTGTCGGAACCGGCTGGACACGGGCTATGCTGGGCACGATGGCCTTGGCGCTGGCGGGCTATACCTTGCTGCTCTGGTTGCTCCACCCGCTTGGCAATGCCGGGCTGTGGAGTGCCTTCACGGTCTTTTTCCTGCTGCGCGGGGCAGGACAGCTCGTCCTGACACCCCGTAAGACGCGTAGCAGCTTCAGCACCTCCTGAAGACCACCGTCAGGTTATTGGCGGGCATCTCGACCACCCGCTCAAGAGCAAGCCCATGCCCAACCGCCACTTTGGCGACATCTTCCAGACAGCGCAGCCCCCATCCCGGATTGCGGCGCTTCAGGTCCTCATCAAACGCGGCATTTCCCGGTTCGATTGCATGACCTTCCCGGCGATAGGGGCCGTAGAGTACCAGCGGAGCGCCCTGAGACAAGAGGCGCCCCGCGCCTGCCATCAATCCAAGCGTTGCCGACCATGGGCTGATGTGGATCATGTTGATGCAGACCAACGCATCAGCGCTCTCCAGCGGCCACTGCGCAGCCGCTGCATCAAGAGCAATCGGGACCATCAGGTTATGCAGCCCCTCCGCCTCGCGCCATGCGGCGATAGAAGCACGGGCATTGGCGTCAGGATCGCTCGGTTTCCAGAAGATTCCCGGCAAAAATCGAGAAAAATAGACCGCATGTTCGCCAGTCCCTGCAGCGATCTCGAGTACAGTGCCCGACGTGGGTAGCACCTCGCGCAGCACGGCCAGAATGGGATCGCGATTACGCATCGCAGCCGGAGCATAGCGACGGTCGGAATGTGACGAGCCGGACATGCCAGACGAGTTATCGCCGCCCGGTCAATCCCACAAGTCGAGCGGTCCACCATCGCCGTTTCCGTTGGCCGGCGGAGAATCAAGCGGTACCTCGCAGAGTGTTTCGCTGTCGTCGAGAAAATGACGGAAGCGCAGGTTGATCGCCTCCAGGTTGATGCGGCGCATCTCTGTCGCACTGAACCCTGCACTGAGAATGGCCGACAACGCACGCTGCTTCTGGGAAATCAGATCGATCGCCTGAAGCTCGCGAATGTGCCCTGCAGCGAAACCCTCGTCCCGACACAATACTTCGCCCAGGGCCTCGATCTCGCCGGCAAGCTCGGTCAAGACTTCGGCCATAGCCAGAAATCGGGGTTCAAGCAGCCTCGGGGCCAGAAAGCGCGATTCGTGGATCATGGCTCAGGCCGCCGCCAACGCATCCCCGGATGTCCCCAGCGTCTGGAGATCAAGCACCATGACCATGTGCTCGTCTATCGCCACCAGCCCCTCGAGAAATGGGATCACCCCGTCCTGTCCGGCACTGGGCGGCGCCTGCAAGGTTTCGGAATGAAGCGCGACGATGTCCGACACCGAATCCACGATCAGACCCTGCGACTGCCCATTGACCTGACAGACAATGATGGCGTGGCGCGGCGTGGCCTCGGTCGGCGTCCAGCCCAGCCGGGCAGCAAGATCGATCACCGGCAATACCGTACCGCGCAAGTTGACCACGCCTGCCACGTAATGCGGGACACGCGGCATCGGCGTTACCGGGGTCCAGGCGCGGATCTCGCGGATCGCCATGATGTCGAGCGCGAAGATCTGGCCGGCGACTTCGAAGGTGATGAGTTCGCGGTGCATAACCGAGGCCTCCTTCAGTGGGCGACGCGGCGGACCGCCGCGACGAGCTTGTCGGTGTCGAAAGGCTTGACGATCCAACCGGTCGCGCCGGCTGCTCGCGCACGCGCCTTCTTCTCGTCCGAACTCTCGGTTGTCAGTACCAGGATGGGGCGATCGCGATGTCGGGTGCCTCCACGGACCTGCTCGATCAGGCCAAAGCCATCGAGGCGCGGCATATTGATGTCAGTTATGACGACATCGACTTCGTTCAGCGCCAGCCATTCCAGCGCAGAAACGCCATCGTCGGCCTGCGACACGTCGAAGCCGTTGTTCGACAACGCATGATTGAGCAGCGCCCGCATGGATGCGCTATCGTCAACGGTCAGGACTCGGGTGGTCTTGGACATCGGATCCTCATTTTTCCTTGAAACAGATCGACCCTTAAAACAGTTCGACTTCGCCGCGCGGTTCCCGCCGGACCACCGGCTGGACAGCCACTTCCGGAGCCTCGGCAACGGTACGGCAGCGCACGAGACCGGATGCCGGTCGAAAATCGACACGGCGCGCACAAGTACCGCCGAGATCCTCACGCATTAGCTCGATGCGCTCTCGGACCAGGAAACCCCGCGCGAATTCAGCATTGGCCGTGCCAATCCGTTGCATACCCGCTCGGATGTTCGCGCCGCCGTACAGATGGGCTCTGAGCCGCTCCTTGCGGGCACCATAGGCGAGCATCTCGTTGATCAGCATCTCCATGAGGTAAACCCCATAGTGGACATCGACCTCCCCCCGCGCGTGCGTAGCGGGCGGCTCGGAAAGCAGAAAATGGTTCATGCCGCCCAGTTCGATCACCGGATCATAGAGGCACGTCGCAACGCACGAGCCCAAGACCGTACTGAGTTCCACCTTGGGGCCCGCACTGACCCTGAACTGCCCCTGCAGCACCGTAAGGTGCGTACTCGCGGGTGAATTTGCAGATGCCATCTTGTCATGCCGCCTTGTTGAGGGCGTGGCCGGCAATCCGGTCGACCGGGGCCACTACATTTGCCGCACCGAGCGAAATTGCCACGCGCGGCATCCCGAACACCGTGCAAGTGCGTTCATCCTGCGCAATCGTATGCGCGCCGGCCTGACGCATGGCCAGCAACCCCCGCGCACCGTCCTGTCCCATACCGGTAAGAAGAATGCCGACCGCCTCAGCCCCTACGACCTGTGCCACCGAGGCGAACAGGGCATCGACGCTCGGGACATGACCGCTGATCGGTTCGCCGCGCCGCATTTTCCCCAGCAGCGTGCTTCCGTCCCGATCGAGCTTCACAGTCAAATGGCAACTGGCGGCGGCTGCAAGATAGACATTTCCAGGCAACAAGGGCGTATCCATGTCGGCAGCCTGGACGTGCGCCGGACAGGCCAGATCGAGCGTCCGGGCAATAGCCGGAGCAAAGCGCGGGTTGACGTGCTGGACGATCACGGTCGGCGGACAATCGATCGGGAAGCCTCCCAGCACGACCTGCAACGCCTCCACACCGCCTGTCGAGGAGCCGATCGCGATCAACCGGGTTTCGCGCCGGATCGAGAGCCGACTTTCAGCGGCTACCATGGTAGCAGCGCCAACTCGGACATCCCGCGGCCGCTGCTCCGGCCTCGATTCGATTCGAGCATCGAAACGCACTTGCGCCGCATCGCGGATTAGATCCGCCAGTTCCCCGCCGTCCTGCAACGCCAGCTTGCCGCCGGGATCATACTTCGCATAACAATTGACTGCCCCGAGCGCGAGTGCACGGGCAGTCACCTCGTTACCGTCCTGGGTGGCGCCCGACACCACGATCACCGGGGTCGGACGCAAGGCCATGATCTTTTCGAGAAAGTCGAGCCCGTTCATGCCTGGCATCTCGATGTCGAGCGTCACCACGTCGGGATCGAGCTGCTTGATAAGAGCCCTCCCCTCGGCCGCATCAGAAGCGGTGCCGACAACCTCGATGTCGCCCTGCTCGCGCAGCCTCGACATCAGGATCGCCCGCATGGTCGGCGAATCGTCGACGATGAGAACCCTGATGCTCACGCCGCGCTCCTCTGGTAGATGGTTGGACCGACCAGCCTAAGCACCTGCGTTGCCGGACCGGTGACGCGCTCGGAATGGCCAATATAGAGAAAGCCTCCCGGCTGCAGGGCCTGGGCATAGCGGGCAACAAGCCGCTCCTTGGTTTCATTGTCGAAGTAGATCATCACGTTGCGGCAGAAGATCGCATCAAAGCGCCCCTTCATCGGCCACTCGCCTTGCAGGTTGAGTGTCCGGAACCGCACCAATGCACGCGCGGCATCGGCGATGCGGACCTGCCCTCCGCTCGATGCACTCCATGCCGACCGCAGCGCGGCCGGCACCGGGTCGAGATCCCCCGCCGCATACGTCGCCGCCTCGGCCTTTGCCAGCGCGTGAGGAGCGATGTCGCTCGCCAGCAGCACGAAATCACGCCGGGCCATGTCAAGGCCAGCACTCCGGTCGCTGCCCAGCATGGTCATCACGATTGACCACACTTCCTCGCCGCTCGAACATCCCGCCGACCATAGACGCACCGGCTGCCCTGCGCGCAAGCATTCGATCGCATGGGGCCGGACATGCTCGGCAAGATGCTCGAAGTGGTGCGCTTCACGATAGAAGAAGGTGTGATTGGTGGTCAGCGCGGCCACCGCACGCCCCATCTCGGTGCTGTCTGCGCGCATCATTTCGACATAACGCGCAAAGCTGATCGCGCCCGTCTCGCGCACCAGGGGAGCAAGACGCGAATAGACCAACATCGACTTGCGCTGCGAGAGCACGATGCCCACCGCATCATAGACAATCTTGGCGATCGCCGCGAAATCGGCGTCCCCATAGATGTCCGGGCTGACCCCGGGGACCTGTTCGGTCGCCGTTGCCATAGCGTTCATGCGACCTGCCTCTCATGACCGGCGCGATCCTGGGCCGGCAGAGCGCAGGCGACCAGACCGTCGACATCGACAATCAGCGCCACCCGGCCATCGCCGAGGATGGTCGCCCCCGCCACGCCTTCCACGGGACGAAAATTAGTGGCGAGACTTTTGATAACGAACTGGCGCTGGTCCTGGATATCATCGACCAGCAAGGCTGCCTGGCCCGCGCTTTCGGTATCGACAACGATGAGCACCCCCTGCTCTGGATGCCCGGCAAGCCTATCCTCCGAACCCATCTGGGCACCAAGTGCCTCACGCAGGGAAATGACCGGAATGAAACGGCCACGCACGTTGAGCATCGCCTGGCTCGATCCCAAGCCCTGCACATCATCCGGCGAGGGCCGCAAGCTCTCCACCACATGTGCAAGCGGGACCACCAGCGTCTGGTCGCAGACATTGACTATCATGCCATCGGAAATTGCCAGCGTAAGCGGCAGCGTCAGGATAAAAGCCGTCCCCTTGCCGGGATTGCTTTCGATAGTGATACGCCCGCCCAGATCCTTCACGTTCTGACGCACGACATCCATGCCGACCCCGCGCCCGGAGATATTCGAGACAACCTGCGCAGTGGAGAACCCTGGCGCGAAGATCAGGTTGTCAATCTCTTCGGCGGAAAGCTGTGCATCGGCACTGACGATGCCCTTCTCGATCGCCTTGGCCAGAACCCGCTCGCGGTTGATCCCGGCGCCATCGTCGGCAATCGAAATGAGGATGCGGCCGGCACGGTGTTCGGCCGAAAGGGTCAGCGTACCCTCCGGTGACTTGCCCGCGGCGATGCGCGCTTCGGCAGTCTCGATGCCGTGATCGACCGCGTTGCGGATGAGGTGGGTCAACGGCTCACCGAGCCGCTCGATCACCGTCTTGTCGAGTTCCGTGGTTTCGCCGAAAACATCCAGCTTTACATGCTTGCCCGTCGAAGCCGCGAGATCCCGTAAAATGCGAGGCACACGGCTGAATACGCTCCCAATCGGCTGGGCTCGGATCGACATCGCGCTTTCCTGGATGTCGCGCGTCAAGCTCTCGAGCAGTGAAAGTTCCTCGCTGGCATTGATCGTCACCCCTTCAAGGCGCTGAACCAGCATGGCTTGGGCGATTACCAGTTCGCCAACCAGATCGATCAGCCGATCAAGTTTGAACAGGTCGATGCGGATCGATTGACCTGCCCCGGATACCGGAGCAGTTCCCCCAGCAGGAGCCGCGGAAGCGGTCGCTGCAGCAGTTGCCGCCGGTTCAGCGGCTGGCGGCGAAACTGCCGCCGCGACCGGCGTTGGCATAGGCGGCGGAACAGGAACAGGTCGGCTGGAAACCGGCTCAGCTTCTGATGCCCTTCCTGTCCCGTCCGGCAAGCCATCCGCAGCCTCGGTCACGGCCGGGCCGACTTGCGCTGAAATGGTGGTCGGATCCAGTTCGGTCGAAGCTACAGCGTCTTCGGCCGAGTCATCGCCGAACACCACCGCGCAGTCATCACCGATGAAGTCGAAGATGTCGCGCACTGCATCTTCGCTCACTTCGGTGGGCATCGCAAAAGTCCAGGCCAGATATCCCTCGGCAATGTCGAGACTATCGAGCGGCGGCACTTGCGAAACGTCGCAGGCAGCCACACGCCCGCCGAGTGATGCGACTTCACGCAGCATGAGCAGCGGTTCGCTTCCGTTGCGCATGGCTCCGGCTCGCGGGCGCACCTGGACATGCCAACTGGCAGGTTCGACCGCGCCGTCTGCAGTTGTCGCACTGGCGGGAGCATCGAATCCACCGGTCAGATCGTCGAGCAGCGAATCGAGATCTATACCGAAATCATCATCACCGCCGGAAGAACTCGTCACAGCGGGGTCAGGCTCGCGATCGGATTCAGCAGCATGCGCCGCGCCCGCAACATTGGCCGCCATCGCCCCTTCCATCTCGGCGATCAGCGCCGCATCGGCAGGTGCATCCCCGCCCTCGCGTGCGGCCTCGACGTGATCAGCCAGGGTGTCGAGCGCACGCAGCAGGAGATCGACGAGTTTCGGGTCGATCGGCACCAGGCCCTCACGCACGTCGGACAGCAGCGTCTCGAATGTATGAGTATAAGCCTGAAGCGCGCCAAAACCGAAAGCGCCGGCACCACCCTTGATCGAATGAACCCCGCGAAACACCGCGTTCACGGTATCCGAATCGTGAGTACCCGCCTTGCACGCCGCGAGCCCCGCTTCGGCGGCAGCCAGCGACTCTTCGCACTCAGCGAAGAATATCTGCTGGATTTCTTCGGGACTCACAGCGCGGCCTCCTCAAAGAGTTCGGACTCCAGGCCCGTCAGTTGCACGGCATCGAGCAGAGCCGGGGACGCAGTGATCACCGCTCCGCCGCCGCTTCGCCGCGCCGAGACGAGCAATTGCAGCACGGCCTGACCGACATGTTCGACCCCGCTGCCGTCGATGCTGATGGGCTGAAGACCCACAGCTGCCACGAACTCCGGCAACAGCACTTCGGCCGCGGCCCGGTCGCAACGGGCGGGAAGGACTATCCCAGCCCCACTTGCCTCGCTGATCGCTGTCATCGAAATTTCCTCGTCGCATTGCCCCACATCGTCTTCTTCCGAGCAGGAAGAGAACGGGCTCGACGCCGTTCTATGCCCAGCCATGCCAACGGTGCGTTGTGCGCATTCTCAGTCGAAGCCCTTATCTCCGTTAAGGAAATTGGTCGGCTAATCGGCGGTATCGGCATGGTGAGAAATCTTAGGAAGAAGGCGAAACCCGATGCATGACGCCCGCGTACTCGTGGTCGACGATTCAGCAGCGATGCGCGCGTTGTTCTGCGACGTCCTTGAGCAATCCAAGAACGTCGTCGTCGTTGGAACCGCCGCAAGCGCCGCCGAGGCCCGCAGCCAGATCGCCCAACTGCAGCCCAATGTCGTGACGCTTGACGTCGAGATGCCGGGGATGAGCGGAATCGAATTCCTCGAGGAGATCATGAGCACCAACCCGATGCCGGTGGTCATGCTTTCCGCCCTTACTCAAAGCGGCACGGAAACCTCACTCAAGGCCTTCGAACTGGGGGCGGTGGAGTGCTTTCCAAAGCCGCTCAAGGCCACACCCGAACAATTCGCCAAGACGGTCGGCAAACTGGGCAAGGTGGTCGTCGCCGCAGCCAACTCGAACGTGCGCGACCGTCCCCGCCATCGCGGCCCCAAGGCCGAGAGCACCGAGGGCTATACGCCCAATGGCAAGATCGCCGCTTTCAGTACCTCCATGGGCGGCGTCGACGCCTTGACCGAAGTGCTGGGCCACTATCCAAAGAATTGTCCACCCACAGTCATCATTCTTCAGACCGAACCAGCCCTCGCCGAAATGTTCATCACCCGTGCCAACAAGGACTGTGCATGCACTATCAAGGCGGTCGCCGATGGAGCGGAACTGGTGGCGGGAACGGTCCATATCGCGTTCGATCCCGGGAAACACGTGATCGTGGAGCCGGGTAGCCCGCCGAAACTGCGGACGGTCGAACGCGAACCGGTCGAAGGCTTCCGCCCTTCCGCAACGCTGCTGTTCGGCACTATCGCGCGCGGCGGACTTCCCGCCATCGGCGCGGTGTTGACCGGTATGGGCGAGGATGGCGCAAAAGGTCTAAAACTCCTGCAGGCGGCGGGCTGTCGTACCCTCGCTCAGGACCGCGGAACGGCAACGGTACCGCAGGCGCCCGCGGCTGCGGTCGAGGCGGGCGCAGTCGATGCCGAATTGAAGCTGGAAGAACTTGCTGCCGATGTGCTGACCCAGTGCGGTGCGGCGGAGGGTTAAAGCACCCACCTTTCCTACGGCACCGGCCCGCTCCCCCTCCCTGCCTCCCCTACGGGATAGAATCTGGGAGGTCGCCGCAAGCTCGTCACAAGTGTGACGAACGCTCCCAACAAAAAAGCCGCCGACGCCGAGGGATAGGGGAGGCGTCGGCGGCTCGCCGGTCGGTGGGTGGACGGGTTAATGTCCGCCCGAGGCCGGCTTCGCACCGCGAGGCGGACGCGGGGCAATCCAGATCGTGAAGGCTGCGATGAACAGCAGCACGGCACAGAGCGCGAAAACATGGACAGTGCCCAGCGCCGTGCCCTGCCCGTCGACGAGGTTGGCCAAAGTCTGCCGTGCCTGCGCCAGCGAGAACCCGGCGGCCTGAAGCTGGTCCATCGTCTGCTGCGCGCCGTTCATCGAGGCGGCCATGTCGGCGCTGTTGGCACGCGACATGTCTTCCCAGGTGGTCGTCACCAGAGCCGTGGCGATGGCGCTGGCAAGGGTGCGGCCGAAGTTGGCGATGCCCGCCGCGCCCGCCGTCTCGTCCGGATCGACCGAGGCGAGGCTGATCGTGGTCAGCGGCACCATGAACAGCGACACACCCACGCCCTGCACCAGCTGCGGCCAGGCAATGGTCCAGAACGCCACGTCGGTGGACCAGCTGGTGCGGAAGATTGCGACGATACCGATCCACGAAATGCCGAGGAACACCAGCAGACGCGGATCGAAGCGCTGCATCAGCTTGGGCACGAAGGGCGATGCGAAGACCGCCAGCACGCCGGAAAAGGCCATCGCCTCACCCGCCTGCGTCGCGGTGTAGCCCATCGAGGCCTGCAACCACTGCGGGATCACCACCACCGACGCGAAGTAAGTGCCGAAAGCGATGGTGAGCGAGAACGTCGCCGCCGAGAAACCGCGATGGCGGAAGACTTTCAGGTCCACCACCGGGTGATCCTCGGTCAGTTCCCAGACCACGAAGGCGATGAAGAAGATCACCGCGATCACCGCCAGCGCGACGATGAAGGGCGAGCCGAACCAGTCATGCTCGCGCCCGAGGTCGAGCATCATCTGGAACGCGGCCACCCATGCGATCAGCAGGCCAAGACCGACAACGTCGATCGGCAGCTTGCGCGTGGGCGTCACGATCCCGCGCAAGATCGTGAACAGGCCGAAGAAGACCAGCGCCACGATCGGCACGTTGATGAAGAAGATCCACTCCCACGACCAGTTGTCGGAGATGTAGCCACCCACGATCGGACCGGCGATAGGCGCCGTCACCACCGTCATCGCCCACATCGCCATGGCGCGGGGATGCATGTGCCTGGGGAAGATCCGCAGCAGCAGCGTCTGCGTCAGCGGCATCAGCGGGCCGCCGCAGAAGCCCTGTCCAAGGCGGAACAGCACCAGCAGCGGGAACGTATGGGCGATACCGCAGAGCGCGGAAAACAGGCCAAAGCCGATCAGCGAGAGCAGGAAGACCCGCAGGCTGCCGAAGCGCCCTGCGAGCCAGCCCGTAAGCGGCACGCAGATTGCCTCGGCCACGGCGTAGGACGTGATCGCCCAGGTGCCGTTCGACACCGACACCCCGAGCCCGCCCGAAATGTGCGGGATCGAGACGTTGGCGATCGTCATGTCGAGCACGACGACGAAGTTGGCCATCGCCAGCAGGAAGCCGGCCACCAGCAACTTCGCGCCGGTGAACGTTGGCCCGTCAACCGCCCCGGCAGCAGCGGGGGGAGCGCCGGCCATCAGTCAGCGTCCGTCAGTTCGACTTCCGCGTCCATCGACAGGCCGATGCGCAGCGGATGCTCCTGCAGTTCCTTGGGATCGAGTTCGATGCGCACCGGCAGGCGCTGCACCACCTTGATCCAGTTGCCGGTTGCGTTCTGCGCCGGGATCAGCGCGAAAGCGGCGCCGGTGCCGCCGGCAAAGCCGATCACCTTGCCGTGGTACCGGACCTTGGAACCGTAGAAGTCCGAGGTCAGCGTGGCCTTCTGGCCGGGGCGCACGTTGCCGAGCTGCGTTTCCTTGAAGTTCGCATCGACATAGAGCTGGCCGACCGGAACCACGGTCATCGCCACATTGCCGGCCTGAACCTTCTGTCCCACCTGAATGGCGCGCTTGGCGATCACACCGTCGATCGGCGCGCGCACGATGGTGCGTTCGAGATCGAGCTTGGCCTGATCGACCTTGGCCTGGGCCTGGCGGATCTGCGGCGCGGTGCTGAGCGTGGTGCCCTGGGTGATGGCGACCGAGGCGTCTTCCTGACGGCGGGCGCTGACGGCAGCGGCTTCCATCTGCGCCAGCATCGCGCGGGCTTCGCCTTCCGACGCCTTAGCCGAGGCCAGAGCCTCACGCGCGGTGGTCAGGTCTTCGGCCGAAACCGCGCCCGAACCGACCAGAGCGGCGCGGCGTCCGTAATCGGCCTGCGCCTTGGTCAGCGTGGCCTGCGCGGAAGCGAGCTTCGCCTTGGCCGAGTTGATCTGCGCATCGCTGGCGTCTGCCGAAGCGCCCAGCGCCCGGTTGTTGGCAAGCGACTGGCCGTAAGTGCGCTGCGCCGAAGCCAGTTCGGCCTCGGCCTGTTCAAGCGCGATCCGCTGGTCGGCATCTTCGATGCGGAACAGCAGCTGGCCCTTGCGCACCGGCTGCGTGTCGGTGACCAGCACTTCGACCACGCGGCCCGACGTGAGCGGCGTCACCTGCGCATTGTCACCGCCGACATAGGCATTGTCGGTCGAAACCGAGCGGCTGCCGATGAAGAGATCGTAGGCGCCATAGAGCACCGCGACGCCGACAACCGCGGCGCCAAGGCCCAGCAGCAAAGGCTTGCGGCGGCTCTTGCCCAGCACGCTGGTGTCTCCAGCGTTTCCTGCGGGCGAACCCTGCGCTTCGTCAGTCATTGTCAGCGGCCTTCTTGCTGGAATTGTCTTCGTAACCGCCACCGAGCGCGCGCTTGAGCGCGACGTCTTCGGAAAGCGTCCGGAAATGAGCGTCGACCGCCTGCTGGCGTGCGTCGAGAGCGGTGGTCTGGGCGGTCAGGGCATCGAGATAGTTGCCGATGCCGCCGTGGTAGCGCTGGAAAGCAAGGTCCTGCGCGCGGGCGGACTTGGCCGCCGCATCGGCGGCAGCGCTTTCCTGATCCTGCGCGGCATTGCGGCTTGCCAGCGCGTCGGCGACGTCCTGAAACGCGCCGATCACGGTGGAGTTGTAGTTCGCCACCGCCTCGTCGTAGCTGCCGCGCGCCTGGGTGTAGTCACCCTTGAGGCGGCCGCCCTCGAAGATCGGCAGGCTGATCGCGCCGGTGGCATTGCCATAAGTCGAGCCGGTCTTGATCAGGTTCGACAGGCCAAGCGACTGGAGACCGATCAGACCCGAGAGCGAGATGTCCGGCATGAACGCCGCCTTGGCGACGCCGATGCGCTTGTCCGCCGCTTCCGCGCGCAGGCGGGCCGCGACGATATCGGGGCGGCGGCCGACAAGGCCGATCCCGGCATCGGCGGGCAGCGCCGCGACCGGGATCGCGGAGATGGCGGTGGGATTGATCGACAGGCCGCGATCGGGGCCGGCGCCCAGCAGCGCGGCCAGGGCATGGCGGCGCAGCAGGATCTGCTCATCGTTCTGCGACAGCGCGACCCGGGCCGAGGCGGCAAGCGCTTCGGACTGGCGCAGCGGCGCTTCCTGATCGAGGCCCTGACGCACGCGCTGGCCGGTAAGATCGACCAGTGCCTCGCGCGCCTTGAGCGCATCCTTCAGCGCCTCGCCCCGCGCGATCAGGCGGGCAAGGTCGAAGTAGGAGGAGACCACGTTGGACGAGATCATCAGCTCGGCCTGACGGGCATCGGCTTCGGCAGCCATGCGTTCCGACGTGGCGGCGGCAAGCTGCTTGCGGTTCTTGCCCCAGAGATCGAGGTCGAAGTCGCCCGAAAGCGCTAGATCGCCGGTACTGTTCCAGCCCTTGGGAACATAGGCCTTGGGGAAGCCGTTGTTGTAGCTCTGTTTGGTGAAGCCACCTGAGCCTTGCCCATTGAGGCTCGGCAGGGTCGCGGCGCCCGCCACCTGGGCTGCGCCGCGCGCCTGCAGGATGCGCGCCTGCGCGGAGGCGACATCCGGCGAGCCTGCGAGGGCTTCGGCCACCAGCGCATCAAGCTGCGGGTCGCCATAGGCACTCCACCACTGCTGCTGCGGCCACTGGGCAGCCTCAGCCGCCGAAAGTGCCCCAGATAGTGACTTCGTGCTTTCCAGCGTTGAAGAAGCCCGCAACTGCGGCTTCGGCCCAAGGTCGGGCACCGCGCAGGCGGACAGCGAAAGGCCGACGGCCAGCATCGAGGCTGCCGCGACTCGGGGGAGTGTGATCGTACTCATCAGTACAGTTTTCATCGACCTCGGCCTTGCCCCTGTCAATCGAAAAGTGTACTATGCAGTACTATGACAGGATGTACGGGTAAGAGAGAGCTCAACAAGGCAAAGAAGCGCGCCGAGATCGTCGAGGTTGCAACGCGATCGTTTTTCGGCCGCGGGTATGCCGCCACCAGCATGTCGGCCATCGCCGACGAACTGGGCGGATCGAAGGCCACGCTTTGGGCGCACTTCTCCTCGAAGGAAGAACTGTTCGCGGCAGTGGTCGATAACAAGGTCGAGACTTTTTCCCAGGACGTGGACGAAGTGCTTACCGGGCAGGTATTCTCCTTCCCGGCGCTGCGCCGCGCGTGCCTGCGCTTCCTCGACTGCCTGCTGCGCGAGAATTCGGTGCAACTGTTCCGTCTCGTCGTCAGCGAGGGCGAGCGCTTCCCCGAAATCAACGAGATGTTCTACGAGCGCGGCCCCTTCAAGTTCCGCGCCTGCGTGACCAGATTCTTCGAAACCCGCTTCTCGCACGAGGAGGCGGAGCGACTGACGCTGATGACCGTCTCGGCCATGATCGGCTATCGCTCGGACGTGCTTATGCGTCCGGAGCGGCCCACCTTGCGCGACCGTGAAGCTTTCATCGACATGATGATCGGCCTGATCGACTGGCCTCGCACCCTGCCGGCAGAGCCCTTACCGGCCTGAGATCGCGCAGGCGACGCTATCCGCCACGCGCGCTTTGGCGGCTGCAAGCGGATCGTCCTCGCCCAGCATCGCGAAAGTGCCGTTGAGCGCGAAGAAGCAGTGCCCATGGACACTCGCCAGCAGCGAGCGCGCCAGCGGGACGGCCTCCTCACGCACGCCTTCTGGCAGGACTGCAGCAATCTCGCGCACGATCACGCCAGTGATGGTCGCCACTTTCTGGCGGTAGAACGCAGGCGATTCGCTGCCTTCCGGCAGGCGGAAGTCGTAAAGCGCAGTCCAGGCGTGGCGATGGCTGAGCGCAAAATCGAAATAAGCGCCGATCGCTGCGTCAAGACGCACGGCACCGTCCTCGCAAGCCGCCAGCCGCCCCTCCAGAAAGGCGATCCACATATCGAGCGTGCGGCCGTTGATCTCAACCATCAGCGCGTCCAGCGAGCCGAACACGTTGTAGATCGTACCCACCGAATAGCCGACCTGCTTGGCCACTTCGCGCGCGGAAAACCGGGCGAAACCGACTTCGGACAGCAGGGCATGGCCCTGCGCCACGAAGAGTTCGCGCAGTTCCTCGCGGCTGTGATCCGATCGCCGTCCCATTCATGCCCTCATTCGATTGCAGCACCAGATAACCGAATAAATTGAACGATGTCTAATTTTTTAATTGAACAACGATCAATTAAATGCCACCCCTACCATCGCGACGATGATGTGACATGATTCGTTGCGGAGGATGGGCGAGTGGCTGGCACCGTTACCCGCCCGCAAAGTCCTTGAAGTCCAAGCAGTCCCATCAAAAGGGGGAATACAGGCGTGGCGGCACCAGACTTTTCATTGCTGACCAAGCGGCGGTTCGCGCCGATGTTCTGCGTCCAGTTCCTGGGCGCCTTCAACGACAACCTGCTGAAGTACGCGATGCTGCTGCTGGCCAACTACGGCCTGCTGCGCGATGCGCCGGACAAGGCGGGGATGCTGTCGGTGGTCGCAACGGGGCTGTTCACCCTGCCCTATTTCCTGTTCTCTGCCCTTGCCGGCCAGATCGCGGACCGGATCGACAAGGCGAAACTCGTCCGCTGGATCAAGCTGGCCGAAGTCGGCATCATGGGCCTTGCCCTCATTGGTTTCGCGTGGGAATCGATCACGGTCCTGCTCGCCAGCCTGTTCCTGATGGGCCTGCATTCCACCGTGTTCGGCCCGGTGAAGTACTCGATCCTGCCGCAGCACCTTGGCGAGCGCGAAGTCATGGGCGGCACCGGCCTGATCGAAGCGGGCACGTTCCTTGCCATTCTGGGCGGCCAGTTGCTAGCCGGGCAGGTCGTGCCATGGGAAGCGGGTCTGGTCGCCATGGGTCTTGCCGTGGTGGGCTGGCTGGCCGCGCAGGCGATCCCGCCCGCACCGCCCAGCCGGGGCGGCCATCCGATCGACTGGAACATCGCACGCGGCACATGGCATATCATCGCCGCCGCCCATCGCGGCCGCGGCGTGTGGCTGGCGGTGCTGGGCATCAGCTGGTTCTTCACGGCGGGCGCGATCCTGCTGACCGAATTCGTCCCCCTCGTTTCCGACACGCTGCAGGCGCAAAAGGACGTGGCGACGCTGTTCCTTGTCGTGTTCTCGGTCGTCATCGCGCTGGGTTCGATGACGGTGAACCGCATGCTGAAGGGCGAAGTCTCGGCCCGCTATGTGCCGGTCAGCGCGCTGATGCTGGCCATCGGCCTGATCGACCTGTGGCTCTCCACCCGCGCCTTCGTGCCAACGGTGATCGACGCCGATGTGCGCCAGTTCGTGGCCAACCCGCAGTCGTGGAAGATCTTCGCGGACCTCGTCATCATCGCCTTCTCCGGCGGGATGTTCATCGTGCCGCTCTACGCGATCCTCCAGATCCATTCAGCGCCCGAGGAACGCTCTCAGGTGATCGCCGCCAACAACATCCTCAACGCCGGCATGACCGTGGCAGCCGTGGGCATTGTCGCGGTGCTGCTGGGCAACGGGATGAGCGTGCCGGGCGTGATCGGCGTACTGGGCTTCGCGACGCTGCTGGTTGCCGTCACCTCGATCTGGCTGCTGCCCGAAACGCTGTTCAAGGCGGTGATCCGCACGGTGCTGCGCATGCTCTACCGCGTGGAAGTGACCGGCATCGAGAACATGCCCAAGCCCGGCGAACCGGCCGTGGTCGTCGTCAACCACCTCTCCTACCTCGACGGCGTGCTGCTGGGCGCCTTCCTGCCCGGCAAGCCGACATTCGCGGTCCACACCGCCATTGCCAAGAGCTGGTGGATCCAGCCCTTCCTCAAGCTGTTCCGCGCCTTCCCGGTCGATCCCACCAATCCGATGGCGGCCAAGGCCATGGTCCGCGCCGTGAAGGAAGGCCGCACCTTGGTGATCTTCCCCGAAGGCCGCATCACCGTGACCGGCGCGCTGATGAAGGTGTTCGACGGCCCCGGCATGGTGGCCGACAAGGCCGACGCGCCGATCATCCCCGTCCGCCTTGACGGGCCGCAGTACACGCCCTTCTCCCACCTCAAGGGCAAAGTCCGCCAGCGCTGGTTCCCCAAAGTCTCGATCGAAGTGCTGCCCGCACGCCGCTTCAGCATTGAAGGCGAGATGCCTGCCCGCCAGCGCCGCGCCATCGCCGGTCGCCGTCTCTATGACGAGATGAGCCGGATGATCTTCGACACCAGCCACACCGACCGCACGCTGTTCGCCGCGCTCTGCGAAGCGCGCGCGGTCCACGGCGGCAAGACCAAGGTGGTGGAAGACATCAAGCGCACGCCGCTGGCCTACAACCGCCTGATCCTGGGCGCCGAACTGCTGGGCGAGCGGCTTGCCTATCGCACCCGCCCCGGCGAAGCCGTCGGTCTGCTGCTGCCCAATGTCAGCGGCGTCGCCCTCGCCTTTTTCGCGCTTCAGGCCGAAGGGCGCGTGCCTGCCATGCTGAACTTCACGGTGGGCCAGGCCAGCCTCGTGTCCGCCTGCGCCACCGCGAAGATCGAAACCGTCGTCACCGCGCGCGCCTTCGTCGAACAGGGCAAGCTGGACGCCGTGATCGCCGCGCTGGAAGCGGACGGTCGCAACGTACTCTACCTCGAAGACCTGGCCGCAGAGATCGGCACCACCGCCAAGCTTTGGCACATGGTGACCGGCCGCCTTGCCGCCAGCCGCCATGCCCGCCGCAAGGTCTCGCCCGATGCACCGGCGGTGATCCTGTTCACCTCAGGCTCCGAAGGCGCGCCCAAGGGCGTGGTGCTCAGCCACCGCAACCTGCTGTCCAACTGCGCACAACTGGCCGCGCGGATCGACTTCAACCCTGCCGACGTGGTGCTGAACGCGCTGCCGGTGTTCCACTCGTTCGGGCTGACCGGCGGCACTCTGCTACCGCTGCTGAACGGCATTCGCACGGTGTTCTACCCCAGCCCGCTGCACTACCGTATCGTGCCCGCGCTCGCCTACGACGCCAATGCCACGATCCTGTTCGGCACCGACACCTTCCTCTCCGGCTATGCCCGCATGGCGCACAGCTACGACTTCTACTCGCTGCGCTACATCTTCGCGGGCGCGGAGAAAGTGCGTGAGGAAACCCGCCGCACCTATGCCGACAAGTTCGGCCTGCGCATCCTCGAAGGCTATGGTGCTACCGAGTGCGCGCCGGTGATCGCGGTGAACACGCCGATGCACTTCAAGGCGGGCACGGTCGGCCGGATGCTGCCCGCGATGGAAGCGCGGCTTGAGGAGGTGCCCGGCATCGCCGAGGGCGGCCGTCTCTATGTCCGCGGGCCCAACGTCATGGCCGGATACCTGTTGGCGAGTGAACCCGGCGTCCTCCAGCCGCCTGTCGAGGGCTGGCACGACACCGGCGATATCGTCACCATCGACGAGATCGGCTTCGTCACCATCCGTGGCCGCGCCAAGCGCTTTGCCAAGATCGCCGGCGAAATGGTCTCTCTCCCCGCCGTCGAGGGTTATGCCGCCAAAGTCTGGCCCGATGCGGAAAGCGCCGTGGTCACCCGGCCCGACGCGAAGAAGGGCGAGCAACTGGTGCTCTACACCACCGCCAAGGGTGCCGACCACAAGGCGCTGCAGGAATGGGGCCGCGCCAACGGCGTGGCCGAACTCTCGATCCCGCGCGAGATCCGCGTGCTGGACGCCCTGCCCGTGCTGGGCACCGGCAAGCTTGACTATGTGACGCTGAACGAGATGGCGAAAGCGTAGTTGGGCGAGCAAGAGCCAACCGTTCAACCCCAACCTCGTCGCCCCTGCGAAGGCGGGGGCCCCGCTTGGCGAGGTTGCAGAAGGAAGCGGGATACCCGCATTAGCGGGGACGACAGCGTTTGTGCGGAAGTGTCAGGCACTATCGCCAACGGTTGCCCCGCCCCCGCCGCCGGTTTAAAGGCGCCGGCATGACTCTCGCCCCCATCCTCGTCGTCACCACCGGCGGCACGTTCGACAAGCAGTACTTCGACGCGCTCAGCGAATACCAGATCGCCGAAAGCGTCATCGAAAAGCTGCTCAAGACCTCGCGCGTGGCCCATCCGTTTCGCGTGGTGGAACTGCTCCGCAAGGACAGCCTCGAACTCACCGACGAGGATCGCGCCCTCATCCGCGCTACCATCGCCGCGGCGCCCGAAAGCCACGTGGTCGTCACTCATGGCACCGACACCATGACCGACACCGCCAAGGCGCTGGAAGGTCTGGAAGGCAAGACCGTGGTGCTGACCGGTGCCCTCGCCCCCGCGCGCTTTGCCGAAAGCGATGCAACCTTCAACCTTGGCATGGCCTTTGCTTGCTGTCAGTCTGCACAGCCCGGCGTGTGGATCACCATGAGCGGGTCGGTGTTCGACGGGCTCATGGTGCGCAAGGACCGCGACGCAGGCAAGTTCGTCGCGATCTGAGCGCTCACCCTGTAAAATCCGCCCAGCAATCGTTGCGAGTCCCTCGCATTACGGGAATAGACGGAAGTGCTCCTTCGTGAGCCGCAAACGGCCTAGGTCCAAAGTATGACGCTGGAGGTTCATTCCTCGCGTCGCTGAAGAACGCGAAACGACCTCCCGGTCGCACCGCCTGATCCTTCCCGCTCCCGGGAAAGGACTGGCGATCTGCATGGGAGGTCGTGTGACGATTACTGTCGATAGCCTGGCCGAAACCCACGCCGCGCTCCAACATGCGCCGATCGGCGCCGCCATCCTCGATAGGGCCGGAGTCATTTCGTGGGCCAATCCTGCCCTGGGCTCAATCGTTGGCGAAACGGATGCCACCGCCCTGCGCCTTTCATTGATCACCGTCTGGTTCGAGACGGAAGAAGGCGACGCGCTGTTGCAGATGATCGAGTCCCATTTCGACGCCTTGCCGGAAACGCGCGTCCCCTGGTCCCGAGCAATCAACTTCAACCGCCGAGATGGTGCCGAACAGCCCTGCGAAATCACCCTTGTGCCCTGCACCGCAGCATTCGACCAATGGGCGATCCTTTACGTGAAGAGCCTTGCCCAACTGACCTTGGCGGAAAAGCGCTTCACCCAGATCTTCGAGAACCTACCCCTCGGTCTTCTCGTAATAGATGGTCGCCAGCGGATCGTTCAGGTCAACTCCGCGCTGGCCGACGAGTTCGGCTACGCCCGTGAAGAGCTTGTCGGCAGATCACTCGAAATGTTGCTGCCCGAGCGCTATCGCGCAAGTCACGCAGGCCATGTCGAAGGCTATACTCGAGCGCCCGAATCCCGGGCGATGGGCTCTGGCCGCGACCTTACCGGACGCCATCGTTCCGGTCGCGAGATCCCTGTAGAGATCGCCCTCACCCGTCTCGAGACGGTCGCCCAACCGCTTTTCATGGCGATCATCACCGACATCTCGAAACGCAAGCGCGCACAGATGGCGCTCGAGCAGACCAATACACAACTCGAAGAATTCACCTATGTCGCCAGCCATGACTTGCGGTCACCACTGCGTGGGATCGGCGACCTTGTCTCGTGGATACGCGAAGACATCGGCGACGAACACCTTTCCGACGGAGTAAAACACAACTTCGACCGCATCTCGCTGCGCATAACTCGCGCAGAGCAAATGATCGATGATCTCCTGACGTATGCCCGGGTTGGCGTGCGCGATCCGCACATGGAATCCATCGACCCTGCCAAGCTCATCGAAGAGGCCGTAACTCTTGCCAACGTGCCGGACGGTTTCACCGTCACCATCGAAGTCAACGGCTCGCGCTTCAGCGCCCCGCTGGCGCCTCTTGCGACCAGCCTCCGCAATCTGATCGGCAATGCGGTCAAACACCATGGCAGCGAAACCGGTGTAATTCGCATTACCATGCATGACGAAGGCCGCTTCGCGGTCTTCACCGTCGATGACGATGGGCGAGGGGTCACCCCCGGTACCGAAGAGCGCATCTTCAAGCTGTTCCACCGCGCCTCTCCCGGCACCAGCGGCGACGGCCTCGGCCTCGCCTTCACGCGGCGGATGATCAACGCCCACGGAGGCATGATCACGGTACAATCGCCAGGGGCGCTTGGCGGCGCCAGCTTCGAGATCCACTGGCCGCGCATCCTGCTCAAGGAGTTCGAAGATGACTGATACTCTTGAAAAGGTGACAAACGACACTCGCCAATCCGTATGCACGGTTCTGGTGGTGGACGACGACGACGTTGCGCTCGAAGGCGTGTTGCGCAGCTTCGTCCGACACGATGTCCCCTGCAATCTGGTCACCGCGACCGACGGCGCCGAAGCACTTGCGATCCTGCAGAATCGTCACCCAAAAAGTCACGCCGCTACCCCGGTCATCGTTCTGCTCGACCTCAACATGCCGATCATGGACGGCTTCCAGTTTCTTCGCGCCCTGCGAGCCGACCCTGAACTGTGCCGCACGGTCGTCTTCGTACTGACCACAAGCTGCCGCGATCAGGACCGCTCCCGTGCCTACGACGAACATGTCGCAGGCTACATGGTAAAGTCCTCGGTTGGCCCGCAATTCGCACAACTGGCTCAATTCATCGGCAAATATGCCCGGACCCAGGAGCTACCCTGATCATGACCTTTCAAGCCCGGCCCGAAGCCTATCACCCCGAACCCTACCTCATCGCCTCCAGCCCATCCGGCGAAGGGATACCTCGCATGGAATCCCTTCAAAACGGCACTTCCGACATCCAGGCCCTGGTAATCGATGACGACGATGTCGACCGCGAACGCCTGATCCGCATGCTGGAGCGCTGCCCGCGCCGGATCAACGTGATGGAAGCAGCATCGCAGGCGGAGGCGCTGCAACTGATCCGCCTTGCGGAACCGCAATTTGACATCGTCTTCCTCGACTTCGGCCTGGGCGACGGCGACGGCCGCGACCTGGTGCCGACTATCCGCGCCGAAGTTGATCCAGACTGCCCAATTGTTGCAGTCACCGGCAACGCCGACGAGCAGATCGCCGCAGATTCGATCAAGTCCGGCATGACAGAGTTCCTCACCAAGCGTGGCCTTTCGCCCGAACGCGTCGCCGCTTCAGTCGAGGAAGGCATCGCCTGGCGCAAGTACCGACAGGACTTGCGCCGCGCCGAGGAGGAACTGACCCACCGCAGCCTTCACGATCCCCTGACTGACCTACCGAACCGCACCTTGCTGTTTGACCGGCTTGGCCAGTCTTGCGCCCGTGCGCGTCGCACCGGCGACGGTTTTGCAGTCATGATGATCGACCTCGATCGCTTCAAGGAAATCAATGACAGCTTCGGCCACGCGGTGGGTGATATCGTCCTTACCACGGTCGCCCGGCGCCTGCGCGGCCATTTGCGCGAAGTTGACACCGTAGCCCGCCTCGGCGGCGACGAGTTCGCCCTGCTGCTGCAGGACATCGACAGCGACGAAACAGCCGCAGCCATGGGCGCCAAGCTGGTCCGCCTGATCGAACAACCAATCGTCCATGAAAGCCGCGTCCTTCACGTCGGCGCCTCGCTCGGCATTGCGCTCTGCCCGCAACGCGGTTTCTCGCCGGCGGGACTGCTCTCAGCCGCTGATGACGCCATGTACGAGGCCAAGCGCGGACTTGCCAAACTGGCGACCTGGCAAGAGGACATGCCCTCGCAACCTCCGCTCGATCCCAGGCTCATGCTGGAGGAACTGGAAACCGCAATCGCACACGATGCCCTGCAATGGCATTGGCAACCCAAGGTGGACATGCGCGACGGCCGAGTACTCGGCTTTGAGGCGCTCGTCCGCTGGGAGCACCCACGCATCGGCAACATCCCCGCCGACCAGCTGGTTCGCGCGGTAGAACACAGCCCCATGCTGGAGACTTTTACCCACCAGTGCATCGACAAGGTGCTAGAACAATTCGCACGGATTCAGGACAAGGTCGACGGCGCCTCGATCTCGATAAACCTCTCGGCGCGTATGCTGGAACGCACCAGTTTCGTGGATGACCTTGTCGATATGGTGAACTGCCATCGTATCGACGCCAGGCGAGTGACGCTCGAACTGACGGAGACCGCGCTCATCACCAACCCCTCGCAAGCACGCCAAGTTGTCGAACGGCTGCGCGAGAACGGCATTGCCCTATCCATCGACGACTTCGGCGCCGGCTTCACTTCATTCGGCTATTTGCGCGACTTCGCGATCAGCGAGATCAAGATCGACCGCTCATTCATCCAGCGCTTCACCGAAAACCGTTTCGATCAGTCGCTGGTCAACAGCCTCGTGGTGCTGTGCGAAAGCCTTGGCATTCCTCTCGTCGCCGAGGGCGTGGAAAATGAGGAAATCCGCGACTTGCTCGTATCGCTCGGCTGCTTCAACGGCCAAGGCTACGGCATCTGCCGCCCGATGCCCTATGAGGACGTCCTGGGCTGGATGGCCGACTGGCAAGAAAGCGCCCCGACGCGGCAGCTCAATGCCTGAGCGTCCAAGAGGCAGATTTGGCCCGGCCCATTGAAGACGTCGATGGACCGGGCTTGTGGGGCCATGCGCCCTCAGGGCGCGCAGCGATATTCGGCCAAGGTCTTCACCACCTGACCATTGGCATCGACGATCCCGATACCTACGCCTTCCACAGTTCCATTGGCCCTGGGCGGGTTCTTTTCCAGCTCGGCCACGAACGCCGCGAAGCCGTTGTGCGTCTCGTTTGCCAGCAAAGTCAGATGCGGGTCAAACTGCATGAAGACGTTGGGCGATCCATAGCGTTCGAATGCGGGCAGCTTTGCGGGGTATTCGCCCATCCACGCAGGAGGGGTAACGTCACGCGACCGAAACGGCTCGGCCGTGAGGGTAATTTCGTCCGCCAATCGCTGCAGGGCTACGCTCCGTCCGACGCGCAGAAACAGCCAGTTGGATGCCGTCCGTTCCGATCCTTCGACGACGAGGGGAAAGGACCGGCAATCCTTCACTGCCCTGGCCACAGCAGCCTTTAGCTGGGGCTCCGCGCTCATAGGGTATCGGGTCATGTAGAGCGTGACGTGAACCGCATGGCCCTGCGCGAAGAATGTCCTCATGCCATGCCGGGCAAGGTCGCTGCTGGTTTTCGCGACGAGATCAACGATGGATCGGGACGGAATGGCGTAGACATCGATACTCACCGTGTCCTCCGCTCGTGCTGGCTGAGCGAACATCATGAAGGCAAGGCAAAGCGGAATTAAACGACCACGCGACAAACCAGACATCCAACTATCGAATCGAGACATCCTCATACCGGAAAGGAGGAGTTCGCCCGCCCAAAAAAACCCGCCCCGATGATACTTCTCCGCGTTCAGCCATAGCCTCTGGACCCACCGGCCAACCTTCGCGATCCTTCGCCGCAACAAGCGTGGAGAGGAGCACGGCATGAGCGACGAAACCGCAGCGGCCATCAGTGCCGTCCGGCGCGACTGGGTGACCGAGCATCGTGAGATGTACTTGGGCTCCGGCGGCGTGCAGGGCCATATCGTGGACATCACCCCCGTCGGCGGTCGCAAGTTCGCGACGCACTGTCTGGTCAAATACACCGGCCGCAAGAGCGGCAAGGTGTTCATCACCCCGCTCTGCTATGCCGATATCGGTGGCGAAGTGGTGATCTGCGGCTCCAAGGGCGGGGCCGACCATCATCCGCAATGGTATCTGAACCTCGTCGCCACTTCCGAGGTCGAGTTCCAGATCGCCACGCAGGCCTTTCGCGGCACCTGGCGCGAGCCGGAAGGGGCAGAGCGCCAGAAGGTGTGGGACTTCTTCATCGATTGCCACCCCTTCTATGCCGACTACCAGAAGTCGACCGACCGCGTGCTGCCGCTGGTTCTGCTCAAAGCAGACGAAGAAATCTCGGTTTTCAAGCCCGAGGACGCCACCGGCCTGCGCAACGCCTGACCTTAACTTCCGAAAACGACACCGGCGGCTGCCTTGCCGCCCAAGGACACCTTTTCCGATGAACGCTACTGCAACCGCCACACTCGACTGCTCCGACA
The DNA here is from genome assembly GCF_017309955.1 of Novosphingobium sp. KA1. Lineage (NCBI taxonomy): Bacteria > Pseudomonadati > Pseudomonadota > Alphaproteobacteria > Sphingomonadales > Sphingomonadaceae > Novosphingobium > Novosphingobium sp. KA1. Next base: position 2,471,844 of record NZ_CP021247.1, on the reverse strand, counting down.
TCGACCAGTACCTCGGCAAAGTCATGGACTTCTCGCCCCTGCGCGAGCCGATTGCGGCCAACGATATCCGGCGCTGGGTCCATGCGATGCACTACCCCAACCTCGTGCATTTCGATCCGGACTTCGCGGCCGCCAGCCGCTGGGGCGGCCTTGTCGCGCCGCAGAGCTTCCCGATTGCCACCGACGACGGTCACGGCGCCGCCCCGGCCTGCGTAGGCTGCATTCCCAATTCGCACCTGCTCTTCGCAGGCGACGAATGGTGGTTCCATGACACCCGCATCAAGGCGGGCGACGTCATCACCAACACCCGTATTCCCTTCGACTACGCGGTCAAGGAAACCGGCTTCGGCCCCACCTGTTTCCAGCGCGGTGACAACAACTACACCAACCAGCATGGCGAGAAGATCGCCACGCAGCGCTCCACCGCCTTGCGCTACAACGCCCACGCCGGCGGCGCCACCGTCAACCCGGCCGATTTCGACGATCCCGAGTGGACCGACGAAGCCCTGACGGACATCGAGGCGCGCGTCTTCACCTGGGTGAAGATGCTGCACGATCTTGGCCACAAGGAACGCTGGTGGGACGACGTGGCCGTGGGCGACCAGCTTCCCGAGCGCGTGTTCGGCCCGCACTCACTGGCCAGCTTCGCCACCGAATGGCGCGCCTATATCGTCAACACCTGGGGGACGATGAGCTTGCGCAAGAACGATCTGGAAGCGCTCGGCTTCACGCGCGAAATGGCCGGGTACGAGAACGATCCGGACATGATGAAGGAGAACCCCTTCCTCACCGACGGCGCCTATTACGGTCCCTCACGCGGACACCTGTTCCCCAAGTACGCCCGCCGCATCGGCATGCCGCGCGGCTATGGCTACGGCGCCTCGATGGGATCCTGGGTAACCGACTACCTCTCCGGATGGGCTGGCGAGCATGGCATGCTCGCCCACTCGATATCAAACTACCGCGGCCCAGCACTAACCGGTGACGTGACGATCCAGACGGCCGAAGTGACCGAAAAATCAATCGATTCCGAAGGGCGTCACCTTGTCCATGTTACTCACCTGATGACGAACCAGCGCGGCGTGAAGATGTGCGTAGGCACCGCCGAGATCGCGCTGCCGAAGAAGCCGGTTTAGAACGCCAACGTGCCGCCGGACGACACAGTATCCACCCGTCCGGCGATCCACACCGAGCCGTCGGCCTCCTGGACACAATGCACCAGGCCGTCGGCCCCGGTCTTCCGTCCCTGCGCCGCAACGTAGCTTCCTTCGGCCAGTCCGGCACCGAACAGGTATTGCGCCACCGCCGCGTTGAGGCTGCCCGTCACCGGATCCTCGCAAAGTCGCCCGGTCGCATCGGCGAAGAAGGCGCGCAGTTCGAACTGGGCGGGACCGCCCGGCGCATGCGCTCCGAGCAACGCCACATCGGTTCCCGGCGCAGCGCGGGCAGCGGGCTCAGCAGCTAGCACTGCCTCTACGCTAGACAAGTGGAGCAACTTCCAGCCCGGTCCATTGGCGGCATGAACAGCCGCGAGGATCCGCGCCGGATCCGCTCCCGTCAGATTGATCGTATCCGCCAAGTCCGCTCCATCCAGTGGTCCATCACGCATCAACGGCGGCGCACGAAATGCCAGGCGCCCATCATGCTGCCGCACCTCTACAAGCCCTATGCCGCATTCCTGAACGATCCGCCCTGCCACCTTTGGCACCCCGCCCGCCATCAACCAGGCATGGGCGCTGCCGAGCGTCGGATGCCCAGCAAAAGGCAGTTCTCCCGCCGGGTAGAAGATCCGGACCCGATAGTCCGCATCGGCATCATTCGGCGGCAACAGAAAGGTGGTTTCAGAAAAACCTAGCCAGCGCGTTATTGCCAGCATCTGTGCAGAATCGAGATCGTGCCCCCCGCGCACAACCCCAAGCGGATTCCCGCTAAGAGGACCTGAAGCAAAGACATCGACCAGATCGATCTGCATCTGCGTCACCTTATTCGTCCCTTTCATTCCGCCGAGCCCGAAATTCCATCGCAATCAGAACGCTCTTCCTCGGCCATTTGCGTCAGTAATCCAAGTGGCGCATCGAACATGATGGAGCCTATAGCCAGATCACGCGTTAAACCGGCAAACTGACCACCTTCAAAAAGGGAAGCCGTAAAATGAAGAAAACGCTTCTAGCGCTCACCATGGCCGCCGTCGCGATTCCGCTCGCAACGCCAGTGGCTGCCGATCCGCCCCGCCATGCTCCCGCCCACGGCTATCGCGACAAGCACAAGTACGATTCGCGCGGTCGCTATGCCGAACCGCGCCGAATGTCCCGCAACGACCATGTCTGGCGCGGACATGACGGGCGCTATTATTGCAAGCGCGACAATGGCACCACAGGCCTTATCATCGGTGCCGGTGCCGGCGCTTTGGCCGGCCACGAGATCGCCGGCAATGGCGACCAGACCCTCGGCGCGATCATCGGCGGCGTTGCTGGCGGCCTGCTCGGCCGCGAGATCGATCGCGGCGAAGTGAAGTGTCGTTGATCGTGGCCTGACGACCTGCCGGGGGGGGGGGGGGCAATGCCGCGCGCCGCCAAGGCGAGCGGCATTGCCCTTCAAAGTATCGTGCAAGCATGAATGCGGACCTAGGAACGCTCCCTAGCCCTTCCAACTCATGATCTTAGTCTCTGTCCTCTAGACCAGTTAGCGCGCAAGCGTGCGGTCAGTCCGGGAGCTTCCCAGGTCGCTCGCTTGACATCCTGTCAGGGGGCTTCCGGCAGGCAGAACGTGATTGCGAAGGGGATGGGCTGATCACATGAACGCGATTTCGACCGACATCGGCGCTGCCGCAAAAGCCAATATCGCACCGCTTACAGAGAGCAACTATCGGCTCTTTCCCAAGCTGCGGGCGATGATGGTCAAACATGCCCCAAAGGCGCTCGCGCGGCTTTACGAACGTATCGAGGCCACTCCTGACCTTGCCCGCATGCTTCCCAGTGCAGAGATCCGAGAACGCGCATCCAACGCGCAGTATGAGCACTGGCTCAAGATGTTCTCCGGTCGCTTCGATAGTGCTGCTCGCGCCCGAAGCCAAAAGATCGGCGAGATCCATGCCCGTGTTGGACTAACGCCGGACTATTACGTCACAGCCTATGCCACCGTGCTAGAGGACGTGATCGTCGCGATGCTGTCAGGCAAATTCATCACGCCGCTCAACAGCCGCACCACCGGTCAAGTCATCGGGACACTGGTTCGGGCTTCCCTTGAAGACATGCAGATCGCACTGGGCACCTACTTCCTGCACGAGGCCCAAACCCGCGACCGCGCACTGACCGCCATGAGCGACGCCATGGCGGAAGTCGCCAACGGCAACCTCCAGGCCCAACTCGCGGATTTGCCATCCTCGTTCGAAAAACTTGCCGTCGATTTCCATGAAATGCGACGCCGGATGAGCGCAATGGTGATGGACATCACCGAATCCGCGGAAAGCGTGAAAGTCAGCGCTCAGGAAATCAATGCAGCGGCCAGCGACCTTGCCTATCGAACCGAAAGTCAGGCGGCCACGATCGCTCGTGTCGCCGAAGGCATCCGTGACGTGACTGGGGCAATCACTACCACAGCCAGCAGCGCCACTCAGGTCAACGCCAGCGTCGCCGAAGTGGCCCGACACGCCCACCACGGCGGAACAGTGATGGAATCGGCCGTCGAGGCCATGGACAAGATCAAGAACAGCTCCGCCCAGATTGCCAGCATCATCGACGTCATTGAGGCCATTGCCTTCCAGACCAACTTGCTTGCGCTCAACGCCGGTGTCGAGGCTGCCCGTGCTGGCGAGGCAGGCAAAGGCTTTGCCGTTGTCGCCACCGAGGTGCGCGCGCTAGCCCATCGCACCACGGAATCGGCAAACAACATCAAGGACCTCATTACGACCTCGACGCAAGATGTGCACGAAGGCGTAGACCTTGTCGCGCAAACGCGCGCCGCATTGGAGGAGATCATCGGCAAGCTCGCCGACACGACCGAGCGCGCCGACGAGATCTCCCGCCTCTCCGGCTCGCAAGCAGAAACGATGCGAGGTCTTTCGGGCGAAATCCAGCAACTCGACTCAAACACACAGCAGAACGCCGCCATGGTCGAGGAATCGAACGCCGCCGCACGCGCGCTTACCGAGCAGGCGGACGGGATGACCCAGACAGTAGGCAAGTTCAAGTTCGAGCGCCGCACTCGCCTGCGTGGCGACGACGAAGGTGCTCGTTCTGTACACAGCGTGATCAAGAAAGCGGTCGGATTCTAATCCGACTGCGATCCATCGCTCGACGTCCGCAAGATCACAATCAGCTCAACCGCCCACGCAGACCTGATGCCGCAGGGGACGGCGCGCCCAGCGACAATGCGCGTTCACCAGGGTCCCCAAGCCAGCGCGCCGGGCAATTCCATACACGCGTGACGACTTCGCGTGACAAGGCGATCTCGGGCGGTCCTTCGGCAACTACCCTGCCCTTTTCCAGCACCACCACCTGGTCTGCATGGTTCATCGCCGTTGCCAGATCGTGCAACACAAGCACCACCCCACGACCGACATTCGCCTGCTGACGGAAATGGCGCATGAGCGAAGCCGCATGGGCAAGATCAAGAGCGGCGAAAGGCTCGTCAGCCAGCAGCCAGCCGGGCTGGGTCGCCAAAACCCGTGCCATCAGTGCCCGTGCCCGCTCACCGCCCGACAGGCGGGAAACCGGACGATGTCGCAGTTCCTGCAAATCCATCGCCGCTATGGCGTCCTCGATCGCCTCTCGTGATTCGATCGCGGGTGCGTCCTTCCACGGCAGCCGGCCAAGAGAGATCAACACTTCGACCGATACGTCCCAGGCCACCTCCGGTGACTGCGGAAGATAGCCGATCCATCGCGCGCGGCGCGAAAGAGTCTGGCGGTGCAATGGCAATCCGCCAAGCAGCGTCTCGCCGCTATCAGGGAGCATCAACCCGGCGAGGCACGACAATGCGGTCGACTTCCCAGCACCGTTAGGCCCGCAGATCGCGGTGACCATTCCGCGCCGGCATTGCAGCGACACTCTGTCAAGCCGTCCTGCGACGCCAGCCAGATTAAGAGCGAGCGTCATGCCAGTTCCTTGCGCATGCGCAGCAAGAGCCGCAGGAAGAACGGCGTACCGAGCAGGCTGAGCGCAATGCCCAGCCGCAACTCGCCCCCCGCCAGCGGCAAAATGCGGCATAGGCAGTCCGCCAGCAGCATCAGCAATGCACCAGCCAATGCAGAAGGCAACAACAACGACGAGGGGCGACGGTCGGTAAGTGGGCGCACCAGATGGGGCACCATCAGCCCGACGAATCCGATAATCCCGGCCACTGCCACACCAGCTCCAACGGTGAGCCCAACCCCTGCAATCATCAAAGCTCGCAAACGCAACAGGTCGACGCCAAGTGAATGGGCAGCGACTTCACCCAGCGTCATCGCGTCGAGGTCACGTCCGGCAATCCCCAGCACCATGGCTCCCAGCACTGTAAGCGGCGCCGCGATCCACACCTCGTGCCAACTTCTATCGGCTAGTGAACCCATCATCCAGGTCACTATCTCACTCATCGCAAAGGGGGACGGGCTAAGACTGATAGCAAGGCTCATCAGCGCGCCGGCCAGACTGGATACCATCAATCCCGCAAGCGTGAACAAAGCCACTCCGCCGCCACGTCCGGCGATCAGCGCCAGCAGAGCCATCGCCCCGCCCGCCCCCGCCAGCGCGAAGAGCGGCAACATATAGGGAGCGGCGGCATAGCCGGTCCAGAAACTCAGCACTGCGCCCAGTGCGGCCCCGGGGGCGATCCCGAACAGGCCGGGGTCGGCAAGCGGATTGCGCAAATAACCCTGCATCGCGGCTCCGGCAGTGCCGAGCCCTCCGCCCAGAACCAACGCCAGCACTGCACGCGGCAGTCGTAGTTCGACGAGGATCACCGACGCAGTCTGCAATTGCGGCGCAAGCGGGTCGATCCACACCCGCCCCGCCAGCAACGACAGCGGCACGGCAAGCAGCAGTGCAGCAAGCAGCGCGAGAATCAGACGGATGTTCATGAGTGGGGGGAATTCATGGCCGGCGCAGTTCATGCCTTGCTGCCGCGAGTTCGCCAAGCACTCTCGGAACAGTTGGGCCCCCACACCAAAGTGCGGCATGGTCAAGTTTGAAATAGGTCGTGCGCGCCAGCTTTTTGAGCGATGGGTGACGCAACATCCGATACTCGTCGTCCTGACCGTGCGGCTTTGGATTTCCGATTGAGAAGATGATCCGCGGTGGGTCTGCCAGTACTGATTCCAACGGTAGATAATCAGCCTGGCCAAGACCACGCGTGGAAACAGCATTCTCGAATCCAGCCCGACGCATCATGTCGGCAATCAACGTCGCATTACCGGCAACCAACCCGCCGGACTGCCAGACCAGCGCCGGTACAGGCTTCCAGCCCGAGGGCGGCGCAGCACGCGCCAGCGCTTCGTCGATTCGCGCGACCAGTGCCTCTCCCCGCTCGGGATGGCCAGCAAGGCTCGCCAATTCACGCACCTGTTTTCGTGTAGACGCGATATCCGAAGCGATAGGAACACGTACCACCCGGTATCCCAGGCCATTCAATGCACCGAAGGAGGCAGGATCGAGGAACGTACTCGCCACCACCACTTGCGGACCGATTGCGGCGACTTCCTCGACCGAGCCGGACACCGCACGAAATCGGCGGGCGACAGCAATGTCCATCGAACTCGCAACCGGGTCATGGCTATAGCTCGAAATCGCCAGCAATTGCCCCGGATCGGCCACTTCCGCAAGAATTGCGTCAGTACAGGGATTGAGCGAGACGATAGTGGGTGTCTTAGGCATCGTTGCGGGATCCGACGGCGGGTTGGATGAGGCAATATCGGTGTCATCCAACCCGGCCATCACCACCCACGCGCCGCTGACAGCCAGCGCGCACGCGAGCAGGAATACCATGCGCTTTCCCTCCTGGTCCGGGGGAGCAGGGCTCGGTAAACCAGGGGAAAGCGCGTCGGTCACATCTTCACCCGGACCCCCGCATAGGCAGCGCGCCCTGCGGTACCGTACGTCCGCACCACTTCGTAGTGCTCGTCAAACAGGTTCTCGACGCGGCCGTAGACCTCAAGGTGATCGTTCACCGCGACCGTCCCCCGCAGGCCCACCAGCACGTGGCCAGCCAGCCAGTATTGGTTCGCGACATCATCATAGCGCCCGCCGCCCACACGCAGGTCCGCGCCTAAACGGAACCGCTCGGCAATCAAGCGGTCGAGGCTGGCGTAGAAGTTGTTCTTCGGGCGGCGCGCCAGTTGCGCCCCGGTGTCTCGGTTCTCGGCATCGAGGTATGTGTAGGACAGGTTGACGTCGAAGCCCTGCCAATCGCTCACCTGCATACCGAGCTCAACGCCCTGCGCCCGCGCGCGGCCGACGTTATAGTAGTTCCACTCGGCATAATCGTAGTCGATCAGGTTCTTCGTCTTGCGGTCGAAGTACGTAACCGTGAAGCGCCCCTGCCCTTCGGCGAACGGCAGTTCAACGCCAGCATCCCAAGCCTTCGAGGTTTCAGGCGAAAGCTCGCGATATCCGCCATTGGTGTAGAGCTGATAGAGCGATGGCGCCTTGAAGCCCTCCCCGTAGCTGGCGCGCAGGATCGGGGCATCGTTGCCCGAACCGATCGCCCAGGCGCCATTGGCCGAGAACGTGGTCTTGTGGCCGAAGTCCGAATTGTCGTCGTAACGCAAGCCGCCGTTCAGCGTCAGCCCGGTCAACGGGTGAACCGTCAGCATGCCGTAGACACTGTCGATCGAGGTCGAATCCTTCGAACCGTAGTTGTCAGAGAACTTCTGCTTCTCGGTCTCGGCGCCGATCTGGATGCTGGCGAGATCGATCGGAGCGAAAGCGACCTGACCTTCGAAGCGATCGGCGCGGCCATTGGTGGTGTAGGGACCGTAGACTGCATCGTCCGAGATACGCCGCGTGTCGGTGAGACCGTAACCAAGCCGGGCAGTCAGGCGCCCGTCGAGGCCCTTGTAGCGCAGGTTTGCGTAGCCGACCGTATCGCGCTTCATGCCCAGGTTCAGCGCATCGGCCCCGGTGTTGTCGTAGTCGTAATTGGCCTTGGTCCAGTACGTCCCGGCATCGGCGGTGAGGCCGCCCACCAGTTCCACTTCGGCGCGGGCATTTGCGCTCTTGCTTTCGAAGCCGTCCTTTTCCTTGCCGCCAAGACGCTCGTCGAAGGCCGAATAGCCATCACCCTTGAGCCAGTTGCCGCCCAGCGTCAGGCCGACCGGACCGAGCTTGCCCGCTGCCGATGCGCCGAGCTGCTTCTGGTCGCGCCAGCCGTACTCGGCGTTCCCGCGCACTTGCCACTGGTCGCTCGGACGCGCGGTGATGAGGTTGATAACGCCGCCGATGGCGCGGCTGCCCCACAGCACGCCCGACGAGCCGCGCACCACTTCGATGCGGTCGAACTGGCCAACGGTCAGCGAGCCGAAGTCGAAACCGCCGCCGACATCGCCCGGATCGTTGATGCGCACGCCATCGATCAGCACAAGGCTCTGCGCGTTTTCGGCGCCGCGGATAAACAGGCTCGCGGGCTGGCCGAAACCGCCAGACTGCGAGACCGAAACGCCCGGAAGGCGTGCCAGCACATCGGTGGCGGCCACGGCCTGGGTGCGCTCGATATCCTCGCGGGTAATGACCGAGACCGACTGGCCAATCTCGCTGACCGGGGTTTCGGTGCGGGTGGCGGTGACGACTATGGTATCGTTTGCAATGTCGTCGGCATAAGCGGGGGCGGCAGCGACGAACGGCGCCGCGCCGAGCAGAAACAGGTACTTCACTTGTGGTTCCTCCAACCTGAACGCGATGCCGCTCATGGCGGAGGCCCGCGCGGCACCTCATGCCCGCGCGCGTCTCGCTGCAAGGGGGACACCCCGCCCCGTTGCGGAACGACCGTCATGGGCAGGTCTCCTGGCTCCCGGATCGTCACGCGCCGCCCGCCTTCCCGGCTTTCCGGTTTCCCGGATCTCCAGTGGCACTCTGGGCAGAACACTCCCCGGTCACAGTTGCGGGGACAGCATCGGCTCGGCCGAATTTCCCTCTGGGCCCGCGCTCGCGGACGCCCGTGACGTCTCCTGCGCCGATAAAGGGCTGCCCGCAGCTTGGCAAGCGAACGGGCGAGTCCACCTGCATGTCATCGCTCCCGAGTGACTTGTTCGCCACTCCTTCATCATTTGCGAGGATAGCGTACCGCTTCGGGACAGCCTTGAGCGCGTGGATGCGCGGCCTGCTCCTTTGCGCTAGGCGCTGTGCGCCTCACTGCCCGGGATCTTTTGTTGACCGATTTCGCCGCCTTTACCGCACCTGCCGAACCGGAACTGCGCCCGCGCGATTTCGGCGGACGGTTCGTGCGCGGCGGCCAGCGCCATGTGCGGCGACGGATGCGGCGACGCTGGGCCCTTGGCGCCAGCGCACTCGCCGCCGTGGCCCTGCCCGCCTTTGCCGAGCCCGGCAGTTGGGAGCGCTTCACCATCGGCAATGCCCAGACGGCAGAGCAGGCCGTCCTCCCGATGCCGTTCGAACAGCGCGGCGAGAGTTTTCCCGGCTCAGCCTTCTATTATCTCCAGCCCGATCCGGCCCTACTGACAACCAACGGTAACGGCGTTGACCAGAACCTGCTCGATCCCGCCGCCCCCGTCGCCCGCCCGTTCCGCATGGCTGGCTCAACCCTCGACCGGGCACGGGCGCAGCAGTGCCTGACCATGGCGATCTATTACGAGGCCGCCACCGAGCCCGATGCCGGCCAGCGTGCGGTGGCGCAAGTCGTGCTCAATCGCCTTGCGCACCCGGCCTATCCCAAGACCGTCTGCGGCGTCGTTTTCGAAGGTTCGGAACGGCCGACCGGCTGCCAGTTCACTTTCGCCTGCGATGGCGCGCTGGCCCGTGCGCCGCAGCGCTTCTTCTGGGACCGCGCCGCTGCGGTCGCCCGCGCAGCGCTCGCAGGCGAAGTCTACGCCCCCGTCGGTCTCGCGACACATTACCACACGATCCAGGTCAACCCTTACTGGGCGCCAAGCCTGCACTTCGTGACGACCATCGGCGCGCACCGGTTCTACCGGTTCGAAGGCGGCGCCGGTACGCCCACATCCTTCCGCCTCGCCTATCTCGGCGGTGAACCGATCGCCGCCCCGCACCCACGCGACCTTTCGGCGGCGTCTGCAATGGCCGACGCTGCGCTCGATCCAGTCGCCCTGCAACGCGCCTTCGCCGCGCCCGAGGTCGCCGCTCCGGCAGTTCGCACCGCCACCAGCGACAGTGTTCAGGCCCATGCCACCACTCCCTCCCCGCGTTATGCAGATGCCGTGCGCACACGTGGCGGCGATACACTCTATCAAGCGCAGGGGCTGCCCGAGGCCCAAGGCATTCGCCCGGAGTATGCCAATTCGGGCAAATGGATAGCGACACCGGGCACCTGAACCCCGCAGCGGAGCGCGTTTTCGAGCGTCATGAACGCTTTGGAAACCATAGCCTCTCACGAAGACTTAGCCCCCGTCGTGGCAGGAAGAACTCCCCCGGCAACGACAAAAGGGCCTGCAACGATGACCATCCGCTTTTCCGCTGCACGAGGCGGAACGACGCCGGTGATCATGCGCGCGCTCTGCCCCTCCGCCCCGCTCGATGCGGTGAACGACAATCGGGAACCGCCGCAGCCACGCAGTCGCCGGGACTCCACGCGCAGGTCTAGCAGCTTCATCTCAGGTCCGGTCCTGCCCTCAGCCGCCAACCAGAACGGCCATGACGAGCGCATGTTGACCGAGGCCCTGCGCCACTTCGCGGCTTACGGCCTCGCTGCCGCGAGCCACGCCCGCGCCAATGCCGAAGCCGCCAGGCTCTCCGGCGACATGCAGGGCTGCGACTGGTGGATCGCGATCTGCCGTCAACTCGATCGCCGCATGGCCGACGCGCTGGTGCGCCGTATCGCCCGCAACGGCTGATCCTCCCCATCACCTCCGCGCGTAATAGCTTTCCGCAAGGCGCGACCTTCAGGGATCGCCCCTTGTGCCGTTTCTGATCCCGTTCGCGACCACGCGCCTTGCCTGCGCGGCGACTCGCCGGAAGGCTTCTTGCCCCTGTCATGCGACTGCGGGAAACTTTCTCCGCGCAAGACCAGCCCAAGGCCCTCACGAGCTTGCGAAAAGCGCGGTCGCGATTGCGCCGGATAGCGCCCCGGAGGCGATTCCGGACGCGGAATCGCACAGTTCTAAGCTTATTATTGCTATTGCGAACTATTATCGATAATTTCCACTCCCCCACGGCTTTCCGCGGTTGTTTCACGGTTGCAATGTCGGATCGAGGGGCGTAACGCGCCCTTCGTCAACACCGGCGCCTGCCTTTAGCGGGACACAGCAGCCGCCTTTTAGTCCGAAGCGCCCGCCTTGTGGGAAGGACAAGCAGCATCATGGCTCGTAAGAAGATTGCCCTTATCGGCGCCGGCAACATCGGCGGCACTCTCGCGCACCTCGCCGCGCAGAAGGAACTGGGCGACATCGTCCTGTTCGACGTCGCTGAAGGCCTGCCCCAGGGCAAGGCTCTCGACCTGTCGCAGTGCGGCCCGGTCGAAGGTTTTGACGCCAAGATCACTGGCACCAACGACTATGCCGACATTGCCGGCGCCGACGTCATCATCGTCACCGCCGGCGTCGCCCGCAAGCCCGGCATGAGCCGCGACGACCTGCTCGGCATCAACCTCAAGGTGATGAAGTCGGTCGGCGAAGGCATCGCCGCCAACGCTCCCGACGCTTTTGTGATCTGCATCACCAACCCCCTCGACGCGATGGTCTGGGCGCTGCGCGAATTCTCGGGCCTGCCCCACAACAAGGTCGTCGGCATGGCCGGCGTGCTGGACTCGGCGCGCTTCTCGACCTTCCTCGCCTGGGAGTTCGGCGTTTCGGTCCGCGACGTGACCTCGTTCGTGCTCGGCGGCCACGGCGACACCATGGTGCCGGTGGTCGAATACTCGACCGTCAAGGGCATTCCGGTTCCCGACCTCATCAAGATGGGCAAGTCCACGCAGGAGCGTATCGACGCCATCGTCAAGCGCACCGCCAATGGCGGCGGCGAAGTGGTCTCGCTGCTCAAGACCGGTTCAGCCTTCTACGCACCGGCCGCTTCGGCGATCGCCATGGCTGAATCGTACCTGGGCGACCAGAAGCGCGTCCTGCCTTGCGCCGCGTACCTCGAAGGCCAGTATGGCGTCGACAACCTTTACGTCGGCGTGCCGGTCGTGATCGGCGCCGGCGGCGTCGAGCAGGTGATCGAGATCGAACTGAACGAGCAGGCCAAGGCCGGCCTTCAGGTTTCGATCGATGCGGTCAAGGAACTGCTGGTCGCCTGCAAGGGCATCGACAGCTCGCTGGCCTGATCCGAAAATCCAGCCCCGCCAGCCCCCGACGACACGTTTCGAGGGGGCTGGCGGGGCTCTGGCCTATCTGGGCCGTTGATTTTACCACTTGGGCGGTTGCACTTCGCGGAATTTACGCCATGGCGCATACCAAGCCGGAATCGGCCCACCCCAGGAACAGGAATTAGGATCACCCTATGTCCATTCTCGTCGACAAGAATACCAAGGTCATTACCCAGGGTATGACCGGCAAGACCGGCAGCTTCCACACCGAAGCGGCGCTGGCCTATGGCACCCAGATGGTTGCCGGCGTCACCCCCGGCAAGGGCGGCACCAGCCACCTCAACCTGCCCCAGTACGACACCGTTGCCGAAGCCAAGGCGGCTACCGGTGCGACGGCTTCGTGCATCTACGTTCCGCCCGCAGGCTGCGCCGACGCCATCCTCGAAGCGATCGACGCCGAGATGGAACTGATCGTCGCGATCACCGAAGGCGTTCCGGTTCTCGACATGGTCCGCGTGAAGCGCGCCCTTTCGGGCTCGAAGTCGCGCCTGATCGGTCCGAACTGCCCCGGCGTCCTGACCCCTGGCGAATGCAAGATCGGCATCATGCCCGGCAGCATCTTCTCCAAGGGTTCGGTCGGCGTTGTCTCGCGCTCGGGTACGCTTACCTATGAAGCCGTGTTCCAGACCACCAACGCGGGCCTGGGCCAGACCACGGCCGTCGGCATCGGCGGTGACCCGGTCAACGGCACCAACTTCATCGACGTCCTGGAACTGTTCCTGGCCGACGAAGCGACCAAGTCGATCATCATGATCGGCGAAATCGGCGGCAGCGCCGAAGAAGAAGCGGCTCAGTTCCTCAAGGACGAAGCCAAGCGCGGCCGCAAGAAGCCGATGGTCGGCTTCATCGCCGGTCGTACGGCTCCTCCGGGCCGTCGCATGGGCCACGCCGGCGCGATCGTGTCGGGCGGCCAGGGCGGCGCCGAGGACAAGATCGCGGCGATGGAAGAAGCGGGCATCCGCGTCTCCCCCTCGCCCTCGCTGCTTGGCGAGACGCTGGTCGAGGTTCTCAAGGAACTGGCGTAAGTCAGTTTTGCCCGTGGCGGCGGTTTTCCGTCGCCACGGGTCTATAAAGTACCGGCGTGATCAAGACGCCGGATGATTTGCGAAGACACGGGACTTTCCTCCCCGAAAGCCGGCTTCGCGCAGATTATGCTCGGTAGCGCCGGGAATCCCCTCCCGACGCCACATGAAGGTGATTCCCATGGGCGACGAGAGTTTCGACTTCACCCCGGACCAGTCCCTCGACGGACCGCAGGCCGGACCTAGCTGGCAGCGCAAGAACTGGCCCCTCGTTGGCGCCGAGTTCGAGGACGACCTCACGCAGGGGCTCGACCCCAGCGCGCTGAAGGTCAAGATCGAGAAGGCTGCCGCCAAGGGCGGACAGAAGATCGACCAGTCCCGCATAGACGAAGCGGCGGCTGACGCCATCCGCGCCATGATGCTGATCCGCACATATCGCGTGCGCGGTCACCTCGCCGCCAACCTCGACCCGCTCGGCCTGAACCAGCGCCAGCTCCCGGCCGACCTCACCCCCGAGTACCACGGCTTCGTGGGCGCTGCGCAGGACCGTCCGGTCTACGTCGGCGGCGCACTGGGCCTTGAGTGGACGACCGTTCGCGAGATCGTCCAGATCCTGCGCGCAAATTACTGCGGCAAGGTCGGCCTCGAATACATGCACATCGCCGATGTCGAGGAACGCCGCTTCCTCCAGGAGCGCATGGAAGGCGCCGACAAGGAAATCGAGTTCACCGTCGAAGGCAAGAAGGCGATCCTTCAGGCCGTCGTGCGCGGTGAGCAGTACGAGAAGTTCCTCGGCAAGAAGTACGTCGGCACGAAGCGCTTCGGCCTTGATGGCGGCGAAGCCATGATCCCGGCGCTCGAAGCCGTGATCAAGTACGGCGGCACGCTGGGCGTGAAGGAAATCGTGTACGGCATGGCCCACCGCGGCCGCCTGAACGTCCTCGCCAACGTCCTTGCCAAGCCCTACAAGGTCATCTTCCACGAATTCTCGGGCGGCACCGCCAACCCGGAAGACGTCGGCGGCTCGGGCGACGTGAAGTACCACCTCGGCACCTCTGCCGACCGTGAGTTCGACGGCATCAAGGTCCACATGAGCCTGATGCCCAACCCGTCGCACCTCGAAACCGTCGATCCGGTCGTGCTCGGCAAGGTCCGCGCCTACCAGACCATCGCCGACGATATCGGCGACGACGTCGGCCCCGGCTCCAAGCACAAGCAGGTCCTGCCGGTCCTCATCCACGGTGACGCGGCCTTCGCCGGCCAGGGCATCATCTGGGAGTGCTTCGGCCTCTCGGGCGTGAAGGGCTACAACACCGGCGGTTGCATCCACTTCATCATCAACAACCAGATCGGCTTCACGACGAGCCCGCAGTTCGCGCGCAACTCGCCGTATCCGTCTGACGTGGCGAAGGGCGTTCAGGCCCCGATCCTGCACGTCAACGGCGACGATCCGGCTGCCGTTACCTTCGCGTGCAAGCTGGCGATCGACTATCGCCAGACCTTCGGCCGCGACATCGTGATCGACATGTGGTGCTACCGCCGCTTCGGCCACAACGAAGGCGACGAACCCGGCTTCACGCAGCCGCTGATGTACGCGCAGATCCGCCAGCACCCGCCGGTCAGCCAGATCTATGCCGAGCGCCTGAAGAAGGAAGGCGTCATCGACGACGCGTTCCTGCCGCAGACCGAAGCCGCGTTCACGCAGCATCTGGAAGAGCAGTTCGAGGCCGCCAAGACCTACAAGTCCAACCAGGCCGACTGGTTCTCGGGCCAGTGGAGCGGCTTCCACAAGCCGGCTGACCCCGAAACCGCGCGCCGCAATGTCGAAACCGGCATCGAGAGCAAGCTGTTCGACAGCCTCGGCCGCGTGCTGACCACCGTTCCCGAGGACCTCACCGTCCACAAGACGCTGGCCCGCGTGATCGCCGCCAAGGAAGAGATGTTCAAGTCGGGCGACGGTTTCGACTGGGCGACCGCCGAAGCACTCGCATTCGGCAGCCTCGTCACCGAAGGCTACGGCGTGCGCCTGTCCGGTCAGGACTGCGAACGCGGCACCTTCTCGCAGCGTCACGCCGTCTGGGTCGACCAGAAGGACGAGCACAAGTACACCCCGATCAAGACTCTGCCCCACGGCAGCTTCGAGGTGCTGAATTCGACGCTTTCGGAATATGGCGTACTCGGCTTCGAGTACGGCTATGCCAGCGCCGATCCGAAGACCCTGGTGCTCTGGGAAGCGCAGTTCGGCGACTTCGCCAACGGCGCGCAGATCATCATCGACCAGTACGTCGCCTCGGCCGAGTCCAAGTGGCTGCGCGCCAACGGCCTCGTCATGCTGCTGCCCCATGGCTACGAAGGCCAGGGTCCGGAGCACTCGTCGGCCCGTCTGGAGCGTTACCTGCAGCTTTGCGCACAGGACAACATCCAAGTCTGCAACATCACGACGCCCGCAAACTACTTCCACGTTCTGCGCCGTCAGATGCACCGTCCGTTCCGCAAGCCGCTGGTTATCATGACGCCGAAGTCGCTTCTGCGTCATCCGCTGGCCAAGTCGCCCGCTTCGGAATTCCTCGGTGACGGCCACTTCCGCCGCCTGCTCTCGGACCCGAACGGTTCGAGCGACGAGGCGACGAAGAAGGTCATCCTGTGCTCGGGCAAGGTCTTCTATGACATCCTCGAAGCACGCGACGCTGCCGAGATCGACGACACCCAGATCATCCGCCTCGAACAGCTCTACCCCTTCCCGGGCGAGCCGCTGGCCAAGCGCCTTTCGCGCATGCCCAACCTCGAAGAGATCGTCTGGTGCCAGGAAGAACCGCAGAACAACGGTTCCTGGTTCTTCGTCGAATCGCAGATCGAAGCTGCCGCCATCGAAGCCGGTGTCGCCCAGCCGCGTCCGCGCTATGCCGGCCGCAACGCCTCGGCCTCGCCGGCCACCGGTCTCGCCAAGCGCCACGTCGCCGAACAGGCCGCGCTGGTTGCCGATGCGCTGCACCTCTCCGTCCGTTCCGAACTCCGCCGCAAGCAGAAGGCTTGAGATAAATCATGACCACCGAAGTCAAGGTCCCCGTCCTCGGGGAATCCGTCGCCGAGGCCACCATCGGCCAGTGGCTGAAGCAGCCCGGCGAGCCGGTTGCCGCTGACGAGCCCATCGCCAGCCTCGAGACCGACAAGGTCGCCATCGACGTCATGGCGCCGCACGCCGGCGTCATGGGACAGCAGCTTGCCAAGGAAGGCGACACCGTCGTCGTCGGCGCGCTGATCGCCACGATCGAAGCAGGCTCGGGCGCCGCTGCTGCCCCCGCAGCCGCTCCGGCTGCTGCCGCCCCTGCTCCGGCCCCGGCTGCCGCTGCCGTCGCGCCCGCCCCGGCTCCTGCCGCGGACGACGCTTCGGCCGGTTCCTCGGTTCTGTCGCCGGCGGTGCGCCGCGCGATCCTTGAGCATGGCATCGACCCCGCCACCATCAAGGGCACCGGCAAGGACGGCCGCATCACCAAGGACGACGTCCTTGAAGCGGCCAAGAACAAGCCGGCTTCGGCCCCTGTCGCTGCTTCGGCTGCCGCTGCTCCGGCTGCGCGCAACGAAGAGCGCGTCAAGATGACGCGTCTGCGCCAGACCATCGCCAAGCGCCTGAAGTCCGCACAGGACAACGCCGCGCTTCTCACCACCTTCAACGACGTCGACATGTCGGCCGTCATCGAAGCGCGCGAGAAGTACAAGGACGTGTTCCAGAAGAAGCACGGCATCAAGCTCGGCTTCATGTCGTTCTTCGCCAAGGCTTCGGTCCTCGCCCTCAAGGACATCCCGGCCGTCAACGCACAGATCGACGGTGACGAGATCGTCTACCACGACTACGTCGACATCTCGATCGCCGTCTCGGCCCCCAACGGCCTCGTCGTTCCGGTCGTGAAGGACTGCGACAAGCTGGGCTTCGCCGGCATCGAGAAGGCCATTGCCGAATTCGGCAAGAAGGCCAAGGAAGGCACCATGACCATGGCCGACATGGCCGGTGGTACCTTCACCATCTCGAACGGCGGCGTGTTCGGCGGCCTGATGTCGACCCCCATCATCAACCCCCCGCAGTCGGCCGTGCTCGGTCTGCACCGCATCGAGGACCGCCCGGTCGTGCGTAACGGCGAGATCGTGATCCGCCCGATGATGTACATCGCGCTGTCCTACGACCACCGCATCATCGACGGTCGCGAAGCCGTTACCGCGCTGAAGACCATCAAGGAAGCGATCGAGGATCCCACCCGTCTCCTCATCGACCTCTGATCCGAATGCCCCGTCCGCACCGATCTTGGTCGGGCGGGGTTTTCACGTGAGATCCAATGACTATTTTCCGCTCGTTGCGATTAGTGCGAAGCACGAGCGTACGGAGGCCTGAACAATGGCTGATTACGATTACGACGTCCTTGTCATCGGTGCCGGCCCTGGCGGCTATGTCGCAGCGATCCGCGCCGCGCAGCTTGGTCTGAAGACCGCTTGCGCCGAAGGCCGCGAGACGCTGGGCGGAACCTGCCTCAACGTCGGCTGCATCCCCTCGAAGGCGCTGCTCCACGCTTCGGAATACTTCGACGCGGCCAAGGGCGGCGCGATGGCGGCGATGGGCATCAAGGTGACCCCCGAGCTTGACCTCGACACCATGCAGGGCCAGCGCAAGGACGCCGTGAAGGGCCTGACCGGCGGCATCGAGTTCCTGTTCAAGAAGAACAAGATCGACTGGCTAAAGGGCTTCGCCCAGTTCAAGGACGCGCATAGCGTTGAGGTTGCCGGCAAGACCGTCACCGCCAAGAACATCGTGATCGCCACCGGTTCCTCGGTCACCCCGCTTCCGGGCGTCGAGATCGACAACGCCGGCGGCGTGGTCGTGGACTCGACCGGCGCGCTGGAACTGGCCTCCGTCCCGAAGAAGATGGTCGTCATCGGCGGCGGCGTGATCGGCCTCGAACTCGGTTCGGTCTGGCGCCGTCTCGGCGCGGAAGTCACCGTTGTCGAATTCCTCGACCAGTTGCTCCCCGGCATGGACCTCGACGTCCGCAAGGAAGCCGCCAAGATCTTCAAGAAGCAGGGTATGACGCTCAAGCTTTCGACCAAGGTCACCGGCGTTGCGGTTGAAGGCAAGGCTGCCAAGGTCACTGTCGAGCCCGCCGCCGGCGGCGCTGCCGAAGTGATCGACGCGGACGTCGTGCTCGTCGCCATCGGCCGCAAGCCGAACACCGACGGCCTCGGCCTCGCGAACATCGGCCTCGAACTCAACCAGCGCGGCCAGATCGAGACCGACCACGACTTCGGCACCAAGGTGTCCGGCGTATGGGCTATCGGCGACGTGATCCCCGGCCCGATGCTCGCGCACAAGGCCGAAGACGAAGGCATCGCCGTGGCCGAGAACATCGCGGGCCTGACCGGCATCGTAAACCACGACGTGATCCCGGGCGTGGTCTACACGCAGCCCGAAATCGCCGGCGTGGGCCTGACCGAAGAAGCCGCCAAGGCTCGCGGCGGCGTGAAGGTCGGCAAGTTCCCGATGCTCGCCAACTCGCGCGCCAAGACCAACCACGAGCCCGATGGCTTCGTGAAGGTGATCGCCGACGCTGAAACCGACCGCGTGCTCGGCGTGTGGTGTATCGCCTCGGTGGCGGGCACGATGATCGCCCAGGCTGCGCAGGCCATGGAATTCGGCGCGACCTCGGAAGACATCGCCTACACCTGCCACGCGCACCCGACCCACTCGGAAGCGATCAAGGAAGCGGCCATGGCCGTCACCGGCAAGCCGATCCACATCTGATCGGCGGCCCTTCCCAGAAGGCAAGCAAAGGCCGGTGGCGCAGAAGCGCCACCGGCCTTTTTCGGTTCAAAATGAGTAGCCCCTAGATTTCTGGACGCCTTCTATCCTAATTTTAAGGGCTGGAGACGACGAAGGGGAGCCTAATTTCAGCGATGAGTTCAAGCGTGATGCGGTGGCCCAGATCACCGAACGTCGGTATCCGGTAGCGGAGGTATCCGCGCGGCGCGGCGTCAGTCAGCATTCACTGTGCGCTTGGAAGCGGCAACTGGCGAAGGTGGTGTCTGGCGATGCCTGCAAGGATGCCGAGATCCATCAGTTGAAGCGCGAGCTTGCCCGGACGACCGAGGAGCGCGACATTCTAAAAAACGGTCGCGGGTTTAGCCCGCCTGCGCGCGCGAGAAACGGGCCGTGCTATGCGGCTCACCAGGAGGGCTGCGGCCGTTCGCATATTGGTGGCATGATACCCCGTTAAAAAACGTAGTCTGTGAGCAGTTACGCACTTGAGAGTGGTGGCGCCGCACAGCGGTGATCCCGATTAGGAAAATGACGGTTTGCATCGCCCATGCCCCCCATTCTGGAGGAGATGAGGAATGAGTAGATAAAAAGCGGCGAAAGTCGGCGATATGCCGATGATTGTGCCGGGCGCGGCGACGATCGATATCGGATCCCCCCTGGACATGGCAGCGGTCAATCCCGGCGCCGATGATCGGCCCGTACGCGCATTCAACACATTCACCGGTGACCTGCATGATATGGCGCGCTGGTTCAAAGCGTGCTGCGTCACAAGCCTGGCGATGGAATCTACCGCCGCCTAATGGATCCCAGCGTTCGAAGTGTTGGAGGAGCATGGTTTCCACGTCATCCGCGTGAATGCGCGGTATGCCAAGAATGTCGCTCTGAAGTTCAGGACGCCTTACGAGGCCATCGAACAACTCTGGAAATCAAAGCCCGAGGGCTTTATCGTTCAGCCGATCACATGCTGGGACCAAACACCTAGCCAGAAGATGCAGTTGCGGTGGCGGAACCCGGAACGAAACCCCTACATCTTCAGGGACGAACTCCGAAACACCGTCACTTCTCGCTATCATGATGTCGCCATGGCCTTGGGCCAAGGTTGAATGGAGAGCCGTATGCGCTGAAAGGTGCACGTACGGTTCGGGGAGGGGAAGCGCTTATGCACTTCCTACTCCACTCCCCAGCGTGGTAGGCCGGTCGTTTCAGAGCAGACAGACCACCGATGCGGAGCTGCAGGCATGCACATGGCAGTATGGTCTACGGCACAGCAAAACGGCACTTAAATGGCACTGCAACGCGCGGCGCCTGCAACGAACAATTACGAGATATAACAATCGTACTGTTCCGGAACGTTCAGCCGTCAGGCAATGGGAATTCGCATTCTGTTCGTCGCCCCCCAGAACACCCAAGACTTCGGGCATCAGCTTACGCTGGATCATCAGATAGCGGATATCCTCTTGATTGCCGCTGGAGTGCGATCCACACTGTCGCGCAGCGGGCCCTCTTTCCGAAGCCTGCCCAACGGACCTATGCTACAGACATGTTGACCATGGATCCGCCCCTTAACCCTGTACTCCCACCGGTAATCGACTTATTCGGCATTGCTGTCTTCGCACTGTCCGGCGCACTTTCAGCCGTACAAATGCGTCAAACATTTATCACCGCCGCCTTTTTCGCGCTGATGACTGGAGTCGGCGGAGGCACCTTGCGCGACCTGCTCATTGGCGCGCCGGTGTTCTGGATCCGCGACCAATACGTTGCACCGGTGTGCCTCGCCGTTGCGCTGCTCGCGTGGTTGACGCCAGTCAGGTGGTGGCAGGGCCGCCTACTGGAATGGGCCGACGCATTGGGCCTCTCCGTGTACGCGGTATTCGGCACGATCAAGGCCCTCGCTTGGGGCGTCCCGGTTGCCCCCGCTATTCTCATGGGTGTTGTGACCGGCTGTGTAGGTGGGATTATTCGCGACGTTTTGGCCGGTCGTCCCTCCATCCTAATGCGGCCAGAACTTTATGTGACTGCTGCCGCACTGGCCGCTGCGCTAGCTGCGGCGGGCATCACTGTGGGGCTATCGGCGAGCCTTAGCTGGGCGCTGGCTGCCGCAGCAGGCTTTACTCTGCGCGGCGCCGCTATCCACTGGTCACTAGGTCTGCCTGTCCACAATGGCCCGGAGGGGGCCGATAGAGCATGATCCGTCTAGACTGAATCGATTCTTGTTTTCGCGCCCCTATTTTCGTCCATTTCGAGCCATCGGATGATCCCACCTGATCAAGCCGGGCCACCTTCCCAGCCCCTTAAATCATCACCACACAGACGTTCGAACCGACGCACATGAATCCGTTTCATTGCCATTGGAGGGGACGCTATCATGCCCTGCCTTGAATGTCGTAACGAATCGAGCGTAGCTTCTAGCCTCAGCGTTCAGAGCGACCTCCATCTCGTCATGCTCCGATTAACCGCCTCGTCGCCAAACAGAAAAAGGCGGTTACGAGTTCGTCACCCGTAACCGCCCTTTACAATTTTTGCCCCGACCCTGCCCCTAAAAAGGTCACGGAGGGCACCCCACCCGATCAGGCCTCAGCGTATTCGTTTTCGTCGGTCAGGACCGGACCAGAGTCCTTGCCCTTTTCCGAAATATCACGGTCGACGAGCTCGATGATCGCAATCGGAGCGGCATCCGATGCGCGAATGCCAGCCTTGATGATACGGGTATAGCCGCCAGCACGGCCGGCATAACGCTCTGCCAGCACTTCGAAGAGCTTCTTTTCCTGTACCTCGTCCATCAGGCGAGCATGCGCCAAACGACGGTTCGAAAGGCCACCATGCTTCGCGAGCGTAATCAGCTTTTCGAGATAGGGGCGAAGTTCCTTCGCCTTGGGCGTAGTGGTCTGGATCTGCTCATGCTTGATGAGCGCGGCAGCCATGTTGCGCAGCAGCGCGGCGCGGTGACCCGAGGTACGCTGCAGCTTACGCTGACCATACTTATGACGCATGTCTTTTTCTCCGTTCGTCAGACAGCCGTTCAAGGTACTGCCTGCCTGGCGATGTGGTACGGCCATCGCCCAAAGCCGGTATGTGTGAAGGCGCGCTCAATACGAAAACCGCGTGAGAGTCAAGTGTTGCAATTCATTCCCTCATGTCAGTAAGACAAGAAGCGGTGGCCCGAGCGTCAAAAATCCGACAGCCGCCGCCGCGACCGCAGCGATCAAAACTCCTCCTGCCGCGATGTCCTTGATGTTCCTGATCGCCTCATCAAACCCTGGCTCGTCCCGATCGCACAGGGTCTCGATCGCGGTGTTGAATGCCTCTGCGAGCCACACCAGCGCCATGGCGAGCAGCAGCGCGCACCAATCTCGTGCCGAAACATTCAAGCCCAGTCCGCCGCCCACGACACCTATCGACGCGGCTAAATGCACCCACGCATTATGCTCCCGTACGCCCATCAGGCAAAGCCCACGCCACGCGAAACCTAAACTCGTTAGCCGGGCGCGCAGGCTAAACGTGGCGTTGCATTTGGAATGATCGTGCATCACCACTTGGTAGACGCGGCACCTCCCACCCCAAAATGATCTTTTAATGCAGATGAAGCGCACATCTCATGCAGCCAATGGCCAAAGAAAAAGGCCCCACAGTTTCCCGCGAGGCCCTCTTCAATTCGGTATCGACAATGCCAATCAGCCGAGCAGTTCCTGCTCCAGCTTCTTAGCCATCTCTTCGATGTTTTCGGGCGGCCAGCCCGGGATATCCATGCCGAGGCGCAAGCCCATCGACGAAAGGACTTCCTTGATCTCATTGAGCGACTTGCGGCCGAAGTTCGGCGTGCGCAGCATCTCGGCTTCGGTCTTCTGGACCAGATCACCGATGTAGATGATGTTGTCGTTCTTGAGACAGTTGGCCGAACGGACCGACAGTTCCAACTCGTCCACCTTCTTGAGGAGGTAGCGGTTGAGTTGGTTGGTGTCGCTCTCCTCCGAAGCAGTAGCGCCGCCAGCAGCCATACCGATCATCGGCGAAGCGCCAACCGGGGCAATGTCCTCGAAGTGGACGAACAGCGCGAGCTGGTCCTGAAGAATGCGCGCTGCATAGGCAACGGCGTCTTCCGGGGTGACAGTGCCGTCGGTTTCGACCGTGAGGCTCAGCTTGTCGTAGTCGAGTTCCTGACCGATACGGGCATTGTCGACCTTGTAGCTGACCTGACGGACCGGCGAGTAGAGCGAGTCGACCGGGATAAGACCAATCGGCGCATCAACGGGACGGTTCGACACGGCGGGGACGTAGCCCTTGCCGGTGTCGGCGGTGAGTTCCATGTTCAGGACCGCACCATCGTCGAGGTGGCAGATCACGAGGTCCTTGTTCATGACCTCAATATCGCCCGACACGGCGATGTCGCCGGCCTTCACTTCGCCTGGGCCAGTGGCCGAGAGCTGGAGACGCTTCGGGCCTTCGCCCTGCATCTTGAGCGCGATCTGCTTGACGTTGAGGACGATGTCCGTGACGTCTTCGCGAACGCCGGCCAGCGACGAGAACTCGTGAAGGACGTTCTCGATCTTGATCGAGGTGATCGCGGCTCCCTGAAGCGAGGAGAGCAGCACGCGGCGCAGCGCGTTGCCGAGCGTCAGGCCGAAGCCACGCTCCAGCGGTTCGGCGATGAAGGTCGCCTTCAGCTTGGGGTCGGGTCCCGGCTTGATCTCAAGGCTGTTCGGCTTCTTGAGTTCCTGCCAGTTCTTGATGTTGACAGTCATGGACTTCCCCTGGGAGTGATGGCGGTTACGCCCCGAAGCCTGGTGGAAAGGCCCGGGACGTTCCGAAGTCGGACGGCGACCGGTTCGCCGTCCGTATTAGCTCGATCAGACGCGACGGCGCTTCGACGGACGAACACCGTTGTGCGGGATCGGCGTCACGTCGCGGATCGAGGTAATGGTGAAGCCGACAGCCTGGAGGGCGCGCAGCGCGCTCTCACGGCCCGAACCTGGGCCCTTGACTTCGACTTCAAGGGTGCGCACGCCGTGTTCGGCGGCCTTCTTGCCGGCGTCGTCAGCGGCGACCTGCGCGGCGTAGGGAGTCGACTTGCGGCTGCCCTTGAAGCCCATCATGCCGGCCGAGGACCACGAGATCGCGTTGCCCTGGGCGTCGGTGATGGTCACCATGGTGTTGTTGAAGCTAGCATTCACGTGGGCGATGCCGCTGGTGATGTTCTTGCGTTCGCGGCGCTTAATGCGCTGGGGTTCGCGTGCCATGTCCGTATATCCTGTAGATTAGTCGCTGCGGGAAAGAAGCCGAAAGGCGACTTACTTCTTCTTGCCGGCGATCGGCTTGGCCTTGCCCTTGCGGGTGCGCGCATTGGTATGCGTGCGCTGGCCACGAACCGGCAAACCCTTGCGGTGACGCAGGCCACGGTAGCAGGCGAGGTCCATCAGACGCTTGATGTTCATCGCGGTTTCGCGACGAAGGTCGCCTTCGACGGTGTGCTCAGCGTCGATGGTTTCGCGAATCTGCAGGACTTCCGCGTCCGACAGGTCCTGAATGCGCCGGCTGTGATCAATGCCCAGCTTATCAGCGATTTCCAGGGCCTTGGTACGACCGATGCCATGGATATAGGTCAGCGCGATGATAACGCGCTTGTTGGTGGGGAGATTTACCCCTGCAATACGAGCCACTTAATTCTCCATGCTCCACAGGAATGCCCTTTCGGGCTTTCCCATCTCAACGCTCAAACACCTGAAACTGCCGAAATGGCAAAAGGTCCGGAGCACAGCAACATGGTTGCCTGCGCCATCCGGACTTGCCGCAAGTGTCAAGTGAACGGCGCGCTTAGACCGATTCGCAAGGCATGTCAACGCCTGCAAACCTCGACTCCAGCGCTCGGGCTGCATGGCCCGATGTGCGACCTCATCGGCGCGACGAAGCGCGCGCACTGGCCGACGGATGCACTGCCGCTCTTCGGCGGGTCGCGCGGCACCCATGATAGATGGATTATACCGCATTCCGCCGGCGCAGTCAAAGAAAGCGCCGCGCGCGCAATCACCTGCGTACAATGGCGCGGCATTTCTCCCCGTCAACGACCGATGATCCGCGCCTTGCCGTCCGCCTTGGGCACTGGCGGCCCGGCCAGCTCGGCAGGCACGGCGGCCGCTTCAGGAATACCCTCGTCCATCGTTTCCGGCCGGAACGCCGCCGCGAATGAGCCCCCCAGTTTCTCCACCAGACGGCCCACCTGCTCGCCCAGCACGCCGTCGAACATCGGCGCCAGCTTTGCCGGGTCACCGCGGAAATAACCGCCGACCACGTATTCGACGAGAACCTGCGTCCCGGTCTCATCCGGCTTGAACTGGAAGGTCAGCGTTGCCACCGCCGCGTCGGCCTGCAGCGGCCCGAGCGCGCCCGAGAGCCGAAGCGCCCTGCCCTTGTCAACGTAGATGGCCCGCATGTGCTCCACGCCGCCACGCGCACCTCCCTCGGCCCCAGCGGCGGCCGGCAGCACTTCGCAGAAACAGCCGCCAGGCCGGGCATCAAGCGTGAGATTGGCCGCATCACCCGAATAGGTATGCTCCGAATCCCACCACTGCGACGGCTTCACCAACACCGCCCAGCTCTCTTCCGGCCCGACCGACACATGGGCAACGTAGCGCAGGACGATCCCGCGCTCGCTTACTTCCTGCACTTTGGCCTCAGCCGCGCCGGTAAAAGCCACACCCCATGCAGCCAGCGCCAACGCCGCGTACCTTGCAGAATTCATCATCGTTTGCCCCGTCGAAACATCCGGGACATGACACGACAAGCCCGGCGACACCGCAAGCCTAGCGCCCCATTCCGGATGCGAAAAGGGCCCGCGGTATTCCGCGAGCCCCTTGATGCATCAGGATTTGAGCGCCGCCTCGATGGCGGCTGCCACATCATCCATCTCAGCCATTCCGTCGACCTTGGAGACGATCCCACGCTCCTCGTAGATCGGCAGGATCGGCGCGGTCTTGGCTCGGTACTCGGCCATGCGCGTGCGCACGGTCTCGGCATTGTCGTCCGGACGACGCTTGAACTCGGTACCGCCGCACTTGTCACACACACCCGGGAACTTGGGCTGCTCGAACTTGTCGTGGTAGCCCTTGCCGCACGTGGAGCAAGTGAAGCGACCGGTAATGCGCTCAACCAACGCGTCTTCGTTCACTTCGAGTTCCACCACATGGTCGAGCTTGCGACCGCGTGCCGACAAGATCTCGTCGAGCGATTCGGCCTGCGCCGCCGTGCGCGGATAGCCGTCGAAGATCGCGCCAACGCCGACGCCCATCGCATCGAGTTCCTCACCGATCAACGCCGAAACGATCGCGTCCGAAACCAGTTCGCCGCGATCCATGACCGCCTTCGCTTCCAGGCCGGTGGGCGTCCCCGCCTTGACGGCGGCGCG
Source organism: Novosphingobium sp. KA1 (assembly GCF_017309955.1). Lineage (NCBI taxonomy): Bacteria > Pseudomonadati > Pseudomonadota > Alphaproteobacteria > Sphingomonadales > Sphingomonadaceae > Novosphingobium > Novosphingobium sp. KA1. Next base: position 2,445,158 of record NZ_CP021247.1, on the reverse strand, counting down.
CAGCATGTCGCCAGTCGAAAGCTGGCGCATGCCGTGCTTTTCAACCAGACGCTGCGCCTGGGTGCCCTTGCCCGCCCCCGGCGGGCCCAACAGGATGATATTCACGCCTTAACCCCTCAATTATCCCTGGTCTGCACCGCATTCAGCGCAGACGTCCCTTCAGCTTGGCCTTCTTGATCAGGTCGCCATACTGGTGCGCCAGCAAATGCGACTGGATCTGGGTGATGGTGTCGACCGTTACGTTGACGACGATCAGCAGGCTGGTGCCGCCCATGAACAGCAGCGGCAGACCGGTCATCGAGAGGAAGTACTCGGGAACGGTGCAAACCACGGTCAGGTACAGCGCGCCAATCACGGTCACGCGCGTCAACACGTAGTCCAGATAGTTGGCAGTGTTCTTGCCCGGACGGATGCCGGGGATGAAGCCGCCATTCTTCTTCAAGTTCTCGGCAGTCTCTTCGGGATTGAAGACGACGGCGGTGTAGAAGAACGAAAAGAAGATGATGCCGCCTGCATAAAGCGCCATGTAGAGCGGCTTGCCGTGACCAAGGTACTGGTTGAGCGTGATGACAAGCTTGCCACCGAACGAATCGGGATTGAGCGACTTGCCGGCGAACTGCGTGATCGTCAGCGGCAACAACAGCAACGAGCTGGCGAAGATGGGTGGAATGACGCCAGCTGTGTTCAGCTTGAGCGGCAGGTGGCTGCGGTCGGCCTGCATCATGCCGCGCTGGGTTGCGCGCTTGGGATACTGGATCAGCAGGCGGCGCTGGGCGCGCTCGAAGAAGCAGATACCCAGGATCATGCCGACCAGCAGCACGATGAGCGCGATAATCAGGATCGAACCCGTATCGCCGGCGCTGTATGCCTGGCCAAGGTTGCTGGCGAACGTCGGCATCTGCGCGACGATACCAGCCATGATGATCAGCGAAACGCCGTTGCCGATGCCGCGCGCGGTGATCTGCTCACCCAGCCACAGCAGGAACATGGTTCCGCCAACCAGCGAGATAACCGCCCCGACGCGGAACACGAGGCCCGGATCGACGACGGCAGGCAGACCACTCGACGCGCCGTAGGCTTCAAGGCTCACGGCCAGGAACCAGCCCTGGATCGCGCAAAGCAGCACCGCACCGTAGCGCGTGTACTGGTTGAGCTTCTTGCGGCCGGCTTCGCCCTCCTTCTTCAGCGCCATCAGCGCCGGGTGCAGGGCCGCGGCCAGCTGAACCACGATCGAGGCGGTGATGTAAGGCATCACGCCGAGCGCAATCAGGCTCATGCGCGAAAGCGAACCACCCGAGAAAGTGTTGAACAGGTCGAGAATGCCGCCCTGGGTCTTGTCGTAGAGCTTGGCGAGAATCACCGGGTTGACGCCCGGGAGCGGCACGAAGCTCAGGAAGCGGAAGACGATAAGCGCACCGATCGTGAACCAGATACGGTTCTTGAGTTCGGTGGCCTTCGAGAAATTGGCCAGGTTCAGCGAGCTGGCAACGTTGTCGGCGCGAGAAGCCATGACGATTGGTAATGCCTCGAATAGTCGGTTCGCACTTGCCTTAGCGACTGCGCGCAGGCTTGTCGAACCCCGGTTCTGGTCCGCTCATATAGACATTCGTCCAAGGTCTGAAAGACCCCTACCTGTCATTGCCCCTTGGAATCGGATATCCGATTGCCCGGAACGAAGAGAGGGCGAAGCGCCCGGCGCCCGCCCTCTCCCTATGAGCTATCGCGGATGCGATACCGCTCGGCCTCAGGCCTCGGCGGTTTCCTTGACAGGAACGATCACCGAACCACCAGCCTTCTCGACGGCGGCAACAGCGCCCTTCGAGGCACCGGCGACGTTGAAGGTGACCTTGGCGGTCAGTTCACCCTTGGCGAGGAGGCGCACGCCATCCTTGCCGCCGCGAGCGAGACCTGCACCCTTAAGGGCGGCGTGGTCAACGGTGTTCGCGATATCGAGCTTGCCAGCATCGATCGCCTTCTGGATCATGCCCAGGTTCACTTCGGCGTAGTCGCTGGCGAACTTCTTGTTGCTGAAGCCGCGCTTCGGAAGACGCATGTGGAGCGGCATCTGGCCGCCCTCGAAGCCGTTGATCGAAACGCCCGAGCGCGCCTTCGCACCCTTCTGACCGCGGCCGGCAGTCTTGCCCTTGCCCGAACCGATGCCACGGCCCACGCGGATGCGGCGGTGACGGGCGCCGGCGTTGTCACGGATGTCATTCAGTTTCATAATCTGCACTCGCTTTCGCTTTAAATCGCGCTTTAAGGAGGGCGCCGCTTAGGGGAAAGATTAAGGCTTGTCACCCCTTAATGGGCGCGACAAGGCCCGAAAATCGGCTTTGCGCAGGCCAAAAGGCACTTCACGCCCCCCGCAAGCGGATCATCACCTTGCCTTCTCCACCTTCCGGACGCCCTTCCGAATCGCGTCCAGGCAACCATTCGAGCACCGCGCGGCCCAGCTTGCAGATCTCGGCATCGAATTCCGGCGACACGCTCTTCGGCGTGAACTCGCAGGACGCCATCTTGCCCATCGCATCCACCTTGAAGGTGAGCGAGTGGCGCGTCATTTCGTCCTTGTTAAAAATGGTGCCATAGCGATCACCGAGCTTCGCCAGTTCGCTGTTGAAGGTGCCCTTGCTTCCATCGGCAAGCTTCGGTCCTTCGGCCAATGCAGCATAGTCCTCAGACGAAACCATCGGCTTCATCCGCCGCACCATGCCCAGCCATCCCATCGAACGCGCGATTTGCATCGGAGAATCGCGATCAACGAGAGCCTGGCACTGGGCGCCCGACGGGCTGGCATGACGAGCCAGCAGGAAACGCACAGCATCCCCCCGACGGTAAGCCATTGCCCATGCAAGCGGCGTCATTCCGAACAGGTCCGGCGCATCAAGAATAATAGAACTTTGGGCCACCTCGGCACCCGGCTTCGTAGACGCGATCCCCTTCTTCTGGCTGCGGGCTTCACCGTCGAGCATGCGTCGCATCGCGGCAACGTTACCGCGCCGGGCAGCGTCGGCGAGTGTCGCTCCGATTGAGAGCGGGCCAAGATCAGGAAAGCCGTAATCACGTTTAGGCGCCTCACTGACGGCACGGACCATCGCGCCATGCGCCGAACCGACGTCCTTGCCCGCGGCATCGGCGTCCTGCGGTTCAAGCACGCGGCATACGTCTCGATAGGGATAGGCCGGATCACTAATCAGGGCTTCATTGAACGCGCGCGCGAAGGCTACGAGCCCGTCGCCATGGGCACTATCCGGCGTGCCGCTGGCGATATCCGAAGGCTGGTCGCCAGGTTCAAGGCTGGGAACCGGCGAGGGCTCGCCGTCCTCACCATAATATGTCACCACCCGCGCCATACGCGGATTGAGACCGCCACGCAGGGCGCAGAGCGCACCGAACTCGCGCGTGTCGATCCCCTCGACCGTGACCGCCGCAACCAGTCGGAAATCTCCGGCGGCGATTGCCTTCTGCGCTTCTTCTATAGGATCAGCGCGACCGGCAGCAAGCGTCGCCTTCAAGGTGCGATCGGCACTGCGATAGCGCTCCAGCGTAACCGGATCCGCCAACGGATCGGCGCAAGGCGGCTCCGCTGCGGGGCTTTCCTCGACATAAGTCTCGTCCTCGCTCGATCCGCCTCCGCTACAAGCCGATACGGCGAGTGTGGCAATAATCAGCAAAGAGGCCGCTATGGTCCTGCGAAGCAAGGTGTCCCCCAGGGAATGCATTGGTGTCGACGGGTTTCCGTTGCCGGAGACCGGCGCGCTTAGCACAACTCTCCAACGATAGTGGAGCATGACTTACGCCAAACCACAGCTTTTCGCCCGGTCTACACTCAATTCCGCCGATTGCAGTCGCCCCAGACGTCGATCGTTTCTTCATGAAGCCAGGAGGGGGTCATCACCCGCGCGACCAGACGGCAATTGCGCAAGGCATAAGCGCGCACCGGAACCAACGTCTCCCAGTTCACCGGGCCTTGCCAAGGCTTACTGGCCAGCACCACCGTCCCCGGCCGCTCCGCCAAAACCCGGCGCACTTCTCCCAGCGTCGACAGATGACTGACGTCTCGCTCGATCGCCTGGGCAAGATGCGGCGTGAACACGAGCGGCGTCACAAAACGATGGCCCGTAAGTGCGTAAAGCTGCACAGGCCCGTCATAGACGAACAACGGCGATCCATCGTCGTGCCTCTTGACGGCAGTCGCCAGCGCATCAATAGCCGCACGGGAACGCTGGGCATGCTCGAAATCCAACGCCTGCGTGTCGCGCATTGCCAGGAACACCAGCACCCCCAATGCCAGCGCCCCCGTCCATCGCCCGGCGAGGAACCCTCCTGCAGCTACCGACAACGGCACGAGAATCGGGAGCGCGTAATGGAGATAGAAGTTCGGAACCGAAACTAGCCCCATGAGCGCCGCCAGCAACCAACCTGCCAGAAACCTGCGCTCCTCCCGAGCCATCGTCGGCAAGCTCAGCACAAACAACATAATGAATGGCGCCAGCATCACGAACATGATCAACGCTCGGATCATCGAGGACGCTGTGTCGATAGGCTTGTGCAAGTTCGCACCGATCATCGCTTGTAGCCAAATCGTTCCATAGCCCGCCAAGCCGTACCCAGCAGCAATGGCGAGTGTAGGCAACGCACCAACCAACAACCACCCCGCAATGATGGCCGTCTTGCACAGGCTCCCGTGCGGCCCACGCCACAGCACGTGCGTTGCATAAAGACCAAGCCAGACACATTCGAACAGGCTGGTCTGCTTAATCGTGATCGCACAACCGCCCATCACCATCGCCGCGAAGCTCCGCCAGTCAACCCTGCCTTCGCTCAGGCTAGCCGCGCACTCCAAAATCAGCAGAGCAGCGCTGGCCACGAACAAGTTATACCAGATCGGCGCCTGGCCAAAGAAACCCTGTGCCTGTTCCAGCCAGAGTAGATAGCCAAGACCGCAAAAGATCCCGGCCTTCTCCCCATGCCAGCGGGCCGCGATGCGCGAAATAATAAGAGCCGTCCCTGCCGCGAAAACCGTTGCCACCGCCTGGTAGGCAAGAGGCGCATCTGACAGGCCCGTTATCAGATAATAGACAAAGAACAGCCCCCATGGCTTCCGATCCCACACGTCCACATACGGAATGGCACCATGGTGCATGGCAATGCCTACCGTCTGGTAGAAGACCTCGTCGATGTGGACATTCGGATCACCGAAAGTGCTTGCCCGAAGCAACCCGGCGACAACCAAGAACAGGCTTGCCGGTGCCAACTTAGCCCAGCCCCAACACTTTCGACCAAAAGAAGACGCACGATCGCGATCCTGCGAGGCATCACAAGTCGCGGCTGAACTCACCGCCCTAACGCAGTTCGATAACAAAGCCCCGTCCAAAGCAGCCTCTTTCAGGCCCACGAATATCCGATCTTGGTTAACGGACCCAACCCTTTTCCCTAAGTAACGCCTCAACCTGGCAAATAAAAAGGCCCCGGCGTTTCCACCGGAGCCCTTTCATAACAGCCATAAGGCCGGTCGATCAGTCGACCACCGCAACCATGTGCGGAAGCTTGGCGATCGCACCGCGGACTTCCGCAGTGTCTTCCAGTTCGACGATCTTGTGCATCTTACCGAGGCCCAGACCGATCAGGATCTTCTTCTGGTTCTCGGGACGACGGATCGGCGAACCGATCTGCTTGATCTTGATCTTCGCCATGACTGATTACTCCGCGATGGCTTCGGCAGCGGCTTCCGCCTCTGCCTCGCTGGCGCCGCCACGACCCAGAAGGTCAGCGACCTTCTTGCCACGACGCTGGGCAACCGACTTCGGCGAAGTCTGGTTGGTCAGCGCGTCGAAGGTGGCGCGGATCATGTTGTACGGATTCGAGGTGCCGACCGACTTGGTCACGACGTCATGGACACCCAAGCTCTCGAACACGGCGCGCATCGGGCCACCGGCGATGATGCCGGTACCAGCGGGAGCCGTACGCACGTTCACCTTGCCGGCGCCGAAGTGGCCCTTGCCGTCATGGTGCAGGGTGCGACCGTCCTTGAGCGGCACGCGAACCATCTTCTTCTTTGCAGAAGCAGTGGCCTTCGTGATCGCTTCAGGCACTTCGCGAGCCTTGGCGTGGCCGAAGCCGACGCGGCCCTTGCCGTCGCCAACGACGACGAGAGCTGCGAAACCGAAGCGCTTACCGCCCTTCACGGTCTTCGAAACGCGGTTGATGTGGACGAGCTTCTCGATGAGCTCCTCGCCCTGTTCTTCCTCGTTGTTGCCACGGCCGCCACGGCGGTCGTCGCGACGGCCACGGCCGCCACGCTCGCCGCGTTCGCCACGGCCGCGACCGCGACCGCGACCTTCACGGACTTCCTGGCCGCCTTCGGCCGGGACGTCGGTCTGGATTTCGGTGTTTGCGTCAGCCATGATCAGAACTCCAGCCCGCCTTCACGGGCGGCTTCGGCCAGCGCCTTGACGCGGCCATGGAAGAGGAAACCGCCACGGTCGAACACTACCGAGGTAACACCCGCCTTCTTGGCGGCCTCGGCGAGTTCCTTGCCAACGCGGGTAGCGGCATCCTTGTCGGTGCCCTTGCCGCCAAGGGTATTGGCGGCGGCCAGCGTACGGCCCTGCGCATCGTCGATGATCTGCGCATAGATGTGACGGCCGGTGCGGTGCACCGACAGGCGAGGACGGCCACCCGAACGGGCCTTCAGGGCCGTGCGGACGCGACGAGCGCGGCGCGCAAAAAGGGAAAGCTTGGCCATTACTTCTTCTTCCCTTCCTTGCGGAAGATGAACTCGCCACGGTACTTGATACCCTTGCCCTTGTAGGGTTCGGGCTTGCGCCAGCGGCGAATTTCGGCCGCAAGCTGGCCGACCTTCTGCTTGTCAATACCAGAGATCTCGACCGTGGTGTTATCCGGGGTCTTGACCTCGATGCCTTCCGGCACAGCGATGTCGACGTCGTGCGAGTAGCCGAGCTGCAGCTTCAGGTTCTTGCCCTGAGCCGCGGCACGGTAGCCGACGCCCTTGATCTCGAGGACCTTGGAGAAGCCGTTGGTAACGCCTTCAACCAGATTCGAGACGAGGGTGCGCTGCATGCCCCAGTGGCTGCGGGCAGCCTTGGACTGGTTGGCAGGCTGAACGGCAATCGAACCTTCTTCGACCGCGTAGGTCACGAGGTCCGACAGACCCAGGGTCAGGGTGCCCTTGGGGCCCTTGACGCTGAGGACGCCATTGTCGATGGCGGCAGTAACCCCGCCAGGGATCACAACCGGCTTTTTGCCGATGCGGCTCATCAGAACACCTCCGCCAGCACTTCGCCGCCGACGTTCTGCGAACGTGCTTCGGCATCCGAGAGCACGCCGCGCGGCGTCGAAACGATGGTGATGCCGAGACCGTTGCGCACAACCGGGAGTTCCTTCGAACCCGAGTAGACGCGGCGGCCAGGCTTGGAGACGCGGGCGATGTGCTTGATAGCGGCTTCGCCCTCGAAATACTTCAGCTCGATGCGCAGCTGCGGGTGGGCACCAGTGGCGTCATCGCTGAAACCACGGATGTAACCTTCACGCTGCAGAACTTCGAGCACGCGCGCACGCAGCTTGCTGGCGGGAGAAAGAACCGAGTCCTTCTTCGCCTGCTGGCCGTTGCGGATGCGGGTGAGCATATCACCCAGGGGATCGGTCAATGCCATTGCTTCTAACCCTTACCAGCTCGACTTGGTCACGCCGGGGATCATGCCCTTGTTGGCAAGATCACGCAGCTCGACGCGGCAGAGGCCGAACTTGCGGTAATAACCGCGCGGACGGCCGGTCGTAGCGCAGCGATTGCGGACCCGGGTCGGGTTGCCGTTGCGCGGGATCTCGGCCAGCTTCAGGCGAGCAATGAGACGCTCGGTTTCATCGAGCGATTCATCAGCAGCGACCGCCTTGAGGCGCTCGTACTTGCCTGCATACTTCTTGACGAGCTTCTTGCGACGCTCGTTCTTGTTCACGGAACTCAGTTTCGCCATGGACTTAAGCTCTCTCTATCAGCGGCTCACGCCGCTTCCTTCTGTTCCGAAGCCGCTTCGGCCGGGAACGGGAAACCGAAAAGACGCAGCAGTTCGCGTGCTTCTTCGTCGGTCTTAGCGGTGGTGGTGACGATGATGTCCATACCACGCACCTTCTCGATCTTGTCGTAGCTGATCTCCGGGAAGATGATCTGCTCCTTGAGACCCATCGCGTAGTTGCCGCGGCCGTCGAACGACTTGGGGTTCAGGCCACGGAAGTCGCGGATGCGGGGCATCGCGATCGTGATGAGACGGTCGAGAAATTCGTACATACGCTCGCGACGCAGGGTCACCTTGCAGCCAATCGGCATGCCTTCGCGCAGCTTGAACTGTGCGATCGACTTGCGGGCCTTGGTGATCACCGGCTTCTGACCAGCGATGGCTTCCATTTCGACAGCGGCGGTCTGGACCTTCTTCTTGTCCTGGCTCGCCTCGCCCACACCCATGTTGAGCGTGATCTTTTCGATCTTGGGCACTTCCATCGCGTTCTTGTAACCGAACTTCTCGGTCATCGCCTTGACGATCGCGTCGTCATAGCGAGTGCGCATGCGCGGAGTGTAATCAGCCATCGATGGTCTCCCCGGACTTCACGGCCACGCGGACCTTCTTGCCGTCCTTGACTTCGAAGCGAACGCGGGTCGGCTTGCCGTCCTTGTCCGCGACTGCAACCTTGCTGATCGCCATCGGAGCCGGAGTGCGCTCGATACCGCCCTGCGGGTTCTGCTGGGTCGGCTTGCGGTGCTTGGTAGCGACGTTCACGCCCTCGACGACGACCTTGGCGTCCTTCGGGAGAACCTGAAGCACGGTGCCGGTGCGGCCCTTGTCCTTGCCGGACAGGACGACGACGGAGTCACCCTTCTTGATCTTCGCGGCAGCCATTACAGCACCTCCGGAGCAAGCGAGATGATCTTCATGAAGCCACGGCCGCGAAGCTCGCGCACGACTGGGCCAAAGATACGGGTGCCGATCGGCTCCTCGTTCTTGTTGATCAGCACGGCGGCGTTGCCGTCGAAGCGGATCACGCTGCCGTCAGCGCGACGCACGTCCTTCTTGGTACGAACGATCACCGCACGGTGAACGTCGCCCTTCTTGACGCGAGCGCGGGGCTGCGCCTCCTTAATCGACACCACGATGATGTCGCCGACGCCTGCGAAACGACGCTTCGAGCCACCCAGCACCTTGATGCACTGGACGCGCTTTGCGCCGCTGTTGTCCGCGACGTCGAGATTGGATTGCATCTGGATCATCGATCCGAGTCCTTCTCAACTGGCTTGCCGGAACAAGTCCGGCAGTTCCTAAAAAGACAGGCCCACACGGGGCCCGAGTCGCCCTTACCGGCGAAGTGCGGCCCTTTGCCGCATTCCTCCGTCGAGGTCAACACTTGTGTACGACCCTGAGGCCGAGGCTTTCGAGGCCCTCCGGAATACGCCGCGTGTCCCGCAGCTTGCTCCGGAAAGCGAGACGGGGGCGCCGCGAAGGCACCCCCGAAACTCTTAGACCTCGGCTTCCAGCGCCGTGCCCTTGCTCGCCTGAAGACGGTCAAGAACCTTCCAGGTCTTGGTCTTCGAGTAGGGCTTCGTCTCCTCGATCCGGACGCGTTCGCCGGTCTTGAAGGCGTTGTCTTCGTCGTGAGCGTGGTACTTCTTCGAGCGACGGATGATCTTCCCGTAGAGGGGGTGCTTCACCTTGCGCTCGACCAGCACGGTCACGGTCTTGTCGGTCTTGTCGGAAACGACGGTCCCGATCAGAATACGCTTGGGCATCGTGTTTCTCCTCAGGCCTTCGCTGCGCGCTCAGCCTGGAGCGTCTTGATGCGGGCGATGTCGCGACGCACCTGCTTGATGCGCGCAGGCGCCTCAAGCTGGCTGGTCGCGGCCTGGAACCGCAGGTTGAACTGTTCGCGCTTCAGGTCGACGAGATCAGCGGTGAGCTGGTCGTCGGTCTTGGCGCGAAGGTCTTCGATCTTGTTAGCCATGATTCGACTTCCTTACTCGCCGCCAAGGTGCGAGGTGTCGCCGAGGCGAGCAACGACCTTGGTCTTGATCGGCAGCTTCATCGCAGCACGGCTGAACGCCTCGGCTGCGAGCGGGCCAGCGACGCCATCCAGTTCGAACAGGATGCGGCCCGGCTTGACACGGGCAGCCCAGTATTCGACCGAACCCTTGCCCTTACCCTGACGGACTTCAGCAGGCTTCTTCGAAACCGGCACGTCGGGGAAAACGCGGATCCAGAGACGGCCCTGGCGCTTGATGTGACGCGTGATCGCGCGGCGGGCCGCTTCGATCTGGCGAGCGGTGATCCGCTCCGGCTCGAGGGCCTTGAGGCCGTACGAGCCGAAGTTCAGGTCGGTGCCACCCTTGGCATCACCCTTGATCCGGCCTTTGAAGGCTTTGCGGAACTTGGTCTTCTTCGGTTGCAGCATGGTGCTTACTCTATCCTAAGCCTCAACGCGCGGGACGAACGCCGGAGGTCTGAGCCTCCAGCATCAGGCGGTCCTGCGCCGTCGGGTCGTGGCCCAGGATCTCACCCTTGAAGATCCAGACCTTGATGCCGATGATACCGTACGCGGTAAGCGCTTCGGCTTCAGCATAGTCGATGTTCGCACGCAGCGTGTGAAGCGGCACGCGACCTTCGCGGTACTGCTCGACGCGGGCGATTTCAGCGCCGCCGAGACGGCCACCGCACATGATCTTGACGCCTTCGGCGCCCAGACGCATCGCGGACTGCATCGCACGCTTCATCGCACGGCGGAAGGCCACACGACGGATCAGCTGATCGGCAATGCCCTGAGCGACGAGCTTGGCGTCGATTTCCGGCTTGCGGATTTCGACGATGTTCAGCTTCACTTCGCTGCCGGTCATCGTGGCCAGCTCCTTGCGGAGCTTCTCGATGTCAGCACCCTTCTTGCCGATGATCACACCGGGACGGGCTGCGTAGATCGAGATGCGGCACAGCTTGGCCGGACGCTCGATGACCACCTTCGAGATAGCGGCCTGGGGCAGCTTCGCGACGATGAACTTGCGGATCTTGAGGTCTTCCTCAAGCAGCTTGCCGTAGTCCCGGCCTTCCGCGAACCAGCGGCTGTCCCAGGTACGGTTGATCTGCAGACGCAGACCGATCGGATTGCTCTTATGACCCATGGATCAGGCCTCCTCGACTTCGCGAACGACGATCCGCAGGCGCGAAAACGGCTTGAGGATACGGGTGGACTTGCCGCGACCACGAGCGTGGAAACGCTTCATGGTGATCGACTTGCCGACCGACGCCTCGGCGACGACGAGAGCGTCGACGTCGAGGTTGTGGTTGTTTTCCGCATTCGCGATCGCCGAAGCGAGGATCTTACGAGCGTCCTGGGCCATCGCCTTCTTGGAGAAGGCCAGGATGTTCATCGCGTCCTCGACCTTGCGGCCACGGATAAGCGCGGCGACCAGGTTGAGCTTCTGGGCCGAACCACGGATGGTGGTGCCGACAGCCAGAGCTTCCTTTTCGCCTACGCGGCGGGGTGCTGCCTGCTTGCTCACTTGCGCTTACCCTTCTTGTCGGCAGCGTGACCCGGGAACGTGCGCGTGGGCGCGAATTCGCCGAGCTTGTGGCCGACCATGTCCTCGTTGACGGCAACGGGGATGAACTTGTGCCCGTTATAGACCTGGAAGGTCAGACCAACGAACTGCGGAAGGATGGTGGAGCGACGCGACCAGGTCTTGATCGGACCAGCGCGGGTGCCGGCATCCTGCGCGACCTCGGCCTTCTTGAGAAGGTACAGGTCGACGAAGGGGCCTTTCCAGACGGAACGTGCCATCGTGTCTTACCTCTTCTTCTTGGCGTGGCGCGAACGGATGATCATCTTGTCCGTCTGCTTGTTGTTGCGAGTGCGAGCGCCCTTGGTCGGCTTGCCCCACGGAGTGACCGGGTGACGGCCGCCCGAGGTACGGCCTTCACCACCACCGTGCGGGTGGTCGACCGGGTTCTTGGCAACACCGCGGGTAAGCGGACGGCGACCCAACCAACGGCCGCGACCGGCCTTGGCGAGGGTCTGGTTGGCGTTGTCGGGGTTCGACACGGCGCCAACGGTGCCCATGCAGTCGCCACGCAGGTAGCGCTGCTCACCCGAGTTAAGGCGAACGATGACCATGCCGCGGTCACGGCCGACGACCTGCACATACGTACCGGCCGAACGGGCAATCTGGCCGCCCTTGCCGGGCTTCATCTCGACGTTGTGGCAGATCGTGCCAACCGGCATCTGCGACAGAAGCATGGCGTTACCCGGCTTCACGTCGGTCTTTTCACCGGCGATCACGACGTCGCCGACGGCGAGACGCTGCGGCGCAATGATGTAAGCCAGTTCACCGTCGGTGTACTTCACGAGCGCGATGAACGCGGTGCGGTTGGGATCGTATTCGATACGCTCCACGGTCGCTTCCATGTCCCACTTACGACGCTTGAAATCGATGAAGCGGTACTTTTGCTTGTGACCACCGGCGATGCCACGCGAAGTGACATGACCCTTGTTGTTGCGGCCACCGGTCTTGTTCTTACCTTCGGTAAGCGCCTTGACCGGCTTGCCCTTCCACAGCGACGACTTGTCGACAAGGACCAGACCGCGGCGAGCGGGGCTGGTCGGGTTGTAGCTCTTAAGTGCCATCGGAATTAACCCCGCACGCCTTCGGTGATATCAATCGACTGACCTTCGGCCAGCGTGACGATCGCCTTCTTCACGTCGCTGCGGCGGTAAGCCTTACCGCGCCAGCGCTTGGTCTTACCCTTGACGTTCAGCGTGTTCACGCCGGTGACCTTGACGTCGAACAGAGCTTCGACGGCGGCCTTGATCTCGGGCTTGGTCGCCTTGTCAGCAACCTTGAAGACGACGGCGTTCTGTTCGGAAAGCAGAGTCGACTTCTCGGTGATGTGCGGCGAGAGGATCACGTCGTAGTGACGGATGTCCACGGTCTTAGCCATTGAAACGCGCCTCCAGCTTTTCGACAGCGGCGCGCGTCAGCACCAGCGTGTCGTGCTTCAGGATGTCGTAGACGTTCGCGCCGACAGCCGGGAGCACGTTCACGCCGACGATGTTGCGGGCAGCCAGGGCGAAGCCCTCGTTGACCTGCTCACCGTCCATGACGAGAACCTTCTTGCCGAAGTTCGCCTTGGCGAGCTGACCGGCGAGCGCCTTGGTCTTGGCGTCGGAAACGTCGAGCGAATCGACGATCACGAGACCGTTCTGAGCCTTGGCCGAAAGGGCCATCTTCAGACCGAGTGCACGGATCTTCTTGTTCAGCGAAATGTTGAACTCGCGGCGACGGGCACCGTGAGCCTTACCACCGCCGATAAACACCGGCGCTGCGCGGTCGCCGTGACGAGCGGAACCGCCGCCCTTCTGGTTACCGAACTTCTTACCGGTGCGGGCAACGTCCGAGCGCTCGCGGGTCGCGCGGGCAATGCCGCGACGGTTCTCGAGCTGCCAGGTGACGACGCGATGCAGGATGTCGGCGCGGGGCTCGAGACCGAACACGTCGTCCGACAGTTCGATGTCACCCTTGCCGGCGGTGCCGTCGAGGTTGAGGACCTGAACCTTCATGATTAGCCCTCCTGGCCTTCGGTCGCTTCGGGAGCCACGGCTTCAGCCGGGGTCACGGCAGCGGCCGTATCATTGGTGTTGGCAACCGATTTGATGCCGGCGGGGTACGGAGCCTCTGCGTGACGGTCGACCTTGACGGCGTCCGAAACGGTGAGCCAGGCGTTCTTCGAACCCGGGACCGAGCCCTTGACGAAGATCAGGCCACGCTCGTCGTCCACGCGGACGACTTCGAGGTTCTGCTGGGTGCGCTGACGGTCGCCCATGTGGCCGGCCATCTTCTTGTTCTTGAACACCTTGCCCGGATCCTGACGGTTACCCGTCGAACCGTGCGCACGGTGCGAGATCGAAACACCGTGGGTGGCGCGCATACCGCCGAAGCCCCAGCGCTTCATGGCGCCCTGGAAGCCCTTACCCTGAGTGTGGCCACCCACGTCGACCAGCTGGCCGGGCACGAAGTGCGAGGCAGCGATCGTGGCGCCAACTTCGAGGAGGGCGTCGTCGGCGACGCGGAATTCCGCAACGCGCATCTTGAGGGGAACCTGAGCCTTTGCGAAGTGCTCACGCTGCGGCTTGGCAACGTTCTTCTGCTTTGCTTCGCCCGCACCGAGCTGAACCGCGACGTAGCCGTCACGATCAGCAGTACGAACCGAAACCACCTGACAGTCTTCAAGTGCCAGGACAGTGACGGGCACGTGGCGACCGTCCTCCTGGAACAGGCGGGTCATCCCGACTTTCTTGGCGATCACGCCTGTACGCATGACCTTTCTCCTTACAGAGGCGTACGCAGGACCATCCCTCGTACGCGTGTCCAACCCTGTTATGATACGAACCCCGTCCGGGTCAGGTGTTCCCTGCAAGCCCAACACGGGCCGCGGAAACGAGACGGGGGACGCATTCCCGCCACTTCCCGAAGGAGACGGCGGAGGTATCCCTTGTGTCCCCCTTGCGGCATTCCGCCTGGGGCGCTGTCTCTGCAAACTTTCGTTCGCAAAGCCGGCCACATGGCCGACAAGGTAATCAGGATCCGAGGATCCGAATTTCACCGATCGTTTTAAGTCCGATCAAAAGACTGCAGGGGCGACCTCAAAGGCCACCCCATAAACCGGCTTAGGCCAGCTTGATCTCGACGTTCACGCCGGCAGCCAGGTCAAGCTTCATCAGAGCGTCGACGGTTGCTGCGTTCGGCTGCACGATGTCAAGCAGACGCTTGTAGGTGCGGACTTCGAACTGCTCACGCGACTTCTTGTCGATGTGCGGACCACGGTTAACCGTGAACTTCTCGATCTTGGTCGGGAGCGGAATGGGCCCACGAATCAGAGCGCCGGTGCGGCGGGCCGTGTCGGCGATCTCGCCAGTGGCCTGGTCGAGCACGCGATGGTCAAACGCCTTGAGGCGGATACGGATGTTCTGAGCTTCCATTACCTACTACCGATGAGAAAGAGCCAAAGGACCAAAGTCCAGTCAAATTCGAACCGCGCCCCTACACGGCGAAAGCGAGTCGGGCAACCCCTGATTTCACGCAGTCCCGCAGGTTTTTTGGAGGCCACGGACGCCATTCGTCGCACCGGCCCTTCCCTGCCACTTACCCGTATCCTACGTTGATGGAGCGACGCCAAACAGAAGCCGCTTTCAATGCCCTCCATCATCACGACAATTCCCAGCGTGTTTGTCGCGCTGACTCTTGGATGCCTGTCACCGGGCGCCGTTGCAGCCGACGGCTCCACCTACGCCCCCGGCGAAACCAATGCTCCCGCCAACCTCGAAGACACCGACGTACTCACCACCCACGCCGCCATGCCCGATACCACGGCAGGCGCCGTGGACGACGCCTGCCGTGCAGCCGCCCGCGCCAGTAATGACGGCAATGACGGCACGATCGTCGTCTGCTCCCACGGCGGCGACGGCACCAGCCAGCGCGTCCCAACATCGAAATCCCTGGACGAAAGCACGCGCACGGGCGCGGCTTACCCACCTGATGTCGGACACCTGCCCGGCTGCCTAGGCCCCTGCATAACCATACCGTTCGGCCGCGTGCCGGAACCCGTCTACTACATCGACCTCAAGTCCATACCCGAAGCCCCCAAGGGCTCGGATGCATGGAAGATCGGACAGGGTGAGCTGCGAGCGCGGTAACGACGCCCGCAAAGACTCCGAACCCCATCAACGCGAAAAGCCCGGGCCTCCTTTCGGAAGCCCGGGCCAATCACTTTAGCCGTAGCTGCAGATCGACGAATTACTTCGTGATCGTGGCAACAACGCCCGAACCGACGGTGCGGCCGCCTTCGCGGATTGCGAAGCGGAGACCTTCGTCCATGGCGATCGGAGCGATCAGCTTCACCGACAGCGATACGTTGTCGCCAGGCATGACCATCTCGGTGCCCTCGGGGAGGATCACTTCGCCGGTCACGTCGGTGGTACGGAAGTAGAACTGCGGACGATAGTTCGCGAAGAACGGGGTGTGACGGCCGCCTTCGTCCTTCGACAGGACGTAGACTTCAGCCGAGAACTCGGTGTGCGGGGTCACGGTGCCCGGCTTGGCGAGAACCTGGCCACGCTCAACGTCGTCGCGCTTCAGGCCACGAACCAGCGCGCCGATGTTGTCGCCGGCTTCACCCTGGTCGAGCAGCTTGCGGAACATTTCGACGCCAGTGACGGTGGTCTTCTGCGTGTCGCGGATACCGACGACTTCGACTTCTTCACCAACCTTGATGATGCCGGTTTCGACGCGGCCGGTCACAACCGTACCACGGCCCGAGATCGAGAACACGTCTTCGACGGGCATCAGGAACGACTTGTCGGTCGGGCGCGGCGGCTGCGGGATGAAGTCGTCAACGGCCTTCATGAGCTCGAGGATCGAGTTCTTGCCGATTTCGTCGTCACGGCCTTCAAGAGCGGCGAGAGCCGAACCCTTGATGACGGGGATGTTGTCGCCGTCGAAGTCGTACGACGAGAGCAGTTCGCGAACTTCGAGTTCGACGAGCTCGAGCAGTTCCGGATCGTCGACCTGGTCGACCTTGTTCATGTACACGACGAGCTGCGGCACGCCGACCTGGCGAGCAAGCAGGATGTGCTCGCGGGTCTGCGGCATCGGGCCGTCAGCAGCGTTCACGACCAGGATAGCGCCGTCCATCTGGGCAGCACCGGTGATCATGTTCTTCACGTAGTCAGCGTGACCCGGGCAGTCGACGTGCGCGTAGTGACGGGCTTCGGTCTCGTACTCGACGTGAGCGGTCGAGATGGTGATGCCACGCTCGCGCTCTTCCGGAGCCTTGTCGATGTTCGCGAAGTCAACAGCTTCACCGCCGAACGTTTCCGACATCACCTTGGTGATGGCGGCCGTCAGCGTGGTCTTGCCGTGGTCAACGTGACCGATGGTGCCGATGTTGCAGTGCGGCTTGTTCCGCTCGAATTTTGCCTTCGCCATTTTCAAACCTTCTTTGCTTGAATTGTAATCTGCGGGAATGTGAGGCAGCGCCCGCCGAAACAGGCGCCGCCCCTAGAATGATCTTGCCGATTAGGCAAGCTTCTCCTTGACCTCGGCCGCGACGTTCGCCGGAACCTCGTCGTAGTGGGAGAAGATCATCGAGTAGTTTGCACGACCCTGGGTGAACGAGCGGAGCTGGTTCACGTAGCCGAACATGTTCGCGAGCGGAACCATCGACTCGACAACCTGTGCGTTACCACGGCTGTCGGTACCCTGGATCTGGCCACGACGGCTGTTCATGTCGCCGATGACGTCGCCGAGGTATTCCTCGGGGGTGACGACTTCGACCTTCATGATCGGTTCGAGCAGCTTGATGCCGGCCTTCTGGGCGACTTCACGCATGGCACCGCGACCGGCGATTTCGAAGGCAAGAGCCGACGAGTCGACGTCGTGGTAGGCACCGTCATAGAGGACGATGTCGAAGTCGATGATCGGGAAGCCGACCAGCGAGCCCGAGGCAGCGGTTTCGCGCATGCCCTTTTCGATCGCGGGGATATATTCCTTCGGAATGTTACCGCCCTTGATCTCGTCCTTGAAGGTGATGCCTGCACCGCGCTCGCCCGGCGTGACCTTGATCTTCACGCGACCGAACTGACCGGTACCACCCGACTGCTTCTTGTGGGTGTAGTCCACGTCGACAGCCTTGGCGAGGTATTCGCGGTAGGCGACCTGCGGAGCGCCGACGTTGGCTTCGACCTTGAACTCGCGACGCATACGGTCGACGATGATGTCCAGGTGAAGTTCGCCCATGCCCTTGATGATCGTCTGGCCCGACTCGTGGTCGGTCGTGACGCGGAACGAGGGATCCTCAGCCGAGAGACGGTTGAGCGCAACGCCCATCTTCTCCTGGTCGGCCTTGGTCTTCGGTTCGACCGACAGTTCGATAACCGGCTCGGGGAACTCCATGCGCTCGAGAACGATCGGCGCCTTTTCCGCGCAGAGCGTGTCGCCCGTGGTGGTTTCCTTCATGCCGGCCAGCGCAACGATGTCGCCCGCGTAGGCCTCGTCGATGTCCTTACGGTCATTGGCGTGCATCTCGAGGATACGGCCAACCTTTTCCTTCTTGCCCTTCACCGAATTCAGGTACGAACCCTTCGAGAGCGTGCCCGAGTAGATGCGGCAGAAGGTGAGCGAACCGACGAACGGGTCGTTCATGACCTTGAAGGCGAGCGCCGAGAACGGAGCGTCGTCCTTGGGCGGACGGCTGTCAGCTTCGTCGCTGTCGACCTTGACGCCCTGGACATCTTCGATGTCGAGCGGCGAAGGAAGGTAGTCGACGACGGCGTCGAGCAGGGGCTGAACGCCCTTGTTCTTGAACGCCGAACCGCAGACGACCGGTACGAACGCATGGCCCAGCGTACCCTTGCGGATCAGCTTCTTGAGCGTTGCAACGTCGGGCTCGTTGCCTTCGAGATAGGCTTCCATCGCCTCGTCGTCCTGTTCGACGGCGAGTTCGATCAGCTTGGTGCGGTACTCGGCAGCTTCGTCAGCCAGGTCAGCCGGGATTTCTTCGTAGAAGAATTCGGCGCCGAGCGATTCGTCCTTCCAGACGATCGCACGGTTGTGAACCAGATCGACCAGGCCCTTCAGATCCGATTCGAGACCGATCGGAATGTAGAGCACGGCCGGCGTCGCACCGAGGCGGTCGATGATCGACTGCACGCAGTACTTGAAGTTCGCGCCGGTGCGGTCGAGCTTGTTGATGAAGCACATGCGCGGAACGCCGTACTTGTCGGCCTGGCGCCACACGGTTTCCGACTGCGGCTCAACGCCGGCGACGCCGTCGAAGCAGGCGACCGCACCGTCGAGCACGCGCAGCGAACGTTCGACTTCGATGGTGAAGTCGACGTGCCCGGGGGTGTCGATGATGTTGATGCGGTATTCCTGGCCCTCGGACGTCCAGAAGCAGGTGGTCGCAGCCGAGGTGATGGTGATGCCGCGTTCCTGCTCCTGCTCCATCCAGTCCATGGTAGCAGCGCCGTCGTGGACTTCGCCGATCTTGTAGGACTTGCCGGTGTAGTAGAGGATACGCTCGGTCGTGGTGGTCTTACCGGCGTCGATATGCGCCATAATACCGATGTTACGGTACATATTGAGCGGATGGCTGCGTGCCATGGTGAGTGTCCTTAGCAGGAGTGTTTCGGGAGCGAGGCGGCCTTCAGATAAGACCTCGCCCCCTGAAATAAAAGTGTGACGCCCGGATGACCGCCCAAGGGCAATCGAATCCGGGGCCACACGCTCACATTACCAGCGGTAGTGCGAGAAGGCGCGGTTCGCGTCCGCCATGCGGTGCGTGTCTTCGCGCTTCTTCACGGCGTTGCCGCGGTTGTTGGCGGCGTCGAGCAGTTCGCCCGAGAGACGCGCAGCCATGGTGGTTTCGGGGCGGTTGCGGGCCGCGGTGATCAGCCAGCGGATGGCCAGGGCCTGGGCGCGCTCGGGGCGCACTTCGACCGGGACCTGGTAGGTCGCACCACCGACGCGGCGGCTGCGGACTTCGATCTGCGGCTTCACGTTGTTCAGGGCATCGTGGAACAGCTGGACCGGATCGGCCTTGGCGCGCGTTTCCATGGTGTCGAGAGCACCGTAGACGATCGATTCAGCGACCGACTTCTTGCCGTCGAGCATGAGGTTGTTCATGAACTTCGACAGGGTCTGATCACCGAACTTCGGATCAGGCAGGATTTCCCGCTTCTCGGGACGACGACGACGTGACATCGTTGGTATTCCTTGTTCTTTCGGGCGGGAGCGTGAGCATCACCGGCCGGTAAATCGTGTACCGTGCGAGGCGCGAGGCCCCGCGCACCGGCTTACTTCGGACGCTTGGCGCCGTACTTCGAGCGCGACTGCTTGCGATCCTTGACGCCCTGCGTGTCGAGCACGCCGCGCAGGATGTGGTAGCGCACGCCGGGAAGGTCGCGAACGCGGCCGCCGCGGATGAGCACGACCGAGTGCTCCTGAAGGTTGTGGCCTTCACCGGGGATGTACGAGATGACTTCGCGGCTGTTGGTCAGACGGACCTTGGCGACCTTGCGGAGAGCCGAGTTCGGCTTCTTCGGGGTCGTGGTGTAGACGCGGGTGCAGACGCCGCGCTTCTGAGGGTTCTGCTCCATGGCAGGAACCTTCGACTTGGCCTTCTGCGGCTCGCGGCCCTTGCGGACCAGCTGGTTGATAGTGGGCATCTATACTCTTCTTTCGAATTTTGGAGTGCGATGGATCCGGACCGAAATGCCCGGACAGACCGGATCGGCACGGACCCGTCGCACCCCGGGGTCTCCGGGCCGACGCCATTCGAAAGGGAAGAGTGAGATCATGTACGGCGGACACTTCGAAAACCGCATCGCCATCCCCGCAAGCGCCGGGACTGCTGCCGATTTACGCCCGCCTTTTGGCGGGAACCGCTGCACATGAGCCGAAAAACACTCCACCCGGCCGATCAGGCGCCGGATTACTTTGCCACCGCTTCCGCAAGACCCCACCCCGATTCGGGCATGCAGCTCCCGCAGGGGCCGACTGCCAGCAAACGGCAGGAAAACCCCGGAAAAGCAGACGTGACAACGTTCAGCTCTATGTCGTTCCCCGGGGACATGCCCACAGGAGATGGGCGCCCTTAGGAGATTTGGGCACGGCGGTCAAGGATTTCAGGGCCCGCCCCGGCAGCGCCCGCAGGGGCATTTTCCCGGCGCCGCCAGCCCGCCACCCCCGGTCAGGCGCCTCCCGGCCAGACACCACCCGGTCAGCCACCGCCGCGCCCTGTTGCACTTCAGCAACAACAAGCCCGCCGAACACCCCGATTCCCGCCCGCGACGCCCGCGCGGCAGCCCAACGGACCATACAAAAGTAGCAATCCCCCACCGAACCGCAAAATCCGCCCCTCCCGGCACAAATTATCGCGCCACTTCATGACCTTGCCCTTCCGCCTCAGGGAAACCACCCGGACCGCCCGCGGGATTTCCCGGCGCCGCCCCCCGAACATAAATCACTTGAAGCAAGGGTTATCTAAACAGGCAGTCATGACTGTTCTGATTTTGAGAATCTTATTGTTGATTATCGGTTTTTTGCATGGGATTTATATGCAACCGACGAATAGACAGGGATGCGATGTGAAGAAAATCACGCTTTTGCTCGCCATGTCGTCCTCTTTCCTGGCAACCTCTGCCTGGGCACGGGATGACAGCTTCTACATCGAGCTGGACGGGGGCGTCGTCTTTGCCGACACATTCAAGTTGCGCGAAGTCGATACCACCGATCCGCTGCGTTTCCGGCTGAAGCCCGATACCGGATATGATTTCGGCGGTATCGTCGGCTACGACTTCGGCGGATTCCGCATCGAGACCGAAGCCAGCTACCGCAGCGTCGGCAACAAGGACTTCCGGATCAGCGATTCCGAAGTCGGCGTGTTCGACGGGGATTCGCTGCACGGCCACAGTTCCGCGCTCAGCTTCATGGGCAACGCGCTGATCGACTTCGGCAAGGACGACGGCCTCCAGTTCTATGCCGGCGGCGGCGCCGGTATCGCCAAGATCGACCAGAAGATCAGCGTCGAGGATATTTCCGGCTCGGCCGTGCTGGTCAACGGCGACGACTGGGACTTCGCCTGGCAGGCGCTGGCGGGCTTCCGCGTGCCGATCGGCCAGACCGTGGATATCGGCGTGAAGTACCGCTACTTCAACATGCCGAGCTACCGGATCTACACCGACGACTTCGGCTACAAGGGTGAGTGGGCCTCGCATTCGGTGCTGGCGACGCTGACCTTCAACCTCGGCGCCAAGTCCGAGCCGGTCCCGCCGCCGCCGCCTCCCCCGCCGCCTCCGCCGCCGCCGCCCCCGCCGCCCCCGCCGCCCGAGGTGGTCTGCAACAAGGGGCCGTACATCGTGTTCTTCGACTGGGACAAGTCGGACATCACGCCCGAGGCGTCGAGCATCCTCGACAGCGCGATCACCGCATACGGCAACTGCGCCAATGTGCCGATCATGCTGGCGGGCCACACCGACCGTTCGGGTTCGGCCAGCTACAACGAAGGCCTCTCGGGGCGCCGCAACGACTCGGTCCGGGCCTACCTGACCAGCCACGGGGTGCCCGACGGCGCGATCTCCAGCCAGGCCTTCGGCGAAAGCCAGAACCGCGTTCCGACCGCCGACGGCGTGCGCGAACTGCAGAACCGCCGCGTGGAAATCACCTACGGTCCCGGTTCCGGCATGTAGTGTTCCTCCCACCGAGGAAGTCACGGAAAGGGGTCGGATCCGTCCGGCCCCTTTCTTTTTGCGCCCCCGGTGCCGGGCCGTGCGGCCCGCGGCGGCTGGTCAAACCGTTTTCCTACAGGGGGCAGCGCGCGATATACCGTCCCGCCAAGGGGAATTCGGGTTCACCACCAGAGCGAGGTTGCCGCATGTCCTCCACCAAGGCTTCGGATGTCGATACCAGCGTGCCTGCCAGTATGGGGGCCGGTAAGGGGGCGGGCTGCGCGTCCCGGCGGCCGGGACGGCGCACTGCCCGCACCGCCTTTTTCGAGGACGAGCCCGCGCCGGACGATCCCCTGCTGGGCTTTGCCCCCTATCTCCACAAGCAGCCGCGCCGCAACGCGATCACCCCCGAGCGCCAGCGCGCCTTCATCGCCGCGCTGGCGGCCAGCGGCATCGTCACCCAGGCGGCGCGCTCGATCGGTGCCTCGCTGGAAGCGCTCTACAAGCTGCGCGCGCTGCCCGGCGCGGAGGGGTTTGCCGCCGCCTGGGAAATGGCGATCGACCGGGGCATGGCGCGGCTGGAGGACTGCGCGCTGGAACGCGCGATCCGGGGCGAGGAGCGCCCGGTGGTGAGCCGGGGCTCGGTGGTGGCCACCTATACCCGGCACGATACCGCCCTGATGCTGTTCCTGCTGCGCCAGCGCCGCGCCCACCGCTACGGCGCGGATGCCGACCTGCGGCCCGGCTCGCCCGCCTACGAGCGCATCCGGGCGGAGATCGAGGCCGAGGTTCCCCCGCTCGAAGAAGTCCGCGCCTCGCTCAGGGCCAAAGTGGAACGCCTGCGCGAACAGGTCGAGGCGCGCCGGCGGCGGGACGGCTGATCCCCGGCACGGGCGCGCAGCGGATCGCGCCCACACCAGGCGGGCGGTAACGGGAGGCAGGGACGATCGCCCCTGCCCTTCCCCTTCTGCCCTATTTCACGTCTATCCTAGTCCACGTCCAGCAGCGTCGGCGCGCCCATGCCGTCCATGAAATTGGCCAGGTTGCGGTGGAGGTTGATGACCTTCTGCTCCTGGTGCGGATTGGGCAGCGGGCCGCGGAAGCCGCGCGACTTCATGCCCTTCTGCACGAATTCCATGTTGGCGAAGTCCTGCGCCAGCACCGCGCCCCAGTTCTCGCCGATGGGGTCGGCGTAGACCCATTCGGTCTTCGGCGCCTCGCCTTCGGGGAAGCGTTCGAGGGCGTAGCTTTCGAAGATGCACTTGTCCGGGTCGTCGCCATAGGGGCGCACCCGGTAGCACAGCGCAAAAGTCTCGCCGTGGAGGATGTTCTGGTTGGGGAACAAGCCCCAGGCAAGGCCGCCCTCCTTCTTGATCTCGGGCGGCACCTCGGGCCAGATCACCCCGCGCGCGGCATCGTCGGCCTTGGCGCTTTTCAGCCAGTGGGCAATGATCTCGCCGGGCGTCGCGGTCTCGGGCAGCTCGTCCACCAGGCGGCTGGCGGCGTTGACCAGCGTTTCGGTGGAGGCGGAGTAGTTCACCGTCTCGTAGTTCTCGCGAATCAGCTCGTACGTGGAGACGCGGGCGTCGTCTCCCTTGCCGGCGCGGGTGGTGCCGGCGCTCTCGCTCATCTGGAACTTCTCCTCGCGGGTGTCGTAGCTCGACACCGAATGGAGGCCGTACTGCTTCGAGAGCGCGTAGTAGTCACCATAGGCAAGCAGCTGCGTGTGGGTGCCGGCGACGTGGTAGGGTTCGAGGAAGGCCTCGATCGCGGTCTTCCAGTTGCAGTCGTAGATCGCCCACTGGCGCCACTTGTAGTCCATCCCGGCCAGGTCGAAATGATCGAGGATCTCGCCCGCGCGGCCCATCCACTCCTTCAGCGGCACCGCATCGGGGTCCATGGAGATGTAGATATAGCCGCCCCAGGTATCGACCTGCAGGTCCGACAGGCAGGTCATCTCGCGCGTCAGCTTGTTGTGCCAGTCCTGCGGGTCGAGGATGTAGGTGTTCTGGCCGTCCTGGTCGAATGTCCAGCCGTGGAAGCCGCAGACGAAGCTCCGGCGGTTGCTGCCACGCACATCGTGCACTTTGCCGGGCAGCATGCCGGGCACCGAAACGAGCTGGCGGCCGCGATGCGGGCAGACGTTGTGGAAGGCTTTCAGCGAGCCGTCGTCCTTGCGCAGGATGATGATCGATTCGTCGGCGACGTCGTAAGTCATCCAGTCGCCCGGGTTCGGCAGGTCGCTCTCGCGCTCCACCATCTGCCAGACCCTGGGCCATAGCAGCGTCTTTTCCGCCGCAAGGTAGTCCTTCGAGAGGAACGCAGTGGTGGGATAAGTGGCGAGGCGTTCCTCGTCCATGTCCTTGGCGGTCAGCGCGGCCGGCTTGTCGGTGCCCGTCTGTTTCACGTGGCCTCTCCTGTTATCAACAGGACTGTTCATTAAGCCATCACAAGAGCCGTTTCCAGACGGCGCCGCGTGCAACGCCCCGGCGATACAAACGGCAAAGGGCGCGCCGCAAGGCACGCCCTTCCCTTCATTCCGACCAACCGATCAGAGCGCGATAATGCCCCCGTCATCCTTGGTGATCGCCACGATCGCCGAGCGCGGGCGGACCGTTGCGGCGGCGGTGCCGGTCTGGCTGTCGGGCCAGTGGCTCGACGGCGCGGCGGCGGTGCCGTCCTCGCCCGGATGCTGGATGCCGACGAACAGCGTGCGCCCGTCCGGGGTCATGTCGATGCCGGTGATCTCGCACTGGACCGGGCCGACGAGGAAGCGCCGCAGCGTCGCCGCCGTTGCCGCTGCGCCCTGGTAGGTCGCCTGGGTGGCGGTGGCGCCGCCCGAGCCGGTGTTGGTGATGGTCTTCGCGCCGCCGTCGCCGACATGGCCGGGAAGCGCAGCCAGCAGCATGCAGTTGGTGCGGTCGGTCATCGCGCCGTCGTCGGTCTCGATCCACAGCACCGGGTTGATCTGCCCCGCCGGGTTGGTGGCGCGCGAGAAGTAGCAACCGTCCGGGCTGGAGAAGTCGTTGTCGGCGGTCAGGCCCGAGAGGTTCACTTGCGCCCCGGCATCGGCGGCATCGGCGCCGAACAGGTAGATGTCCCAGCGGAACGTGGTGGCCGCCGTGGTGTCTCCGGTTTCGCGCAGGCGGATGATGTGACCGTTGGGGTTGCCGTACTGCGCGCTGGCCGAGGCGCCCTTGGGGTCGTTGTAGTGGCGCGGGTTGGCCGCATCGGTGCCGGTGAGCGGACGCCCGGCGGCATTGTTGTTGGTGAGCGTGAGGTAGATCTCGCCGGTCACCGGGTTGCCGGCGGTCCATTCCGGACGGTCCATCGGCGTCGCCCCCACCGCGTCGGCGGCCAGGCGGGTGTTGACGAGGATGTCGGCCTGATCGGCAAACACGTATTCGGGATAAGCGCCGGTCGCCGGGCGGCTGGGCACCGAACCGAAGACCAGCGGCAGCCACTGCCCGGTCCCGTCGGCATTGAACTTCGCGACATAGAGCGTGCCCGCGTCGAGGTACTTGTCGCCCATCGCAAGGCGGCTGGTGCTGGCGGCATCGGCGGCGGCATAAGCGGCCGAGGACACGAACTTGTAGAGGTACTCACGGCGCGAATCGTCGCCCATGTAGACACCGAGCGGCTGCCCGGCCACGGCGCGCACGAAAGCCCCCTCATGCCCCATGCGGCCAAGCGCGGTGCGCTTGCGCGGGGTCGAGGCCGGGTCGTAGGGATCGATCTCGACCACCCAGCCATACTGGTTGAACTCGTTGCGATAGTCGTCGGTGGCCGCCGCGCCGGTGATCGTCGCGTTCCACTTGGTGTAGATCGAATCGGTCGCGCTGGCGGTGGACCAGGCGAAGTTGCCGGTGCGGCTGGTGACACCGTAGCGGCTGATCGCGGTCATCTCGCGCACGCTGCGCCTGGCATCGTCCGCCGCATCGCGGCGGAAGTAACCGGCCCAGTTCTCCTCGCAGGTCAGGTTGGAGGCCCAGGGCGTGATGCCGTTGGCGCAGTTGTTGATGGTGCCGCGCCCGGCGACGCCGGTGGCCGAATAGGCGGTGAACAGCAGCGAGGAACCGGCGGCGGGGCCGTGGAAGCTCATCGGCGTGTTCGGGGTGATGCGGCGGTTGAAGCTGCTGCCCTTGACGTAGGACCACTTGCGGCTGCCCGCGTCCTGGTATTCCGACACCGAAACGCCGTGCGCCTCGATCTCCTTGAGCGCCTCTGCCGCCGGACGCGGGCCGCTCGACACATTGGTCGGGCCATTGGGGTGCAGGTACTGGACGTTGAGGTTCTCGTGGTTCTGCACCATCAGGCCGCGCGCCGAGCTGCTGTCGTCACGCCCGCCCGCCGAGGACAGGCCGAAGAAGTGCAGCGCATCGCCGTGATCGCCGATGCGGTGGGCAAAATCGCTGTCGCTGCCGTCGTTGGCATAAGCCGCCGTGCCGGCCGACAGCGGATCGCCCAGACGGGTCATGACCGTCACCGAATAGCCCGAGGGCACCTTCACCACGTCCTCGAGGCTGTGCGGCACCGCCGCGAAGCCCAGCGCCGAAGGCGAGACGCGCACGGTGGTCTGGGCGGTGCGCGCCTGGCCGACCGGGGTCTTGGCGGTGAACGTGAAGACCAGATCGGTCGCCGCGCTGACGGCGGGCGCGATGAAGCTGACAACCGAACCCGTGCCGGTCAGCGTGACCGCGGTGCCCGAAGTCTGCGCCCACGAGGTGGCATAGGCCGCCTCGCCATCGGCCGGGCTGCCGGTAAGCGTCACCACCCGGCCCGAACTTGTCGCCGCATTGCTTCCCGCCGAGATTTCCAGCTTCTTGTCATCGTCGCCGTCGCCGCAGGCCGCCAGCACGGCGGTGCCCATGAACGCCATGGTCGTGGCGCCCGCACCGCGGAACAGCGCCTGTCGGCGCGAGTACCGCTGCGCGGCGAGGTCTTCGAGCGAGGTGACGCAAGTGGAATTGGTATCGACGTCGCCATCGCTATAGCCGCTGGCGGGAAGTTCCTGTGTCATGGATGTGCCCCTATTTTTGCAGGTCAAACAGTCGCGGGGCGATTGCTAGGGGCCTAACATGGCAATCCGACGCCATTTCGGTGTCAGAGAGAAGACCGATTCATGACGGTATTGCCGGTTTATTGCCTGTGGTCTTGCGGTGAGCCCGGGCGCCCGACCGCGCCCCGCCCGCTCCGCTCATCCTGAGCGGGCGGAGAGGTCTGATTTGGGTGGAAGCGGGCATTCATCTCCCACCACCACTTCGTCATTCCCGCGAAGGCGGGAATCCAGTCAACGCAGCGCTTCGAAGCCAAAGTCGGTGGCGAGATCGCGCCACTGCGGATTGCCTTCGAGTGTCCCTCATTGCGAGGTCGCCACTGGATTCCCGCCTTCGCGGGAATGACGAATGGAGTGAACAATCGGCAAGCCATCCGGGTTCAACGAACGTCTGCAACGGGGCGTACCCTGCCGTTCCGCGTTTAACCCACCCCCGCTCATCCTGAGCCTGTCGAAGCCCGCACGCAGCGCGTGACCATGCGCTGGTCAGGCGTCGACAGGCCCAGCCCAAGCAGGGATCCAAGGTCCGCTTCGGCCTTCCCGCCAGCCCCTGCCCGCGCGCCATGTTTAGCCAGAACCAATCGCGAATTGCCGCATCCGCCTTCCCTCGCCCGGCCCCGGAAAGGCAAGTACGCTCACGTCGATTCGATATTGCCGGGAGAGCGCCATGAGTGAAGCACGCGAAACCGAGGGCCTCCCCTGCATGTGGATGCGCGGCGGCACTTCGAAGGGCGGCTACTTCCTCAAGTCCGACCTCCCCGCCGATCCCGCGCAGCGCGATGCCTTCCTGCTTGCCGTGATGGGCTCGCCCGATCCGCGCCAGATCGACGGCATGGGCGGCGCCGATCCGCTGACCAGCAAGGTCGCGGTCGTTTCCAAATCCTCGCGCGAAGGCATCGACGTCGATTACCTGTTCCTGCAGGTCTTTGTTGACCAGGCGCTCGTCAGCGACCAGCAGAACTGCGGCAATATCCTCGCCGGCGTCGGCCCCTTTGCCATCGAGCGCGGGCTGATCGAAGCCAGGGGCGAGGAAACCGATGTCGCCATCTTCATGGAGAATACCGGGCAGGTCGCCGTCGCCACGGTGCAGACGCCGGGCGGCCCGGACGGTCATAGGGTGACCTACAAGGGCGATGCCAAGATCGACGGCGTGCCCGGCAGCCATGCGCCGGTGCCGCTGGAATTCCGCGACACCGCCGGCTCGTCGTGCGGCGCGCTGCTGCCCACCGGCAATGCGGCGGACGAAGTGAACGGCGTGCGCGTGACGCTCATCGACAACGGCATGCCCTGCGTCGTGATGAAGGCCGAGGACCTGGGCATCACCGGCTACGAGGACCGCGAGAGCCTCGATGCCAATACCGAGCTGAAGGCCAGGATCGAGGCCATCCGCCTTGCCGTGGGCGAGCGGATGAACCTCGGCGACGTCAAGGACAAGTCGGTCCCCAAGATGATGCTGGTCGCCCCGCCCCGGCATGGCGGCGCGGTGACCGTGCGCAGTTTCATTCCCCACCGCGCCCACGCCACCATCGGCGTGCTGGGTGCGGTCTCGGTGGCGACGGCCTGCCTGATCGAAGGCTCGCCCGCCGCCGAACTCGCCATATGCCCCGAGGGTCGCCGCAAGACGCTGTCGGTCGAACATCCGACCGGCGAGATGTCCTGTGTCCTCGAAGTGGACGAGGGCGGCGCCGTCACCAGCGCCGCCCTCCTTCGCACCGCACGCAAGCTGATGGATGGGACTGTCTTCGCGGGGTAAAGCCCGTTTGAAAAATGCCCGAAAGGGCATTTTTGAGGCGGCACCGGCCCACTCCCCCACCCGACCGCCCAACGATTGTACCCTAGTGGGTGGTCGGGTGGGGAGTGGGCCGGTGCCGCGAAATTCGCTCTTTCGCGAATTTCCAAACGAACCCGAATTTCGCCGGGGATTCCCAAATCCCCTCTTCGCAGCGCAACAATCCACGTTATCAAGGCTTCAAGGGATGCATAAGTGTCCCGCCTGACAGGAGTTGCCGCGCCATGACCCGAATCCCTGGGCCCCGTACCCTTACGGCCTCTGAACTCGCCCCCTCGAAACTCGTGCTTGCCGCCGCGATCGGCGCGCTCCTTGCCGTTTCCGCCTGCAAGGGCCCGCAGACCGCGCCCGACGGGTCCGCCGGGGCCTCCGATGCCGCCGTGGACGCCTCGGCCATCGTCAAGCAGCGCAAGGCGAACTTCAAGGACATCGGCAAGTCGAACAAGGTCGCCAAGGCCGCGCTCGAAAGCACCCCGCCGGACTTCGCCACCGCCTCGGCCGCCGCCGCCTCGATGAAGGACGACGCCGGCAAGATCCTCGGCCTGTTCCCCGAAGGCACCGGCCCCGACGCGGCCCCCAAGACCGAGGCCCTGCCCGCCGTCTGGCAGAAGCCCGGCGAATTCAAGGCCGCCGCCGACAAGCTCGCCAGCGCCGCCGACGCCCTGAAGACCGCCGCCGACGCCAAGGACCTGGTCGCCACCACCAAGGCGATGGGCGACATCGGCGGTGCCTGCAAGGGCTGCCACGAGCAGTTCCGAAAGAAGGACAAGTGAGCAACCCGGGCGGGGTCTCCACCCCGCTCTGGGATCTTCCCGTCCGCTTCATCCACTGGGCTTTCGTGGTGCTGATCCCGGCCCTGTGGTGGACCGCCGAGAACGGCCACATGACGTGGCACATGCAGATCGGCACGGTCATGCTGCAGCTGCTGGTAATCCGCGTGCTCTGGGGCTTCGTGGGCGGATCGACCGCGCGCTTCGCCGCCTTCGTGCGCGGCCCGCGCGCGGTGCTGGACCATTTGCGCGGCCGGACCGGCGCGGCCCCCACGGCCGGCCACAATGCCGCCGGCGGGTGGAGCGTGATCGCCCTGCTCGGCCTGCTGGGCCTGCAGGTCACCTTCGGCCTCCTTGCGGGCGACGAGGATGACGGGGTGACCGGCCCGCTCAACCATCTCGTCTCGTTCACCACCGCCGACCGCGCGACACAGCTGCATGAGCTGGGCTTCAACCTCATTCTCGCGCTTATCGTGCTCCATGTCGGCGCGGTGCTGTTCTACCGCTTCGTCAAGCGCGACAACCTGATCGCCCCGATGGTGACCGGCAAGCGCGACCTTCCCGCCGGAACCCGGGGCCTCGTCCGCGCGCCCGCCTGGCGGTTCTTCGCCTGCGTGGTGGCGGCCTGGCTGGTCGGCTGGGCGATCTGGAGCGGGGCCAAACCCTGAGCCCCTTTCCCTTGCGATCCGCGCTCCGCCTGATCCTCGCGCGCACCGGGCTGCACCTCCTTGCGCGCGAGCGCAAGGCCGCGCTCGCGGCAACGCTCGGCGCGGTGCTGGGGGTAAGCGCCTTCGTGCTCCTGCTCGACGGCGTGCTGTTCCGCCGCGCGCTGCCCGAGGGTTATGCCGCGCTGTTCACCGCGCCGCTGCTGCCGCGCATGCTGTTTTCCGCCGCCGGATCGATGCTGGAGGAAGTGCAGTACCGCCTGCTCCTGACCACCGCGCTGGCCGTGCTCGCCGCCGCCGCCAGCGCGCCGTTCACCCGCAGGCCGCTGCCGCCCTGGGCGCTGCTGCTGATCATCGCGGCGGTGCAACTGCTCAATGCCTGGACGGCGGTGTCCCATTACCCGCTCTACGGCGCCTTGCGCTTCTGGCTGGTCGGCTGCGTCTGGGGCCTGCTCTACTGGCGCCACGGCTTCCTTTCGGCCCTCGCCGGGCACGGACTGGTCCACCTGCTGCTCGACCCCGCCCTGCGCGCGCTGCTGCTCCTGACCGCGTGAGCGCCCCGGAGCGCCCCCCCGCAACCCATCTTGCCAATAGGGACATTGCACCCGCCTGATCCGATACTTAGGTTAGCCTCGCGCCCTTTCCCGCAAGCCAGCGCGGGCGCGGTGACAGAGGAGCCCGTGCCATGGAATTCCGCCGCGAAACCGACTCGATCGGCGAGATCGACGTCCCCGCCGCCGCCTACTGGGGCGCCCAGACCGAGCGCAGCCTGCACAACTTCCCCTTCGGCCCCACCGAGCGCATGCCCGTGGCCATCGTCCATGCCCTTGCCCGCGTGAAGCTGGCCGCCGCGCGGGTCAACGCACGGCACGGGCTCGACGAAAGCCTTGCCCGCGCGATCGAGGCCGCCGCCGCCGAAGTGGTCTCGGGCACGCTCGACGACCAGTTCCCGCTGGTGATCTGGCAGACCGGCTCCGGCACCCAGAGCAACATGAACGTCAACGAGGTGATCGCCGGACGCGCCAACGAACTGCTCTCCGGCCAGCGCGGCGGCAAGAGCCCGGTCCACCCCAACGACCACGTCAATCGCGGCCAGTCCTCCAACGACAGCTTCCCGACCGCGCTCCACGTCGCCGCCGCCGTGGAACTGCACAAGGCCCTGCTCCCCGCGCTCGACCACCTTGCCCGCGCGCTCGAAGCCAAATCCGAGGCCTGGAGCCAGATCGTCAAGATCGGCCGCACCCACCTGCAGGACGCCACCCCGCTGACGCTGGGGCAGGAATTTTCCGGCTACGTCCAGCAGCTTCGCGATGCCCGCGAGCGGCTGCTCCATGCCGAACAGGGCGTCCTGCGGCTGGCGCAGGGCGGCACCGCCGTCGGCACCGGCCTCAACGCCCCCGAAGGCTTCGCGGCGGACGTCGCGGCGGACCTCGCCGTCCAGACCGGCCTCGCCTTCGTGCCCGCGCCCAACACCTTCGAGGCGCTCGCCAGCAACGACGCGCTGGTGCAGCTTTCCGGCACCCTCTCCACCCTCGCCGTCGCCCTCACCAAGATCGCCAACGACATCCGCCTGCTCGGCTCCGGCCCGCGCTCCGGGCTTGGCGAACTGGACCTGCCCGCCAACGAACCGGGCAGCTCGATCATGCCCGGCAAGGTCAACCCCACCCAGTGCGAGATGCTGACGATGGTAGCCGCACAAGTGATCGGCAACCATCAGGCGGTGACCGTCGGCGGCATGCAGGGCGCCTTCGAACTCAACGTGTTCAAGCCGATGATCGGCGCCGCGGTGATCCGCTCGATCGCCCTGCTCGCCACCGGCATGACCAGCTTTGCCGACCGCTGCGTGGCAGGCATCGAACCCAACCGCCGCCGGATCACCGAATTGCTGGAACGCTCGCTGATGCTGGTGACGGCCCTTGCACCCGAGATCGGCTACGACAACGCCGCAAAAATCGCCAAGCACGCGCACACGGACGGGCTGACTTTGAAGGAAGCCGCGCTCGATCTGGGGCTGGTGGACGAGGCGACGTTCGACCGCGTGGTGCGGCCGGAGACGATGGTTTAGGGTTTTGAAGAACAAGAGATAAAGCAGGGGGTTAATACCCCCTGCACCCCCAATACCGTCTAGGTCACGCGGACCGACAGCCTTGCGCGCCCATGGCGGCGTCGGGAGACTTATTGGCTGCGCCGCAAGGGGCGCACACCGAATCTGCGCGCGCGACGCAGACGGTAATGGGGGTGCAGGGGGGCTATGCTCCCCTGCTCTATCCCTTCTTACCCCTTGGCCTCCGAAGGCCCGCCAATCGCCTTCACATAGTCCACCGCCGCGCGCATGCGTTCGGTCTCCACGGCGATGGCGGAGCGCTGGGCGTCGAGGGCGTCGGTCTGGGCGGTCACCACGTCGAGGTAGTCCGAGGCGCCGTCGCGGTAGCGGGACATGGCGATCTCGCTGGTGCGCTGGGCGGCGGCGGCGGCTTCCTGCTGCGCTTTGCCCTGCGTTTCGAGCTGGCGCATGGCCGCGATCGAATCTTCCACTTCGCGGAAGGCGCCGAGCACGGTGGTGCGGTAGTCGGCGGCGGCCTCGTCGTATTCGCCGCGCGAGATCTTCACTTGCGAGCGGCGGGCGCCGCCGTCGAACACGGTGAGCAGCGCCGAGAGGGGGCCGAGCGACCACATCGAATTGGGAGCGCTCAGGAGGTTGCCGTGGGTGGTCTGCCATCCGCCCGATCCGCCGAGGCCGATGGTCGGGAACCAGGCCGCGCGGGCCACGCCGATGCGGGCGTTGGCGGCATAGACGCGGCGTTCGGCGGCGGCGATGTCGGGCCGGCGCTGGAGCAGCGTCGAGGGGGTATCCACTGCAAGGCTGGGCACGTCGAAGGCGGGCGCCGCCGCGGCGACGTGGAAGTCCGAGGCGACGGCGCCGGTCAGCGCGGCCAGTTCGTGCTCGGTCTGCGCGCGCTGGTTGGCGATGGAGGCCACTTGGGCGCGGGCATTGGCAAGGACGGTGCGGGCGCGGTTGACGTCGATGCCGGAGGAGATTCCGCCTTCGTGGCGCGTCTCGGTCAGCTGGTAGGCACGCTGGAAGGCGTCCACCGAGCGGTCGAGCAGCTGGGCCTGGGCGTCGAGCCCGCGCAGGCGCAAGTAGGCGTCGGCAACGGCGGCCTGCAGGCTGAGGCGCGCCGAGGCGAGATCGCCGGCGGAGGCATCGGCCTCGGCCCTGCCCGCCTTCACGCTGTTGCGCACCCGGCCCCAGAGGTCGAGTTCGTAGGACAGGCTGCCGCCGACGATGTAGTTGTCGTAGGTCGCCGAGGAGCCCGAGGAGAGCGGGCGCCCGGCCGACACGCGCGAGCGGGCGGCGGAACCGTTGACGCCGATCTCGGGGAAGAGTTCGGAGGTCGCCACCCCGGCGGCGCCGCGCGCCTGATCGTAGCGGGCGAGCGCGGCGGCCAGGGTCGGGCTGGCGGCCTCGGCCCTGGTTTCGAGGTCGTCCAGCACGGGATCGCCGAACATCGTCCACCACGCGCCGCGCAGGGCAGCGTCCTGCGGGGCGGCGGGGGCCCAGCCCTGCATTTCGGCGAACTGCTCGGGCGCGGCGGGGAGGCTGGCCGCCGGCGGCGTGTACCTGGGGGCCATCGAACAGCCGCCCAGCAGCGCTGCCGCAAGCGCAGTGAGGGCGACCCGCTTAACCATGCGTGGCGCCCTTTGCCGGGGCGGCATCGGCGGCGCTCTGCACCTGCACGCGGTCGCCGGTGCGGATCGAGTCCGGCGGCGAATCCACCACGCGGTCGCCAAGGTTGACGCCCACCGAGACGATCACCGACTTGCCCTGATCGCGCGCGATGGTGATCGGGCGGACGGTGACCGTGTTGCCTGCGCCCAGCACGGCCACGCTCGGGCCCTTGTCGGTGTAGAGCACGGCGCTGCCCGGCAGGGTCACGCCCTTGAGCGTGGCGTCGACGTCGAAGTGGGCCTGCACGAAGGCGCCCGGCTTCAGCGCGCCGTCGTTGTTGTCCGCCTGCACTTCGACCAGCACCGCGCCCGACTGCGCATCGACCGCGCCGGCGCTGCGGGTCACCGTTCCCGGGAACGAGCGGCCCGGATATTCCGGCAGGCTGAGCGCAACGGTGACGCCGGGGTTGACCAGCGCCGAATAGATCTGCGGCACGCGGACATAGACGCGCATCTTGTGCACGTCGGACACGGTGAACAGCGGCTGCGCGGCGGCATTGCCGGCCGTGACCAGCGCGCCGATCTGCGCCGAGCGGCTGGTGACGACGCCCGCGAAGGGCGCGGAAAGCTGGGTGAAGCCGTGCTGGGCCTGAAGCTCGCGCACCTGGGCCAGCGCCGCATTGGCGAGCGCGGTCTTGGCGGCAAGGTCGCCCGCCTTCTCGTCCACTTCCTGCTGCGAGACGGCATCCTTGGCCAGCATCGCGCTCCAGCGCCTGGCGGTGGTGGCGGCAAGGCGCTGGTTGGCGAGCGCGGTCTGGTAGTCGGCCTTGGCCTGCGCCAGCTGCTGCTCGATTTCCGGCGCGTCGAGAATGGCGAGCGGCTGGCCGGCCCGCACATGGTCGCCGATGTCGGCCAGCCACTTGCTGACATAGCCGTTGGTACGCGCGTTGATCGCCGCGCTGTTCCACGCCTGCGCGGTGCCGGGCAGGGTCAGACCGCCCTCGCCCGCCGCCGTCTTGGGCACGGCCAGCGCCACGGTGGGCAGCGCCGAATCCTCGGCCGCGCTCTTCAGTTCGCTCGTCGCGTGCATGCGGCTGGCGGTGCCCACGGCGACCACGGCCAGGGCGACGATGGCCGCGCCGATGCCCACCCGCTTCAGGGTGCGGCTGCTGGGACCGGTGGGAGTGTCGTTGTCCATGGGGGCCTCGGGAGTCTGGTGCATCTGGGGATCAAGCATGGGCGGCCTCTGCTTCGGGAAGAGCTTCGGAGGGCGCTTCATGGTGCTTGCGACGGCTATGGAAGAAAGCGAAGACGGTGGGAACGAAGAACAGCGTGGCGATGGTGGCGCAGACAAGGCCGCCGATCACGGCGCGGCCGAGCGGCGCGTTCTGCTCGCCGCCTTCGCCGAGGCCGAGCGCCATCGGGCCCATGCCGATGATCATGGCCAGCGCGGTCATCAGCACCGGGCGGAAGCGGACGAGACCGGCTTCCATCGCCGCCTTCACCGGATCGCCCAGCTCGGCCAGCTTTTCGCGGGCGAAGCTGACGACCAGGATCGAGTTGGCGGTGGCCACGCCCATGCACATGATCGCGCCGGTCAGGGCCGGGACCGAAAGCGTGGTCCCCGTCGCGAACAGCATCCAGACGATGCCGGCAAGCGCGGCGGGCAGCGCGGTGATGATGATGAACGGGTCCAGCCACGACTGGAAGTTCACCACGATCAGCAGGTAGATCAGCACGACCGCGCCCAGCAGGCCCCAGCCAAGGCCGGAGAAGGCGGTGTTCATCGTCTGGTACTGGCCGCGAATGGTGACGCTGGCGCCCTTGGGCACTTCGGCCTTGAGCGAGTCGATCGCCTTCTGCACGTCCCCCGCCACGGCGCCGAGATCGCGGCCCTGCGGGGTGCCGTAGATGTCGAGCACCGGGGCGATGTTGTAGTGCGAGACGATCGGCGCGGTGCTCGACCGGGTGAGCGTGGCCAGTGCGCCGAGCGGCTGCGGACGCCCTGCTGCTGCGCCGGAAACCGGCAGGTTGGCCAGCTTGCTCATCGAATCGATGGCATAGTCGGGCGCCTGCGCGACCACCGGGTACTGCACGCCGTTGTCGGGGTTCACGAAGAACACCGGCGCGGTCTGCGAAGTGCCCGCCAGCGAGTTGCCGAGGCTGGTGGTCACGTCGCGCTCGGTGAGGCCGTACTGGCCCACGCGCGAACGGTCCACGTCGACGTCGATCTGCGGCGAGTTCTGCGGCTGCTGGATGCGCAGGTCCGCAAGGCCGGGCACCTTGGCCAGCTTGACCATCAGCTTGTGCGCGAATTCGCGCGAGGCGGCGGCGTTCTTGCCGGAGATCTGCACGTCGATCGGCGACGGCGAACCGAAGTTCAGGATCTGGCTGGTGATGTCGGCGGGGAGGAACGCGAACTGGGTGCCGGGGAAGCGGCGCGGCAGTTCGCGGCGCAGCTGGTTCACGTAGCCTTCGGTCGGCTCGTGGCCTTCCTCCAGCGTGATCAGCATGTCGCCGTCCTGCGGGCCGATGGTGCCCGAGTTGTTGTAGACGGTGTTGATCGAGCTGACCGGCAGGCCGATGTTGTCGGTGATCGACTTCACTTCGGCGGCCGGGATGATCTTGCGGACCTCGGCGGTGATCTGCTCGAAATTGCGGGCGGATTCGTCGATGCGGGTACCCACCGGCACGCGGACGTGCATGGCGATCTGGCCCGAGTCCACCGCCGGGAAGAAGTTGCTGCCAAGCAGCGGCAGCAGGCCGAACGAGAGCACGACGACTGCCAGGAAGCCCAGCATGAACGGCTTACGCGACCGCAGCGCGCGGGCCAGCATGCCGAGGTAGCCGCTGCGGATCTTCTCGAACTGCGTCTCGAACCCGCGCTGGAAGCGCACGAAGGGATTGCGCGATTCCGGGGTGCCGGCGTTGTGGTGGTTCTCGCCGTGCGGGGTGTGGGGCTTCAGCAGGTACATCGCCATGGTCGGCACCAGGGTGCGCGACAGGATGAACGAGGCGATCATCGCGAAGACCACCGAAAGCGCCATCGGCACGAACAGATAGCCCGCGACGCCCGGCAGGAAAAACATCGGCACAAAGACGATGCAGATGCACAGCAGCGAGACGAAGGCCGGGGTGACGATCTGGGCGGCGCCGTCGAGGATCGCCTCCATCACGCCCTTGCCCTGCTCCAGATGCCAGTTGATGTTCTCGATCGTCACCGTCGCGTCGTCGACCAGGATGCCGACCGCGAGGGCGAGGCCGCCCAGCGTCATCACGTTCATCGTCTGCCCGAACACGGCGAGCGCGGCCACGGCGGCCAGCACGGCGAGCGGGATCGAGACGGCGATGATGACGGTGGAGCGCCAGGAGCCGAGGAACAGCAGGATCATCATCGAGGTCAGCGCGGCGGCCATCGCGCCTTCGTGGATCACGCCCGAAACGGCGGCCTTCACGAACAGCGACTGGTCGCCCACCGGCAGCACCTTGAGGCTGTCCGGCAGGGTCGAGGTGATCCGGGGCAGCGCGTTTTTCACGCCGTCCACCACCGCAAGGGTAGAGGTGGCGCCGTTCTTGAGCACGGTCAGCAGCACCGAGCGGCTGCCCTGCACGTGCACCACGTTCTGCTGCTGGGCGCTGCCGTCGCGCACGAAGGCAACGTCGCGCATGTAGATCGTCGCGCCGTTGACCACCTTCACCGGCAGGTCGTTCAGCGCCTCGATCGAGCCGGGGGTGTTGTTCAGGCGCACGGTGTACTGCGCCGGGCCGATCTTGACGAAACCGGCCGGGTTGATCTGGTTTTGCGCGGCGATGGCGGTGCCGACGTCCTGCGCGGAAAGGCCGCGGGCCTGCAGGGCGTCGGGGTTGAGGTCGACCTGCACCTGGCGCTGCTTGCCGCCCGAGGGATAGGGCATGGCAAGGCCGGGAATGGTGACGAGGCCGGTGCGGACCTGGTTCTGGCCGATGTCGAACAGCTGCTGTTCCGACAGACCCTTGCCGGACAGGGCCAGCTGGAGGATCGGCACGGTGGAGGCGGAATAGTTCAGGATCAGCGGCGGGTTCACGCCCGGCGGCATCTGCCTGAGCACCGTCTGCGACACCGAGGTGACCTGCGCGGTGGCGGTGCGGATGTCGACGCCGGGCTGGAAGTAGATCTTCACCACGCCCATGCCCTGGAAGGACTGGCTTTCGATATGTTCGATGTCGTTGACCGTGGTGGTCAGGATACGCTCGTAAGGCGTCACCATGCGGTCGGACATGTCCTGCGGGGACAGGCCGGAATAGGTCCAGGCGACGGCGATGACCGGGATCTTGATATCCGGGAAGATGTCGACCGGAGTGCGGAAGGCGGCGATCAGGCCGCCCAGCGCGATCAGGATGGCCATGACGATGAACGTCAGCGGGCGATGCAGCGCGGTCTTGACAATTCCCAGCATCGAATACTCCAAACGCCGGGCGGCCCTGCGCTTTCGCACAAGGCTCGCCGGCCAGATCGCCTGTCCCCGGTGATGTTTTCGTTGAGAGCCCGCAGCCAGGAATGCGCGATGCGCGGAAAGTGGACCGGCCGACCCTATGTGGTTTCGAGAATCAGGGGACTAACAGCTTGATCCCGGCACGGATAGATACCTGCGGGTGATTGCTGTCATGAAACTGCATCATCA
The DNA here is from genome assembly GCF_017309955.1 of Novosphingobium sp. KA1. Lineage (NCBI taxonomy): Bacteria > Pseudomonadati > Pseudomonadota > Alphaproteobacteria > Sphingomonadales > Sphingomonadaceae > Novosphingobium > Novosphingobium sp. KA1. Next base: position 2,406,276 of record NZ_CP021247.1, on the reverse strand, counting down.
ATGGGCGGAAGCCGCATTCGCTCTTGCCCTTTTCGCCGAATGCCATGAGACACGCTCTCCAAGCAAGATTGTTCCATTCCAGAAATTCACGGAGAGATGAAGTTGCCCGAACGGAACCCCTCATGAGCCAGTCGGACGTCGTTATCGTGGGAGCCGGCCACGGCGGTGCGCAGTGCGCCATTGCCCTGCGCCAGAACGGTTTTACCGGAACCGTCACGGTGATCGGCCGCGAGCCGGAATATCCTTATGAGCGCCCGCCGCTCTCCAAGGAATATTTCGCGCGGGAGAAGACCTTCGACCGCCTCTACATCCGCCCGCCGACGTTCTGGGCCGAGAAGGAGATCGCCTTCAAGCTGGGCACCGAAGTCACCGCGGTCGATCCCGCGGCGCACGCGCTCACGCTCTCGAACGGCGAGACCTTCGGCTACGGCACGCTGGTCTGGGCGACCGGCGGCGATCCGCGCCGGCTCTCCTGCGCGGGCGCCGACCTCGCGGGCATCCACGCGGTGCGTACCCGCGAGGATTGTGACACGCTCATGGCGGAAGTCGACGCGGGCACGAAAAACGTGGTCGTCATCGGCGGCGGCTACATCGGCCTGGAAGCGGCGGCGGTGCTCTCGAAGCTCGGGCTCAAGGTGACGCTGCTCGAAGCGCTGCCGCGCGTGCTGGCCCGCGTGGCGGGCGAGGAACTTTCCGCCTTCTACCAGGCCGAACACCGCGCCCACGGTGTCGATCTGCGCACCGGGGTGGCCGTGGAAGCGCTCGAGGGCGACCATCACCGCGTCACCGGCGTGCGCCTCGCGGGCGGCGAAGTCGTGCCCGCCGAGGCGGTGATCGTGGGCATCGGCATCGTTCCGGCGGTGGCGCCGCTGATCCTGGCGGGCGCTGCGGGCGCGAACGGCGTCGATGTGGACGAATACTGCCGCACCTCGCTGCCGGACATCTACGCGATCGGCGACTGCGCGGCCTTTGCCTGCGACTTTGCCGGCGGCACCGTGATGCGGGTCGAATCGGTGCAGAACGCCAACGACATGGCGACCTGCGTCGCCAAGGCGATCTGCGGCGCCGGGACCGGCGAGGACGCAAAGCCCTACAAGGCCTTCCCGTGGTTCTGGTCGAACCAGTACGACTTGCGGCTACAGACGGCGGGCATCAACCTGGGCTTCGACCAGACGGTGGTGCGCGGCGACGTGGCCGCCCGCGCGTTCTCGGTGGTCTACCTCAAGCAAGGCAAGGTCGTCGCGCTCGACTGCGTGAACATGGTCAAGGACTACGTGCAGGGCCGCAAGCTGGTGGAAGCCGGCGCGTCGCCCGCCGCCGAGGTGCTGGCCGATGCGGGAACACCGCTCAAGGACCTGCTCTGAGGCAGGCGCGGGGCGGGTAGCCGTCCGGCGCGGCGCGAAAAGAAGCCCGGAAACACGAGGTTTCCGGGCTTAGTGATGTGGCTGCTCCTTTCAGAGCCGCCTTCGGGTCGCGAGGCCTTGCTACTCCTCCCGAAAGCGTTCCCGCGTGACCAAGATCACGCAGGCAAGAGAATCGGGGAGCCGCCAGCGGCGCCATTTCCGGCGCCAGTCCGGCGCCGCTGGCAGCGCCCGCCCCGCCCCCGCCCCGCCATCGCAGGACCGATCCGGCCGGGCTGAACATTGCGAAACAGCCGCTTAGATCGCCTTGGCTCTTCCGCAGCACGGTAAAAATCGGTTAAGCGCCTCCTTGCGTTTCGAGGCATCGACAGTGCATCGGCGCGCGGTCATGGGGCGTCAGTTTTTGGATTCCGACGAGAAGATCGAAATCATCGCGACCATCTTCCGGTGCGACCGCGCTCCCGCGGAAGCGCTGGGCAAGGTCCTGGCGGTGCAGCGGCTGGCGGCGCGGGAAGTCCTCGCGCGCCAGGGCGAGGAATCGCACGACTGCTGGCTGGTGATCGAGGGCGGCGTGCGCATCGAGGCTTACGGCGTCGAGGGCCAGCGCCAGCAGCTGGCCCAATATGGCCCCGGCGAATTCTTCGGCGCCTACCCCAGCCCGACGGTCCACCGTGCCGAGATCGCCACGCTGCTGGAGACCGTGCTGCTGCGCGCCGAAGCCCGCCGGATCGCCGCGCTGGTCGCCGTCGACGCGCAGATTGGCGCGGGCATGGCCCGCCTGCTCGCACGCCAGCTCGACCGCGCGCTCGACCGGATGATGGCCCGCACCACTTATACCGCCGCGGGGCGGGTCTATGCCGAACTGCTGGCGCTGGCCGGCGAGGCCGACCGCATCGCCCCGCCCCCCAAGGTCACGATGCTGGCGCTCTGCGCCAATACCACGCGCGAAACCGCCTCGCGCGCGATCGCCGCGCTGATCCGCCGCGGCGTCATCAGCCGCGACGAGCGCGAACTGGTGATCCTGGCTCCCCGCATGCTGCGCGAGATGATCAGCTGAGCGGCGGAGAGAGCCTCTCCGGCAAAATTCGCCTCAGCCCTGCGAATCGAGGCAGAACAGCCCGATCGGGAAATCGCCGCGCACGGTCACGATCTCGCCCGCCGTCTCGAAGCGGTAGCGCGGCGCCAGCAGTTCCAGCACCGCGATCTGCGGCCAGTGCGCGCAGATGCTGCCCTCGGTGGTGGCACGGGCCAGCATGATGGCGGCGCTGCCGATCTCGACCAGGTCCTGACCGGGCGCGAAGGGCGCATAGTCCAGCCCCAGCCGGCTGTCCGGCGCCAGCCGCAGGATGGCCGCGCCCTGGTCCATCGCCGCGACCGGATCGTCGAACTGCAACAGCGAAAAGCCCTCGTGCACCGCCGTGCGGGTCACGAAAGTCAGGTCGCAATAGTCCGGCACCGGCCCCAGCACGGCCAGCACCGCGCGGTTGACGCCGGGATCGAGTTCCTCGCCCCGGGTCGGCGGGATCTGGTCGAGCACCAGTTCGTGGAACTGCCGCCCCTGCCGCCGCCATTCGACTTCGGCCGCCGACTGCTCGTTGAACGCCCGGCCGACGTGATAGGCCACCGCGCTGGTCGCCAGCACGCGGGCGCGGCGGATCGCCAGCCCCATCGCCACTTGCGCCCCGAGATGGATCGCCGCGGCCGAGAGCCGCCCCGGCCCGGACAACACTTCCACCGATTCGGCCGCCTCGATCAGCCGGTCGAACCGCTCCGGCCAGTCGCCGCCGAACTGTTCGACCGAGACCGCGCGAAACGCCTCGACCGAGGTCGGCAGCACCGCATGGAGCTGCGCCCCTGCCGCCAGTGCCAGTTCGGCAATGACGATGTCGGACCCCGCCGCCAGCGCGCCGAACACCGCGCCCGGACGCACCCGGTCGAGCAGGGTGGAGATCTCCTTGCGCAACCGGGCGATGTCCGTCGGCAGGCCGATGATGCCGCTGAAATAGAGGCTGGCGGGCGGGCGCAGATGGTCGAACAGGCCGAACGGGGCGCCGGTCCATTCGAGGACCTGCTGGAACTGCCGCAAGGTGGCGGCCTGGTCCTCCCAGGCGTCGGGCGCGGCCTTGACCGCCTGTTCGAGCGCGATCCGGGCGCCGCGGGCATCGCCCAGCAGCAGCCGCGCTTCCGCCGCCGTCGCACCCAGCCAGTAACGGGTTTCCGGCTCATGCTCGCCGCTGTCCAGCACTTCGAGCACCTGCCTGGCGAGGCCCTGGGCTTGTGCCGGCTTGCCGTTGAGCAGGGCGATGGTGGCCGCATTGATCAGCGGATAGGTCGCGCGGCGGCCGCCCGCCGCCTGCAGGTAGGCCTCCTGGGCCTGCTCCAGCAATTCGCCGCGCTCGGGCCCCGCGGCCCCGAGGCCGCGATCCTTGAGCAATCGTCCCTTGAGACTGAGCGCACCGGCATCGCGCGATTCGAGCAGCCCGGCCCCTTCGAACAGCCGCCACGCCCGCAGCACGTCGCCGGAGCGCGCAATCTGCCGGATGCGGGCAAGAAGAGGAAGGGTCACGGGTTCTACTCGTTCTATCTGCGTACCAGAGGGGTCGGCGGGATCCGGGACAGCGGCCCCGGATCGCCGTTTCAGTCCTGCGGGGGCGGGTTCTTGATGTCGGGATCGATGGCAAGGCCGATCCAGGTCGGCTCGCCCGCCGAGGTATATTGCAGCAGGTCGACGTTGACGTTGAAGCGGTGGCAGGTGCCCAGCTTGCCGCCCTTGTTGAAGCGCGCCTTGAACAGCACCGTCTTGTAGCGGCCGAACTCCTTGTCGTAGTTGCAGTACTCGACACCGCCGTAGAACGAGGAGAGCGGCTCCTTGGTGGTGATGCCCTCGAATTCCTTCGAGAAGAACAGCTGGTCGCTGACCAGGTTGATCTGGATGGTCGAGTTGCAGGTCACCGAGATATAGTCCTGATCCGGATAGTCCGGCAGCTGGTATTCCAGCACCACCGACTGGCCGTTGGTGCCCAGCACCACGTTGAAGACGATCGGCGCGGTCGCGTTCCAGTCCTCGGTCTTGTCCTCGGTGACGAGCCAGGGTGCGAGGCCGTATTGGGTGTAATCCAGAGTCGACATGAGGTTCCCCTTCGTGGAATTCAGTTCGGCCGACCGCCGAACTTGCGCCGCCAGACGCGCCAGTCATTGTTTTCCGGGTCGGACGCGATCAGCCGATCGACGTCGGAAAGAGCCTCCCGCCGCATCGCCTCGGCGCGCGTGCCCTCGCCCAGCGCGCGCAGCAGTTCCGAGGTCGAGTACCGCACCAGCATCCAGTCCACCAGGTAGCTGACGTTCTTCGGATCCTCGCGCAGCAGTTCCTGCACGATTGCCGCCTGCGCGCCGCGCTGCTCCAGCGCCTCGCGGTCGCGGCCCTCGGCGCGCAGGGCATCGGCCAGCCAGCCGTGGCGGTTGGCGATGTCCTCGCGCACGCCGGCATCGCCGGGCTTCATGCTGTCAACCTTCTGCATCGTCTCGAGCGCGCGGCGGCATTCGCCGAGCCCGGCCTGCGGGCCCTGATGCGCAACGTTGTGCGCAACGTCGGCGCCATGGGCGACGGCCAGCGAACAGATGTTGCCCTGGGCATAGCCCAGCTCGCGCCAGTATTCGCGGTTGCCGGGGCGCAGCTGCACGAGGCGCCGGGCCAGATCGCGATAGGCCTCGAAACGCGGCAGCGCCGCCGCGTAGCGATAGCGGATGAAGTCGACGTAGCCGAGCCAGTACTCGCTCTGGGCATGGGCAAAGACCCGCTCCGGATCCTCGGGGTCGGCATCGAGCAGCGCCCCGGTGACACGGTGGGCCTCGTTGAACTTGGCCAGCGCCCCCGCCACGTCGCCGCGCTTGTGATCGTCCTCGCCCATGGCGTGGAGAATGCGCGCGCGCCGGTCGAGCGAGGCCGCCGGCAGGTCCTTGAGATCGGGCTGGTCGGCATAATAGCCCAGCGCGCGCTGGTTGACCGTCTGCAGCACGTCGAGGCGGCCCACGCCTTCCAGTTTCTGCCGCAGGTCCGTCAGCATGAATTCGATCAGTCCTTCTGCCTGCTGGCGCTGGCGCTGGGCTTCCATCTGCGCGCGCAGCGCAAAGACCAGCATCAGCGCCATCGATAGCGTAAGCAGCACGGTCAGGAGCGTGATGGCGATCACGCGGCGCAATTGCCTTTGCGCATCGCGTTGAATTATCTGGTCTAGTGCGACACCCGACAAGCCCGCGACGATTTTCAGCCGCGCGAGCCTGGGCCCGTCGGCATCGCCGCGGAAGTCGGCGGCGATGGGTTCGTGCACCACGCCCTCGGCATCGGCTTCGAGCAGGGCATCGGGAAAACTGTGCTCGGGCTCGCCTTCCACCAGCGCGGCGATGATCGGGCGGTTCGGGTGGAGGCTGCGGAACAGCGCGATCTCGGCGCCGACCCAGCGCGAGGCCCGGGCGGCAGGCGAACACAGCACCAGCAGCGCCTCGGACTGCGAGAGCGCCAGGCGCACCTCGCGGTCGAGGCTGGTGGCGGCGGGCAGCTCGGCGCGGTCACGGAAGATCGGGGTGAGGCGCGGCGGCACCGTGCCCAGCGCGGTCTCCGTGCCGACCAGTCTTGCCGGAATGCGGTAGGATTCGAGCCAGCGGTGCAGCTTGCGGGCAAAATGCTCGTCGGCATGGCTATAGCTCAGGAAGGCGCGATAGGTGCGCGCCTCCGCCGCCAGACCGATGTCTTCTTCCACCATTGCCCCGTGCCTGCGTCCTTGCAGCCTTTGCCCCGGTCCCGTCCGGGGTCGCGAATCCCCTATCAGAAGCGTGGTTCCGCGCAATAACCCTTAGGTGTCCGCAATGTAGCGCTGCGATCGGACACGAGCATGAAGTCCGCACGCACCGCCCAGGAGGCGTGCGGACTTCATGGGTTTACTCCGGCTTCACACCGTGGCGGCCGAGGAAGGCAAAGATCGTCTCCCAGACGTGCCGCGCGGTGCTGCCGCGCACCGCCGAATGGGTCTGGCCCGGATAGAGCATCATCTCGAACTGGGTGGACGAGGCCTGCATCTTCGCGATCAGGGCAGTGCTGTTCTCGAACACCACGTTGTCATCGGCCATGCCGTGCATCAGCAGCAGCGGATCGGCGATCTTCGGGGCGTTCTCGATGGCATCCGCCGCGCGGTAGACCTCCGGCTGCTGGCGCGGATCGCCGAGGTAACGCTCGGTATAGCTGGTGTCGTAGAGTTCCCACTTGGTCACCGGCGCGCCCGAGATGCCCGCCGCATAGAGGCCGGGATCGCTCTCCAGCATCTTCAGCGTCATGTAGCCGCCATAGGACCAGCCGTAAGTCGCGATCTTGGCCGGATCGACGAAAGGCAGCGACTTCAGGTACTTCGCGCCCGCGCGCTGGTCGGCCACTTCCACCGTGCCCATGGCGTTGCGGATCTGGCTTTCGAAGGCGACGCCGCGATTGGCGCTGCCGCGGTTGTCGAGGCGGAAGTAGATGTAGCCCTTCGCCACGATCGCCTGCGGCAGCGCGCCCAGCCAGCCTTTCGAGACCGTCTGCGCGTGGGGGCCGCCGTAGTGTTCGAAGAACACCGGGTAGTGCTTGCCCGGCTCCATCTTCGGCGTGATCATCAGCCAGTGCAGGTCGGAGCCGTCATCGGCCTTGATCGTGCCGAACGTGGTTTCGCGGTGCGCGGCCAGATAGGGCGCGTAAGGGTGTGCGCCCTCGACGCGGTTCTCTTCCACCCAGGCGAGGCGCTTGCCGCTGCCGTCAGCGACATAGCTCTGCGCGGGCTGCGTGGAGGAAGAGCGGGTGACGTAGAACAGGGTCGCATCCGCGCTGGCGACGGCGGCATTGACGAAGCCGGGGTCGGTCAGGCGCTCCGGCGTGCCCGGCCTGGCGAGATCGAGCGCGTAGAGCTGCGGGGCCAGCACGCTGTCCCTGGTGCCGGTGAAGTAGATGCGCCCTTTCGCCTCATCCACGCCGACCAGGCCGGTGACGACCCAGCGACCCGAAGTCAGCTGGCTGAACTTGCCGTCCCTGAACCGGTAAAGGTGGCCGAAACCGTCCCGCTCGGACCACCAGACGAGGCTGCCGTCCTTGAGGAAACGGTAATTGCTGGAGAGGTTTACCCAGCTTCCCTTGGGGGCGTTCTCGGTGAACAGCACCCGGCTCCTGCCGGTGGCGGGATCGACCGCGAGCATGTCGATCCGGCTCTGCGCGCGGTCCTCGCGCTGGACGTAGAGCGTGCGGCCGTCGGGCGCCCAGTCCACGCGGGCAAGGTAGATGTCGGGATCGCTGCCGAGGTCGACCTTCACCAGCCCCGAACCATCGGGGTTCATCAGGTGCAGCGAGACCAGCGCGTTGGGGGTGCCGGCGGCGGGATAGCGCTGCTCGAAGACCTTGGTGCCTTCCGCGCCGATCGCGGCGCGGGTGACGACGCCGACCGGCGCCTCGTCGAAGCGCTCCACCGCGATGCGGCTTTCCTCCGGGCTCCACCAGTAGCCCGCGAAGCGGTCCATTTCTTCCTGGGCGACGAATTCCGCCTCGCCCCAATGGACGGTTTTCGCGGATTCCTCAGGCGTCACCGGCTTGGGCGCCTCGCCCGACAGCGGGCCGACATAGAGCCGCTGGTCGCGCACGAACGAGACGTAGCGGCCCTTGGGGCTGAGCGCGGCGTTGAGCTCGTCCTCGGGCGAATCGGTCAGGCGGCGCACCGAACCGTCGAGGGTGGCGAGCCAGAGATCGCCGTCGAGGGGCACCAGGATCGCCTTGCCGTCCTTGCTCCAGCTGTAGCTGACAATCCCTTTAAGGCTGCCGACGCGCTTGCGCTCGCGCTGCATCTTCTCCGCCTCGGACAGCTCGCGGCCCGAGCCGAGCTTGAGCGAATCGACCAGCATCCGCCATTCGCCGGTCTCGCGCTCGTAGCCCCACAGGTCGTAGCGCTCGCGGTCGTCGCTGCGGTTGCGCAGCAAGGTCAGCCAGCGGCCGTCGGGCGAGATCTTCACCTCGCGCGGGGCCGGGCCGTCGAGCGAGGGGCTGGCGAAAACGCGTTCGAATGTCAGGCTGTTCTGCATGGCGGGCGCACTCTTCTGGGGCTCGGCCGCATAAACGGCGGAAGGGGCAAAAGCGGTCGTCGCCAGCAGCAGGCCGGCCAGCCCCGCCCGGAACGTCAAACGCGTGGTCACTGGGTATCTCTCCGTGGTTTCGTCCAGACCGACCGGGAACCGTTTCTGGAGTCCGGCGGCGGGGCGCAAGACCCCCCGGGCGCTGAAGGCCCGAGGGGGTAATGCGGCAGCGATAGCGGGGCAGAGGGGGAATTGCACCCTTGGATACGCACAGCGGGGTCCCTTTGCGGCACCGGCCCGCTCCCCCACCCGACCTCCCCTACGGGGTAGAATCTGGGAGGTCGGGTGGGGGAGCGGGCCGGTGCCGCAAAATCCGCCCTCGGCGGATTTTTCAGAACACATGAATCTTTTGTAACCTCGCCTCCACCGCCGCTCCATCCCCGCTCGGGCAAAAGGACCCTGCGATCCGGGAACCTCAGTCTGACAGTCGCACCCTCGTCATTGCCCCTGGTTCCCGGATCGCACCTCCATAAAACCTGAAACCGGGCGGCTTCCCCCAGCCGCCCGGCCCCTTTCGAGGGAAACTTGCGAGACTGGCCGTGTCTGCACCGATCTTCTTCGACCCCACCGGAAACCGCCGCGTCCGTGTCCGCAGGTTCGGGTTTTTCATGCTGGTGCTGGCGCTGGCCGCATCCGCCGTCTTCGCGACCACCGTGGCCACCGTGCCCGCGCCGCCGCCGCTGCCGATCGCCTACGAGCATGCCCAGCCGCTGCCCTTCCGCGCGCAGATCGGCCACCTGACCCGCAGCGCCCGCAAGTTCCTGTTCGGCCGCGCCGCCGCGCCTGCCCCTACCCCGAACGCCAAGCCGATCACCGTGGGCTTCTACACCCCGTGGAACGACGATAGCGCCACCTCGCTCCAGCGCCATATCGACCGGCTGGACTGGGTCGCCCCGGCCAATCTTTCCGTCGATGCCAGCGGCGCGCTGAAGGTGGAAACCGATGCGCGCTTCGAGCGCATCGTCGCCACCGCCCTGCACCGCCCGCTGGTGATGCCGGTGCTGCAGAACACTCTCGACGGCGACTGGCAGGGCCCGCAGACCGCCGCCCTGCTCGCCAATCCCGCGCGCCGCCATGCGCTGGAAGCGCAGACCCTCGCCTATCTCGACAAGACCAAGGCCGCCGGCGTCATGGTCGACTTCGAGACGATGCCCGCCGCCAGCCTGCCGAGCCTGCGCCTGTTCCTTTCCGAACTGCGCGCGCAGCTCACGCCCACCCACCGCCTCGTCTCGGTCACCATGCCGATGGACAACCCCGACTGGTCGACCCGCGCCTTCGCGCAGGCCGCCGACCGGCTGGTGCTGATGGCCTATGACGAGCACTGGCAGGGCGGCACCCCCGGCCCGATCGCCTCGAACCCGTGGTTCGTGCAGAAGCTCCAGCACGCGCTGGCGGGCCTGCCGCGCGGCAAGGCGATCGTGGCGCTGGGCGAATACGCCTACGACTGGCACGACGGCAAGGCCGATGCCCTCACCGTCGAGGAGGCCTGGCTCTCCGCGCATGACAGCGGCACGACCCCGCAATACGATCCGATGAGCGGCAACACCGGCTTCTCCTATGTCGACGGCAGCCGCCACGACGTGTGGATACTGGACGCGGCCGCCACCTGGAACCAGATGAAGATCCTCTCGCGCCTCGGCGTCGGCGATATCGCCCTGTGGCGCCTCGGTTCGGAAGACCCCGGCTTCTGGAGCGCGGTCAAGGCCTGGCATAACGGCGGCCAGCTGCCCAACCTCAAGCCGCTGGTGCAGGCCGCCAACGTCGACGTCGAGGGCCAGGGCGAGATCCTGCGCGTCACTGCCACCCCGCAAGACGGCAGCCGCGCCGTCGCCTTCGACAAGGCCAGCGGCATGGTGACTTCGGAAACCTATCAGGTCCTGCCCACGCCTTACGTGGTCAAGCGCACCGGCGCGCTTCCCAAGCAGGTCTCGCTGACCTTCGACGACGGCCCGGACCCGACCTGGACGCCCAGGATCCTCGCGATCCTCGAACAGTACCACGTCCCCGGCACCTTCTTCATGGTCGGCGAGAACGCGCTGACCAACCGCGACCTCGTCAAGCGCATCGCCGACGACGGCGACGAGATCGGCAACCACAGCTACACCCACCCCAACATGGCCGAGGAAGCCGCCACCGGGATCGGGCTGGAACTGAACGCCACCCAGCGCCTGATCGAGGCCACCACCGGCCATTCGATCCGCCTGTTCCGCGCGCCCTACTTCGGCGACGCCGAGCCGACCACCGCCGACGAACTGGTCCCCGCCGTTGTCGCGCAGGAGCACGGCTACACCGTGGTCGGCCTTCACGTCGATCCCGACGACTGGCAGCGCCCCGGCGTCCAGCACATCATCGACAGCACCATCGCGCAGGTGGAATCGGCCAGCCCCGACCGCAGCGAGAACGTGATCCTGCTGCACGACGGCGGCGGCGACCGTTCGCAGACGGTGGAGGCGCTGCCGGTCATCATCCAGCGCCTGCGCGCCGACGGCTATACTTTCGTGCCGACCTCGAAGCTGGCGGGGCTGACCCACGACCAGGTCATGCCCAAGGTGGACGGCGTCAACCTCGCCGCCGTGCGCGCCGACATCGCCCTTTTCGCGGTGCTGGCGGCGATCCTCGCCGGGCTCAACTGGACCTTCTTCTTTGCCATCTCGCTCGGCGTGCTGCGCTCGGTGGGCCTCGCCTCGCTCGCCGCCATGCTGCGCCGCCCGCGGCCGGTCGAGGCACCCGAGGACACCTGCCAGCCGCTCGTCACCGTCATCATCCCCGCCTACAACGAGGAGCGCGTGATCGAGGCCTCGGTGCGCCGGGTGCTGGAGAGCGACTATCGCCACTTGCAGGTGATCGTGGCCGACGACGGTTCGAAGGACCGCACCAGCGCCATCGTGTCCGGCGCCTTTGCCAGCAATCCGCGCGTCGAGCTGCTGACGCTGGTCAACGGGGGCAAGGCCGCCGCGCTCAACCGCGCGCTCCTGCAGGCACGGGGCGAGATCGTCGTCGCGCTCGACGCCGATACCCAGTTCGAGGTGGAGACGATCTCCCGCCTCGTGCGCTGGTTCGCCGATCCCGCCATCGGCGCGGTGGCGGGCAATGCCAAGGTCGGCAACCGCGTCAACCTCGTCACCCGCTGGCAGGGCGTGGAATATGTGACCGCGCAGAACCTCGAACGCCGCGCGCTGACCAAGCTCGACGCGATCATGGTGGTGCCCGGCGCGGTCGGGGCCTGGCGCCGCGAAGCGCTGGACGATGTCGGCGGCTATCCCGAAGACACCCTGGCCGAGGATCAGGACCTCACCATCGCCATCCAGCGCAAGGGCTGGAAGGTCGCCTACGACGAGGACGCGGTGGCCTGGACCGAGGCGCCGGAGAGCTTCCACGCGCTGTCGAAGCAGCGCTTCCGCTGGTCGTTCGGCACCCTCCAGTGCCTGTGGAAGCACCGCGGCACGCTGAGGAAGGGCCGCCCCTCGGGCCTCGCCTTCATCGGCATGCCGCAGGCCTGGCTGTTCCAGATCGTCTTTGCGGTGATCTCGCCCGCCATCGACCTTGCCCTGCTGATCTCGATCGGCGGCACGGCGCTGCGCATCTCGCAGCACGGCTGGGCCCAGACCCAGACCGACGTGCTGCGCATGGGCGCCTACTGGCTGGGCTTCACGCTGGTGGACCTTGCCTGCGGCTGGGTCGCCTACCGCCTCGACCCGCGCAAGGAGCGGTTCCGTCCCTTCCTGCTGCTGGCCCAGCGCTTCATCTACCGCCAGCTGATGTACAGCGTGGTGATCCGCGCGGTGGGCGCCGCCTTTGCCGGCAAGGGCATCGGCTGGGGCAAACTGGAACGCACCGGCCGCGTCAATGCGGGACCGGCGGGCACAGCGGCTGCGCCTGCGGCGGCGGACAGGCAGGCGGAACTGGAAACGGCGCCGTAAACGGCGGCGACAGGAGAACAAGGATGGCGGGCAAGGCCATGCCCCCACCCCGCTCATGCTGAGCGGGCGGAAAGGTCTGCTTTGGGTGGGAAGGGGGCATGCGCAGTTCTATTCGAACACTCCGGTTCCATGCATCTGATCAGGTTCGTGCTTACTGATCAGCCATGACACAGGCAGCGCAATCGCCAAGCTAATCACAAGCTGGAAGGCGAATGGAAACAGGAACTCATCTGGCGACATCGACAAGATCAAAGATAGAGGATCTCCGGACGAAAGAAGGACTACAGCCGTCACCACCGGGGTTGGCAGCAAGGCCGAAGCCGTTGCGATCACAGTACGCAGCGAGCGGCTTCGCCCCGCCGCGTGCCTGTTGAGTATGATTGCGACGATCGCTCCACCCAGCGTGCTCACGACAGTCCACACTATAGTCGAGATCCAGTTTTCATCCATGCGCCGCTGAACGTGTCAGCCCGTGCAAAAGTCCGCAAGGGGCCGTCAGCAGCCCTTCCCGGCCGGGCACTTCTCCACTCCGCCCACCGCACCGCAGTTGTCCCCCGCCCCGACGTGCCGCTAATGTCGCCCGCCAAGCCCCTCTGCCGGGACCAGAAATGACCGTCATCGCCGCCCAGCTCTACCACAATGGCCGCTCGGCCGAGCCCGTCTCGCTCGAAAGCTGCCCGCCCATGCCCCAGGACAACGACTTCGTGTGGATCGGCCTGCACGAACCCAGCGAGGCCGAACTGCGCGCCGTGCAGAAGACGTACGGCCTGCACCCGCTGGCGGTGGAAGACGCGCTGAAGGCGCATCAGCTGCCCAAGGTGGACGTCTACGGCGACCAGCTGTTTGTTGTCGCGCGCACCGCGCATCTCGAAAACGACACCATCGTCTACGGCGAGACCGCGATGTTCGTGGGCCAGCATCACGTGATCTCGGTGCGCCACGGCTCGGCCCGCGCGCACACCGAACTGCGCGCCCAGCTGGAGGCGGCGCCGACGCTGCTGCAGCACGGGGTGGACTATGTGCTCCACGCGATCCTCGACTTCATCGTCGACGGCTACCTGCCGATCGTCGAGACCATCGAGGAGGACGTGCTGGAGATCGAACGGCGCGCGCTCGACGCTTTTCTGGGCCGCGAGCAGGTCATGCACCTGTTCGCGCTGCGCCGCGAACTGATCCGTTTCCAGCGCGTGCTGGGGCCGATGGGCGAAGTGTGCAGCAAGCTGGTCCACCTCGAGATGCCGTTCCTCGATGCGGCGGTGCGCCCCTACTTCGGCGACGTGCTGGACCATGTGAAGCGCGTGGAATCGATGGTGGCGAACCTGCGCGAAGTGCTCACATCGGTCTTCGAAGTCAGCCACCTGCTGGAATCGCAGCGCCAGGGCACGATCACCCGCCAGCTCGCCTCCTGGGCGGCGATCCTCGCGGTGCCGACCGCCATCGCCGGGATCTACGGCATGAATTTCGAGAACATGCCCGAACTGCACACGCGCTACGGCTACTTCGTGGTGCTGGGGGTGATCGCGGTGCTGTGCAGCGGCCTCTACGGCTGGTTCCGCCATACCCGCTGGCTGTGAACCGCTGGGCCTCAACGAAACAGCCCCGGGCAGTTCGCGCTACCCGGGGCCTTCAGGGGACACGGCGATAAACCCGCCGGGGCCCGACTGGTTCCATGGCCGGGCGGCGGTCTCGGCAGGACGGCCCCGACAGGCGACCGGCCGCGGCCAAACCCCACCTTGCTGGACTGTTAGAAATCCTCGCCCGGTTATTGCAACTCGTTATCATTAGCTATAACGAGGCCTGCGAAGGAGCGAGCAATGCCAGAACGGACCGGATCGGAAGCCGGGAAACCGCGCAATTCCGGTCACTTGGCCCACCCCGCGCGGTGCACGGTGGGCGCCTGCGGGCAGCCCGGTGCGGGGCTTTACGGCCTGTTCCGCAGCCAAAGGCGGGCCGCACGCTCCGGCAAGCGGCCATTTTCGCCTTGCCTTGGCGACTGTGACAGGTCATTCGCGCGAACGGTTTCGACTCACGCCGGTGGATGGGCGCATCATCGGCGAGGACGAGGCGATCCTGTTCGGCCTGCGGACCCCATGGTCCGCGCGGCGACTTCATGCCCTGCACCTCGCAGGGTAAACCGCCCCAAGAAGACACCGCCGCCGACAGTATTTCCCGGACACAGCATTTTTTCCGAAGGATTCGATAGTAATGAGCGATAGCGCCGCCGATACGGCGACCCTGACCCCCACCGGCGCCCTGTCGGTCGAGGAAGTGCTGTCGGTCCATCACTGGAACGACCACCTCTTCAGCTTCAAGATCACCCGCCCCTCGACCTTCCGGTTCCGCTCGGGCGAGTTCATCATGATCGGCCTGCCCGGCGACAACGGCAAGCCGCTGCTGCGCGCCTATTCGATCGCCAGCCCCGCCTATGCCGAGGAACTGGAATTCCTCTCGATCAAGGTGCCGGACGGCCCGCTGACCTCGCGCCTGCAGCAGATCAAGCCGGGCGACCAGATCTACCTCGGCCGCAAGCCGGTGGGCACGCTGGTCGCCGACGCGCTGCGCCCGGGCAAGCGCCTGTTCCTGTTCTCGACCGGCACCGGCCTCGCGCCGTTCCTCAGCCTCGCCCGCGACCCGGACATCTACGAGCGGTTCGAGCAGATCCTGCTGGTCCACTCGGTCCGCCGCGTCAGCGACCTCGCCTTCCGCACCGAGCTGGAAAGCCAGCTGGCCGACGATCCGCTGATCGCCGACGAGGCGCTGGTGCAGTTCCACTACCTGCCCACCGTCACCCGTGAGGAGTTCCCGACGCAGGGCCGCATCGGCACGCTGATCGAGGACGGCAGCCTGTTCATCCCGCAGCTGCGCGGCCCCGCCAAGCTCGACCCCGAGCACGACCGCATCATGCTCTGCGGCTCGATGGCGATGATCCGCGAGTTCGAGCACAGCCTGGAAGCCCAGGGCTTCGAGGAAGGCTCGAACAACAAGCCGGGCGATTTCGTGATCGAACGCGCGTTCGTCGACTAATTGGTTCGACCGACCGAACAGGAAAAAGGGGTGCAGCGATGCGCCCCTTTTTTTGTCGATGCTGCGGCGCGCTTTGGCCCCGACAAAACTCCCGTCGTCCCCGCGAAGGCGGGGGCGACGCTTTTCTTAGCAACGTGAGCGTAAGGAAACAGGAAGCGGGATCCCCGCCTTCGCGGGGATGACGGGGTGGTTTGGGTTAGCGCCGTCGGTGGAATGCCCGAGCGCTAAGCCCGCTCGCCGGTCACCTTGGCCGAGCCGAACATGCCCATCTTGCACTTGCCGGTGATGGCATCGCCGCTGACTTCGAGATCGTACTTCAGCGTGATCTTCATCGGCTTCTCGACCTTGAGATCAAAGCGCAGCCGGTTGCCCTCGGCCGTGCCCCCGGCAAAGTCCTGACGCCCCTCCGGCGCCGAGAGATAGCCGCTGAGCGCGGTGCCCTCGACATCGAAGTGCGCCAGCATCGCCTGCGGCCCCATCGGGGTCCTGAGCACCATGTTCCAGTCGCCCTCCGGCCCGGCCGAAGACGCGACCGGCACTGCCACCACCGGCTCCGGTGCCGCAACCACGGCCTCAACCGTCACCGGCTCCGGCGCATGGACACCCGAGATGTCCCGCTGTTCGATCACGTCGAGAATACGCGCGGGCGTCAGCGGCAGCACCACGTCACCCAGTTCGCCGAACGGCGTGAGCGCATCGGCAATGGCGTTCACCAGGGTCGGCGGGCCGATGATCGCCCCGCCCTCGCCCACGCCGCGCATGCCGCCGATGGTCTGGGACGGCGTGTCGGCATGGACAAATTCGAAGGTCGGCACGTCGCTGATCGACGGCAACATGTAGTCCTTGAACGTCGCCGCCTGCGGATTGCCGCGCGCGTCGTAGGGCATCTCTTCCAGCAGCACCATGCCGATCGCCTGCGCCAGACCGCCGGAAATCTGCCCTTCCACCACCGCCGGGTTGATCACCGTCCCGCAATCCTCCGAGGAGATCCAGCGCAGAATCGTCACGAAGCCGGTCTCCGCATCCACCTCGACCACGGCCAGATGCGTGGCGCTGGTGAAAGTCATCGGCGGCGGCTGGTAGCGGAACTGCATTTCCAGCCCGCTCTCGAACCCGGGCGGCAGACGGTCCGGCTCGCCATAGGCAATCGCGGCGATTTCCGCGAGCGGGCGGGCCATTTCCGGCGCGCCGTCCACGCGCACCATGCCATGGTCGATCACCACGCTCTCTACGCTGGCGTTGAGCAAGTGCGCGGCCAGCGTGCGCACCTTGTCGGCCAGCATCTCCGAGCAGCGGATCGCCGCCCCGCCCGCGATCACCCCCTGCCGGCTGCCCGCCGCGCCCGGACTGAAGCCGCCGCGCGTGGAATCGCCCTCGAACACGGTGACGTCCTCGTAACGCACGCCCAGCCGGTCGGCGATGCACTGGGCCATCGTTGTCGCGGTGCCGTGGCCCTGCGAATGGGTGGAGAGCGTGGCGGTGACCTTGCCGGTCGGCTCGATCCGCACTTGCGCCAGTTCGCCCGTCATCGGCGCCATCGACCCGGCCGAGCCGGTCGGCTCGACGTAGGACGCGATGCCGACGCCCAGATAACGCCCCTCCGCCCGTGCGGCCGCCTGTTCGCGCCGGAAGGCGGCCATGTCGAAATGGTCCAGCAGCTTTTCGAGGCATTCGCCGGGGGTGATGTCCTCCAGCGGAATGCCCATCGAGGTCATGGCGGGCTGATCCGTCCGATAGACCAGATTGCGCCGCCGGATCTCCACCGGATCGATGCCGAGCCGCCGCGCCGCCCGGTCCAGCAGGGTCTCGCGCGCCAGCGATTCCATCGCCCAGGGCCCGCGATAGGCGGCCAGCCCGTTGGTATTGGTGTACCATCCGCGCGAAACGAAGGCGTAGGCGGGCTGCTTGTAGGCCGCCCAGACAAACATGTGCACGGCGATATTGCTGTCCGCCCCTTGCGGGAAGGCGCCGTTGTTGCAGTCGTAGATGCCGTGCGATCCGGTCAGCCGCCCGTCGCCGTCGAACCCGGCCTGCAAGGTCATTTCCGCCTCGCGCGCCTGATTGGAGGCGGTCAGCGCCTCGTAGCGGTCCTCGATCCACTTGAGCGGCTTGCCCAGGAGCAGCGCGGCGACGATCACCGCGCACTCTTCCTTCCACGGGTGGTTCTTGAGCCCGAACGCCCCGCCCACGTCCTTGGCGATCACCCGGATCGCGCTGTCCGGCAGGCCCAGCGCCAGACTGACCCAGCGCGCCACCAGATGCGGGCTCTGGCAGGTGATCCAGAGCGTCAGTTCCTCCGGCCCGTCGCGCGAGGCGAGCACGCCGCGCGTTTCCATCGGCGATTGCGAGATGCGCTGGTGGACGATCCGGTGGCTGAGGCGCAGCGCCGATCCGGCCAGCCTGTCCTCCAGTTCGTCCTCGATCTCCTCGTCCCCGATTTCGGCGGCGACGTTGCTGTCCATGCCGGGATGGATCGGGCCCGCCGCCCTGGCCTGCGCAATGGTGACGACCGGGTCGAGTTCCTCGTACGCGATCTCGATCAACGAGGCCGCGTCCTCGGCCTGCGCGCGGGTTTCGGCGATCACCATGACCACCGGCTCGCCCACATAGGACACATGGCCATCGGCGAGCGGCGTGATCGGGATCTCCGCCTCGGTAAAGAAGAACGAGAGCATCGTGATCGGCCGCGCGGCGAGGTCCGCCATCGTCAGCACGGCGTGGACGCCGGGCATCTCGCGCGCGGCGGCGGTGTCTATCGAGACGATCCGCCCACGCGCGATCGGGCTGCGCGCGAAGGCGACATGCAGCGTGCCCGGCAGCGTCACATCGTCGACGAACTGGCCGCGCCCGGTCAAGAGGCGCGGGTCTTCCTTGCGCGGGACACGCTTGCCGATCCAGCGGGTGGCGCCGAGGCTGGAACCCGGCGCGTTCATTCGGCGGCTCCCGGTCCGGCCGCCAGGGCGCCGACCGTGCCTTCGGCCAGCGCCCTGGCGGCGCGGCGAGTGCCCTGATAGCCGGTGCAGCGGCAGATGTGCCCGCTCATCGCGGACACCAGCTCTTCCTCGCTCGCCTTGGCCTCCCCGCCGGTGAGCGCGGCGAACGTCATCAGCACGCCGGGGGTGCAGAACCCGCATTGCAGTCCGTGCGCCTCGCGCATGGCCTGCTGCACCGGGTGGAACGTGCCGTCCGGCGCGGCGAGGCCTTCCACCGTGGTCACCGCGCAGCCGTCGGCCTGAACCGCCAGCATCAGGCAGGACCGGACCGCGCGCCCGTCCACCATCACCGTGCAGGCCCCGCAGACGCCGTGTTCGCAGCCGAGATGGACGCCGGTGCACCCCGCACCGAGCCGCAGGTAATCGGCCAGGCTGGTGCGCGCCTCCACCCCGGCGCTGCGGCGCTGGCCGTTGAGCGTCAGTTCGATCGCATGCTCGCTCATGCTGTTTCCTTCAGGGCAAAAGCCTCGCGCAAGGCCCGCGCGAGGATGCGGCGGCCGACGGTGCGGCGATATTCGGCGCTGGCGTGGTGGTCGTCGAACGGGGCGCTGTCGGCGACGCCAAGCGCCGCCAGCGCATGCGCATCGAGACCGGAAAGCGCGGCGCCGACCAGCGCCGCTTCCAGCTGCCGCATGCGGATCGGCGTCGGCCCCATGCCGAACCAGGCGAGGCCCGCGCGCGTGACGATGCCGTTCTCGACCACTGCCGCGCCGACCATGCCGACCAGCGCAAAGTCGCCCGGACGCCGCGCCACCTCGCGGAACAGGACAAGGTGCCCCTCCGGCCAGTCCGGGTAGGTCACGGCGGTCAGCAGTTCGTCCGGCTCCAGCGCGGTCATGTAGGGGCCGATGTAGAACGCGTCGGCGGGCACCTTGCGTGTGCCCCGGACCGAGGTCAGGTCCAGAACCGCCCCAAGCGCCACCGCCGTTGCGGGCATTTCCGCCGCCGGCTCGCCGAGCGCCACCGAGCCGCCCACGGTGCCCCGGTTGCGCGTCTGGTGATGGCCGACATGGCCGAGCGCGGTGACCAGCGCCGGCAGGTGCGCGGCCAGCAGCGGATCGTCCAGCGCATCGGCCTGCCGCGTCATCGGGCCGACGCGCGTGCCGTCCCCGACGCGGGAAACCCCCTGCAAGGCGGCGATCCGGCCGATGTCGACCAGGATGAAAGGCTGGCTCATGCGCAAGTTCAGCAGCGGCATCAGCGTCTGCCCGCCCGCGATCACGGTGGCGCCGCCGTCCGCCTCGGACAGGATGCGGCAGGCCTGCGCCACGCTGGCGGGGCGCTCGTAGTCGAACGGCGCGGGCTTCATCGCCGCGCGCCCCGGCGTCCTGCCGAAAAGGCGGCGGCGGCGGTCACCACCAGCAGCACCAGCGTCAGCACCAGTTCGGCGCGCATCTGCCCGGCGCCGAGCAGGAACCCCGCCAGCAGCGCCGTGACCAGCGCCGCCACCCAGCCCCACAGGATGCCCGCCGAAGTCGCCGGGGCCTCCGAAGCCGTTGGAACGGCACCAGCCGCAGGTCCCCCGACCGCCGCGACCGGTGCCGCCACCCCTTGCCCGGGCGAGGCAGCGCCCCCCGCAACCACCGCGCCGAACGTCGCGAAGAACTTGCCCGCCAGGTTCTTCGCGGTGGCATCGATGATCGCTCCGCCCAGCTGCGCCATGCGCCCGCCGACTTCGGCATCGACCGCATAGGCGACCAGCGTCCCCCCGTCCGCCGTATCGCTGAGCCGTACTTTGGCGCCGCCTTTCGCCGTGCCCGCAACGCCGCCGCTGCCCGATCCGGTGATCGTGTAGCCGTTCGGCGCGTCGAGATCGGACAGTTCCACCCTGCCCTTGAAGCGCGCGCCGATCGGGCCGATCTTCACCTGCGCACTCGCCACGAAGCGGTTGTCACCGTCCGGTTCGAGCGCCTCGCAGCCGGGAATGCACTGCGCCAGCACGGCCGGATCGTTGAGCGCCTGCCACACCTGCCGGCGCGGCGCCGCGATCCTCTGCTCGCCCGTCATCTGCATTGCGCGCTCTCCCCGCCTCGCCCGGTTTGTCGTTCCCTGCAGGGTGAACGCGATCTCGCGGCCCGGCGCAACCGCTATGAGCGATGCTGTATCTTATTCCCCCGGGCGATGACTTGGCCAGGGCCTTGCACGGCGGCTGGTGGAGCGGCCCCGCCCCCCTTATCCCACCCGCACAAGCCCCGAACCGCCGGAAGGCAGGCCAAGAGGCAAACGAGGAGCAGAGGCGTGAGCGCAACCGTCATCATCACCGGCGCCGCCGGCGGCATGGGCATCCCCACCGCGCGGCGCTTTGCCGCCCAGCGCCGCCCGCTGCTGCTCTGCGACGTCAGTGCCGGGAAGCTGGAGCACGTCGCGGCCGAACTGCGCGGCGAAGGCGCGGCGGTGACAACGCTGGCGGGCGACATCTCCGCCCCCGACTTCCCGCAGGCGCTCCTCGCCGCACTGGGCGACGCGCCGCTGCATGCGCTTGTCCACACCGCCGGTCTCTCGCCGACGATGGCCGATCCGCTGCGCATCCTCGAGGTCAACTACGTCGCCACCGAAAGGCTGGTCGCCGCGCTGCTGCCCCGTTTCGAGACGGGCGGCTGCGCGGTGCTGATCTCGTCGATGTCGGGCTACCTGCTGCGCGATCCGGCGATGGTTGCCGCGGTGGAGGACATGGTGGCCGGCAAGGGCAGCGCGGCGGTGGAAGGCTTCGCGGTCAATCCCGGCATGGGCTACACCCTGTCCAAGCGCGCGGTCATCGCCCTCGTCGGGCGCGAGGCGGCGGCCTTCGGCGCGCGCGGCCTGCGCATCTGCTCGATCGCGCCGGGTTTCATCGACACGCCGATGAGCCGCGCCGAACAGCAGGAAAGCGAACAGATGCGCCAGATGATCACGATGGTCCCGCTGGCACGGCTGGGCCACGGCGACGAGATCGCCTCGGTGGCGCAATTCCTCTGCTCGCCCGCCGCCTCCTACGTCAGCGGCTGCGACATTCCGGTCGACGGCGGGATTCTGGGCCGCCTCGGGTTCTGAGCGCCCGTTTGGAAATTCGCGAAAAGCGAATTTCGCGGCACCAGCCCACTCCCCCACCCGACCGCCCATCGGCAGTATCCTGAGGGCGGTCGGGTGGGGGAGTGGGCTGGTGCCGCCCTCAAAATGCCCTTTCGGGCATTTTTCAAACAGACTCTGACCCAGTTCACGGCACGAGGTCGCTCTCGCATTCCGTCACGGCGGCGATGCGCAGCGAGGTCCGGTCGAACAGATTGGCCTCGTAGGTCTTGGGCTCCATCACGCGCTCTCCTTGCGGCAGGCGCCAGGGTAGCACCGGCGGCGCGGCAGACCACGGCGGCACTCAGCGCCGGTGCGATGATGCAGCAGGGGGCGGCGAACCGAAGTCCGCCGCCCCCTGCCTTTGCCCCGGCAAATGGCCTTATTCGGGCTCGCCCGCCTCGACCTCCGGTTCCCGGGCCGCCGGGATGGCGCCCTGCACGAGGCTGGCGAGCGAGGACCCGTCGAGCCCCAGCTCCTTCATCAGCCCGTCGATCACCGGCGCCTGCGCGCGGTAGGCCAGCGCCGCCGAGACCGCGTCGTTGGCAAGGTTGCCCGAGCCGCCGGACACGCCGCCGGCCGAAGCGCCCCCGGCAGCATGGCCGCCCTTCTGGGTGAGCCCGTCGAGCTGCACGATCTTGATCGAATCGATCGCTTCCATCGGCTTCACGCTCTCGCGCACCACTTCGGGCAGGACCTTCAGGAGCGCCATCTTCATCTGCAGCGAGATCTGGTCCGAGGACAGCAGGTTCGCCGCCTCGTTGATCGCGCGCTGGCCGGCCGCCTCGACCTCGAAGCGCACGCGCGCCGCTTCGGCACGCAGCTTCTCGGCCTCGGCCTCGCCTTCCGCCTCGAGGCGCAGCGCCTCGGCGCGGTTGGACGCCGCTTCCTTTTCCGCCTCGGCCTGGACCCGCACGCCGATCGCCTGGCGTTCGGCCTCCTTGGCGGCCTCGATCAGCTCGATGCGCTTCTGGCGCTCGGCGACCTCGGTGTCGCGGCTGGTCGTCACCTGTTCCTCGGCGGCCACCGCCTTGGCCCGGGCCTCGTCGGCCTGGGCCTTGGCCTGGCTTTCCTCGCGGCTCTTGTTCTGCACCGCGATCTGCTGTTCCTGACGGGCCAGTTCGACCGCCTGCGCCTGGGCGATGCGGGCTTCCTGGATCGTCCGGTCGGCCTCGATCTGCCTGGCGTCGACCTGCTGCTTGGCGAGAATGCGCGCCTCGTCGGCCTCGCGGCCGCGCAGGGCCTGCTCACGGGCGACTTCGGCGGCCTGCTCGGCGCGGCGCATCTCCACCTCGCGTTCCTGCTCCAGCCTTGCGAACTCGTTCTCGCGCTGGATCTGGAAGGTCTGCCGCGCGGCTTCGAGGTTCTTGGTCTCGATCTGGACGCGGGTTTCCTGCTCGATGTCGTTCCTTGCCTTCTTGCGCAGTTCGATCTGCTCGGTCAGCTTGGTGAGGCCCTCGGCGTCGAAGGCGTTGTTGGCGTTGAAGTGCTCGATCGAGGTCTGGTCGAGCCCGGTCAGCGAGACCGATTCCAGCTCGAGGCCGTTCATCGCGAGGTCCGAGGACGAGACCTGCTGCACCTTCTGCACGAAGTCGGCGCGCTGTTCGTGGAGCTGGTTCATCGTCATGCCCGCCGCGACCGAGCGCAGCGCGTCGACGAACTTGCCCTCGACCAGTTCCTTCAGGGCCTCGGGATGCATGGTGCGCGCGCCCAGGGTCTGCGCGGCCATGGCAATGGCCTGCGCATCGGGGCGCACACGCACGTAGAACTCTGCCTTGACGTCGATGCGCAGGCGATCGAGCGTGATCAGCGCGTCCTGGTTCTTGCGCTCCACCGCGAGGCGCACGGTGTTCATGTTCACCGGCATCGTCTCGTGGAAGATGGGCAGCACCAGCGCGCCGCCGTTCATCACGACCTTCTCGCCGCCGATGCCGGTTCGCACGAAGCCGATTTCCTTGCTCGCACGCCGATAGAGCCGGGCCAGCATGACGCCGAATGCAATCAGCAGGACGACAACACCGCCGGCAATCAGGCCGATCTGGTAGAGGCCGTTCATTTCCGTTCTCCTTCAAGGGGATGCCGCGGATGGCCCAATGCCCCCGCGAAACCTCATCCCGACACAACTTCATCTCAACACAACCGCGCACGCGAAGACGCGGTTGAGTTGCCGATGACATCATGCCCCGCCCGATCCTGCCCGAAACCGCAGCCACGATTCCACGTCCGCACAGTTCAACCATGCGCCGCTTGCAGGATTTTAACGGGCCCTTCTTGAGACCGCGCCGGTCAGGACGACCGGCGATGAAACCGATACTGCAGGATCAGTATCGGCCGCGAGGATCAACGCGGACGCCGCAAGGACGGACACGCGCGCATCTTCGACTTCTCCCGATCAAGACGCTGCGGACGGCACCGCGCCCCGCTCTCTACTTCGCCTTGTCTGTGAAAGACTTATAATCGAATCGCGATCCGCCTCCTAGCGAAACCGGATTTTTGCGAGTCGATTGCAACAAGCCCCGCACCGGCGGAGGCCGGTGCTCAGTCCAGCCGCGGCAGGTAATGGTCACCGCGGGCGATGGCCTTGAACAACTCCCCCTCGCGGCGCACGATCAGCACTTTCTCGCCCTCGGCAAAGCGCTGGCCCTCGTTGTCGGGCTCCAGCATGACGTGGTGCTGCTGGCCGAACCGGTCCGAAACCCGGGCCCGCGCCGGCGAGCCCCGGCTGGCGGTGCCGATGACGATCTCGGCCTCGCGGCCGACCAGCTCGATGCGGTCGATCGCGGTGGTCTCGTCCCGGGGCAGCAGGCGGCCGATCGGGCGCGCGACAAGGCCCGTCACCGGCAGCGCCGCCAGCCCCGCCACCGGGCCGACCAGCCAGGCGCTCCACGGCGCCCCGGTCAGCGCGGCGAGGAACTGCTGCCCGGCCAGGCCGATCACCGCGAACAGGCTGAGCAGCAGCATCAGCCACATCATGAACGGCATCCGCCCGAGCCCGACGATCGAGATCAGCCCGCCGTCAAGCGCGACGTTGCCCCCTCCATGCCCACCCGCATGGCCCCCGAGATGGCCGCCTGCAGGCCCATCGACATCGAGGTCCAGGTCCGCTCCCATGAGGTCCGCCAGTCCGACGAACTGGAGCACCGCCAGCAGCGCGACGACCGCCAGCGCCACCGAGAACGGCAGGTTTCCGGGCGCTGTCAGCAGTTCAAGCATCGCCGCGCGAATCGACGTACTTGGCTTCGAGGAAACGCCCGCGGGTGGCCAGCGCATCGAGGTCCCCGCGCGAGAGGTCGAGGCTCATCGCCTCGATCTGCCCGGCGATCACGTCGAGCCCGTCGACCAGCTGTTCGGATGGGGTGGTGCCGCCGGCATGGGGCTTGTTGCGCAGTTCGGCGGGAATACGCGTGTAGCTGTCGACCAGCGAGGGCAGATGCTCGGACAGCAGCTTGCGCACCTCGTGCGCGGCAGGGCCGTTTTCCTGCAGCGCGGCAAGCTGCGGGGCGATCTGCTCCAGCCGCACGCCGATCATGTCCACCGCGTCGACGGCCGCGCTCGGCAAGGCGCGGCGGCGGCTTTCCAGCCAGATCTCGGTCGATCCCGCCAGTTCCGGCAGGGTCGCGCTGCCAAGATCGGCGGTATTGAGCCGCGGGCTCGACGGGTAGATCGACAGGAAAAAGAACACCGCAAAAGCCAGCAGCGTGGTCAGCACCGTGGTCGCGAAGGACAGGCCGCCAAGGATCAGCCCGGCGGTCAGCGCGGCGATGAAGATGCCCGCCACCGCCAGGAACGCCCGGCGGATGCGCCGCCAGCGGAACGCCCAGCGTTCACGGCGCGCGGTATAGAGCCGCGCGGCCCGCTGGCGGCGGGCGGCACGGATGATGTCCTGGTTCACGGCACTGCGCGTGGAGACCGCGCGCGAAGAGGGTTCCGACATGGTGCTAGTCTATCAGGCTCAGTCCAGCGCCTCCAGCAGCGCCTTGGCCGCCTTGGTGTCCGCCGGTGAGGTGGCGCCTTCGGCCTGCCCCTGGGCGCGGGCGATATAGGCCCTGGACCGGGTGACTTCGCCTTCCAGCGACTGCACCGTCTGCTTCATCGAATCGAGCGCCTGCATCTTGAAGCTGTCGATCGAATCCATCGTGTCGTAGATGTTCTGGAACGCGCGGCTGAGCGTTTCCAGCGGGATCGTGGCGTTCGCCGCCTGCTCGTGGATACGCGCGGTGTTGTCCTTGAGCATCTGGCCGGTGCCGTCGATGATCCGCGCGGTGGTGGTGTTGAGCGCGGTGATCTGGTCCAGCACCAGCTTCTGGTTGGCCATCGCCTGCGCCACCGTCACCGCCGTGCGCAGCGCGCCGACCGTGGTGGTGGAGGCCCGGTCGACGCCCTTGATCAGTTCGACGTTGTTCTTCTTGACCAGATCGAGCGCGAGGTAGCCCTGCACCGAAACCGCCATCTGCGTCAGCAGGTCCTGCGTGCGCTGGCGCACGTAGAACAACGCCGATTCGCGCACCGCCTTGGCCTTGGCGGGATCGGTGTGGTCGAGGTCGTTCGCCTTCTGCTCCAGCGTCTCGTCCAGCGCCTTCGACATGAAGATCATCTGTTCGAGCTTGCCCATCGCCGCCCAGAGGTTCTGGCGCTCGACGTCGATGGCGGCATTGTCCATCAGGAGTTCGTCCTTGCCGCCCTGCAGGCGGGCGAGGATCGCGCTGATGTGGCCCTGTGCGCTGGAATAGCTGTCGAAGTAGTTGCGCAGCTTGTTGCCCATCGGGATGATCCCGAAGATCTTGCGGCGCGAGAGCAGGTCGCCCTTGGTCGAAGGGTCGAGGTCCTCCACCGTGCGGCGCAGCTCGGCAAGGTCGGCGCCGACCCCGGCGTCCTTGTCCATCGCCCGCACCGGACGGTCGAGGAAGCGGTTGGACTGGCCCGAAGCCTCGGCGATTTCCTTGCGGCCCATGTTGGTGATCTGGTCGACGCGGCGGCCGAATTCGGGCGAGCTCGAATCCTGCGAGACGAGGTCGTTGACGAATTCGTCGACGCGGACCTGCAGCTTCGACTTCTGCTCCTCGCCCACCGGCACGAGCCCGGCGGCCTTTTCGGGCTGCACCACCGGCACCGGATCGGGAGGCGTCAGCTTCAGTTCGCCGGCCGTCACCTGATCAGTTGTCGTCGCCATCTCGGAAAAATCCCCGTCCTGCAAGAAATGTAGTCGTCCGCAACGAATCTAGGTCGGCCCCACAAAACTACAAGCAAAACAGGAGCCGCCCGCTTTACGGTTCGACGAGCGGCGTGGCCCCTTCGTCGGAACTCCGGGTATCGGTGACGACCAGCATGGCATCGTCGCGCGCCACGACGCAGAGCGAGAGGCCCGCCGCCTGCGCGCGGCGCACCGCGAGATCGGTGGGGGCGGAAATCGTCACCAGCAGCGGGATGCCCGCGCGCACGGTCTTCTCGACCAGTTCGTAGGAGCAGCGCGACGTCATGACAACAAAGCCCTGCGCGGGGTTGGTATCGCCCCGAGCCCCACTACGAGCAAGCGCGCCGATCAGCTTGTCGAGCGCGTTGTGGCGGCCGACGTCCTCGCGGATCGCCAGCAAGGTGCCGTCTTCATTGCAGAACGCGGCGGCGTGGGTGGCACGGGTTTCGCGGCCCAGCGCCTGCGCCCCGCCCATGGCATCGAGGCCGCGCCGGATCGCCTCGGGGCTGGCCGCGCTCCGGCGCGAGAGCGATGGCAGGGGGCGCAAGGCCGCCTCCACCCCCTCGATCCCGCAGATGCCGCAGGAACTGTCGCCGGTGCGGCGGCGGGCGCGTTCGATTATGAGCGAGAGACGTTCGGGCGGAAGGTTGACGCGGGCGACATAACCCCTGCCCCAGGCGCCGTTCTCGACCGGATGGACCGCCACCTCGCCGATCTCGTCCGCCGCCGCCAGCCCTTCGGCCATGAGGAAGCCGGTGACGAAGTCCTCGATCCCGGTGGGGGTGGCCATCATCACCGCATAGGCGATGCCGTTGGTCTCGATGGCGATGGGGGCCTCGACCGGGACGGCCAGCCTCTCGCCCGCGTCCTGCCCTGCGCCGTAGCGGCTGCGAATTACGGTGATGGGTGCGGCGCCGTCCATGCCACCGATCTAACCCAGCCGGTCGCTGCGGTCATTCAGATTTCGCCCTTGATCTGTGCATAGGCGAGCAGCGCGAAGAGGCCGGTCCCGCCCAGCACATTGCCCAGCAGCGTGGGCAGCAGGTGCAGCGCGAAGACGTCGGCCACCGGCATCTCGCCATGGGCCATCAGCAGGAACATCTCGGTGGACCCGGCAACCACATGGGTAAAGCCACCCGCCCCGATCAGCCAGGCGAACAGCGCCACGACAAAGATCTCGAACCCCTTGGAACTCGGCAACATCCAGACGAACGCGGCGATGAAGAAACCGGCGGGAATCCCGTCGAGCAAGGCCGCCGTGCCGCTCGCCTCCGCCGCCTTGCGGGCCACGGCCAGCATGCCCGCCAGCGTCGGATGCGACGGGTCGACCACCATGTCGAGGATCAGCGCGGTCAGAAAAGTGCCGCAGAGGTTCGCGGCCAGCACCACGCCCCAGAGCCGGGCCGTTCGCCACAGCCGCTGCGTGTTGGGCCCGGCCAGCAGCGGCAGGACCGCGGTCAGGGTGTTCTCGGTGAAGAGTTGCAGCCGGGCGAGGACGACCAGCACGAACCCCATGGCATACCCCAGCGCAGCGATCAGTTCGCGCTGGGGATGGCCCTCGAAGGACTGATGCAGCAGCCCTTGCGCAAAGACCGAGGTGGAAATGCCGATGCCCGCGGCAAGGCCGGACCACCACAGCGACATCGCCGGGCGGTAGAGTTCCTCCTCGCCCTCGCGCCGGATCACCGAGAACACGGTGCGCGCCGAAAGCCTCAGGTTGTCCTTGATCTGGCCGCGCTCGTGGCCGGTCAGCCCGGCCTCGTCGCGGGCGATCTCGCGGTCGCTCGCCCGGCGCTCGGGATCGTCGTGGGCAAGCGCGCCGGCAGGCTCGGAAGGGGTGGAGGCATGATCCATGCCCTTTCAACCACCCCCGCGGCCGCTGGTTCCGTCAGCCGGTCAGACGTAGTCCTCGGTATCGATGGTCGGCCTGATCGTGTCCGGGTAGCGATGGCCGGCGATGGTCTGCTGGTTCATCAGTTCGCCCGCCTGCTCCAGCACGCCCGCGTCGATTGCCAGCGCGGCGGCCGCATGGTTGTCGTCGAAGTGGGGGATCGAACGGGTGCCGGGGATCGCATGGAGATGCTCGCCGCGCGACAGCACCCAGGCCAGCGCCAGCTGTGCCGGGGTGACACGGATCGAGGCGGCAAGCGTGTTGAACGCCTCGATCAGCGCGAGGTTGTGCGCCCAGTTCGCGCCGATGAAGCGCGGGAAATTGCGGCGCAGGTCCTTTTCGGTGAGCGTGCTCACATCGGTGAGTTCCCCGCCCAGCGCCCCGCGCGCGACCGGCGAGAAGGCGACCAGCGCGATCCCGAGGTCCCGCGTCGCGTCCAGTACGCCCAGCTCCACGTTGCGGGTCCAGAGCGAATATTCGGTCTGCACCGCCGCCACCGGATGCACGCCGTGGGCCTCGCGGATATGCGCGGTGGACCATTCGGAGACGCCATAGGCACCGATCTTGCCCGCCTCGATCGCGCGCACCATGGCGCCCACCGAATCGGCTATCGGCACCTTCGGATCGAAGCGGTGCATGTAGAACAGGTCGATGTGATCGGTGCCGAGCCGCTTGAGGCTGGCGTCGAGCGAGGCGGTGATGCTGTCCGGCGCGCAGTCGATGCCGCGGCGGGCGCCGTCGATCAGGATGCCGGTCTTGGAAGCCAGCAGGAACTCATCCCGCCGGTCCATGATCGCTTCGCCGAGGATCTCTTCGCTCACGCCCATGCCGTAGATATTGGCAGTGTCGAAGTGATCGCAGCCTGCATCCAGCGCATGGCGGAACAGGCGGACCGCCTCCTCGCGGGACGGCGGATTGCCGTAGGCCCAGGCCACGTTCATGCAGCCGAGCCCGACGGAGTGGACCTCACGGCCCGCGAGGAGGCGTTTTGTCATCAGGACCAGCCGTCCTGCGCTTCGAGGCTCTCAGCCAGTTCACCGATCACGCGGTAGCAATCGAGCACCTTGCCGACCGACGAGTTGGGCTCACGCCCTTCGCGGATGGCGGCGACGAATTCGCGGTCCTGCAGCTCGATGCCGTTGTTCGACACGGTGACGCCGGTGAGGTCGATGGCCTCTTCACGGCCGTTCACCAGATCGTCGTAACGCGCGATGTAGGTCTCGCTGTCGCCGATGTAGCGGAAGAAGGTGCCGAGCGGGCCGTTGTTGTTGAACGAAAGCGAGAGCGTGCAGATCGCGCCGGTCTCGGCCTTCAATTGGATCGACATGTCCATGGCGATGCCGAGTTCGGGGTGCTTGGGCCCCTGCAGCACGTTCGCGGCGACGATCTTGCCCGACTGGTAGGCGAACAGGTCGATCGTGTGCGCGGCGTGGTGCCACAAGAGGTGGTCCGTCCACGAGCGCGGCTGGCCCTTGGCGTTCATGTTCTTGCGGCGGAAGAAGTAGGTCTGCACGTCCATCTGCTGGACGTTGAACTCACCCGCGGTGATCTTGTTATGCACGTACTGGTGCGAAGGATTGAAGCGGCGGGTGTGGCCGACCATGCAGACCAGGCCGGTTTCCTGCTGCTTGGCTACCACGGCTTCGGCATCGGCCCAGCTGTCCGACAGCGGAATCTCGACCTGAACGTGCTTGCCCGCGTTCATGCAGGCGATCGCCTGTTCGGCATGCATCTGGGTGGGGGTGCAGAGGATCACGGCATCGACATCGGGCATGGCCAGCACTTCGGCGAGGTCGGTGCCGGAGTGCGGCGCGCCGTACTTGGCGGCGACTTCGGCGGCCTGATCGGCGCTGCGCGAAATGACCGAGGCAATCTCTACGCCGTCGATGTTCTTGAGGCCGTCGAGGTGCTTTTCACCGAAAGCGCCGGCGCCTACGAGGGCAATACGCATGGAAATCTCCTTGGGGTGTCTGTCAAAGACAAAGGGCGTGCCGGCGTCAACCACCGGCACGCGGAATCGATCAGTCGACGAGGTGTTGCGAAGCCGCGCCTTCGACGGTGGCCGAGGGCGGCACCTCGCCGTTCACCGGCTCCAGCACGATGTGGCCGACCGCGGTATTGCTGGCAGGCACGTGGTAGAAGCGCCGCAGCTCGCGGGTTTCCTTGCCCAGCGCGCCGCGCATGATCAGCCACATGACCATCTCGATGCCTTCGCTGCCGGTTTCGCGCAGGTATTCGATATGCGGAATGCACCGCAGTTCCTGCGTATCGCCCGACAGCTTGTCGAGGAACATCTGGTCCCACTCGGCATTGATGAGGCCGGCGCGCGGGCCCTGCAGCTGGTGGCTCATGCCGCCGGTGCCCCAGACCTGCACGTTCAGGTCTTCCGGGAAGCTTTCCACGGCGCGCGCGATCGCCTCGCCCAGCGCCCAGCAGCGGTTGCCGGACGGCGGCGGATAAGTGACGACGTTGACCGCCAGCGGGATCACCTTCACCGGCCACCGGGCCGGCTTGCCGAACACCATCGAGAGCGGAACGGTAAGGCCGTGATCGACATCCATCTCGTTGATGATCGTCATGTCGAACTCGTCGAGGATCAGGCTCTGGGCGATGTGCCAGGCAAGGTCCGGGTGGCCTTCCACGTCGGGCACCGGGCGCGGGCCCCAGCCCTCGTCCGCCGGCTTGTAGCTTTCGCCGCAGCCGATCGCGAAAGTCGGGATGATCTTCATGTCGAAGGCCGAGGCGTGGTCGTTGTAGACCAGGATGACGACGTCCGGCAGGTTCTCCGCTTCCCACTTCCGGGTGGGCGCGAAGCCTTCCTGGATCGGCTTCCAGTAGGGATCTTCCCACTTGTCGAAGTCGGAGGCAACGCCCAGCGCCGGGATGTGGCTGCAGGCGATGCCGTGCGTAATGCGGGCCATCTTAGCGAGACTCCTTGATCGACCGCACGCCCTCTGGCGAGCGGCCGCCGGCGATCATCATCGCCTGATAATCCTCGACCGACATGCCGGTCATCGTCGAGACGGCCTGAAGGAAGCTCAGGCCATCGGTCGAGAAGACCTTGGCGAGGAAGTAGATGTTGCCGCCGAGGTCCAGCAGGCGGTTGTAGTCGCGGGCGAGAACGGCCAGCTTCTGGTCCTCGGTCATCGGCCATGCGTCGAGATAGGCACGCTCGTCCGCCTTCCAGCGCTCGCGGTTTTCGGCCTTCATCAGGCTCATCGCGAACTGGTTCAGGTGATAGCCCTGCCGCGCGCGCTTGGCGGTGTAGACGCGCGTGCCCGGAATATCGTCGAACTCACCGAGATAGGCGTGGATGTCGATCGGACCACCCGCATTGTCGCAAGGGTTTTTATCGGTCACAGGCCGCGTTCCTTGAGCCTGGCGTCAAGGCGCGGGAAGACCTTGCGCACGTTGCCTTCGAAGATCGCGTGGCGCTCCTCGTCGGAGATCTGGAGCGCGTCGACATAACGCTTGGTGTCGTCGAAGTAGAAGCCGGTCGTGGGGTCGATCCCGCGCACCGCGCCGACCATTTCGGAGCCGAACAGGATGTTCTTGTTGTCGATCACGTCGGCCAGCAGGTTGATGCCCGGCTGATGGTAGACGCAGGTGTCGAAGAACACGTTGTTCATGATGTAGTCGTCAAGCGCAGGCTTCTTCAGCATGTCCGCGAGGCCCCGGTAGCGGCCCCAGTGGTACGGCACCGCGCCGCCGCCGTGCGGGATGATGAAGCGCAGCTTTGGGAACTTCGCGAAGAGGTCGCCCTGCATCAGCTGCATGAAGGCCACGGTGTCCGCCGCGATGTAGAAGCCGCCGGTGGCATGCATCGCCGGGTTGCACGAACCCGAAACGTGGATCATCGCCGGAACGTCCAGCTCGCACATCGCCTCGTAGATCGGGAACCAGTATTCGTCGGTCAGCGGCGGATGCTCGAAGTGGCCGCCGCCCGGATCGGGGTTGAGGTTGCAGCCGATGAAGCCCAGTTCCTCGACGCAGCGGCGCAGTTCCTTCACCGAGGCGGAAAGGTCCGCCTTGGGGCTCTGCGGCAGCATGCACACGCCCACGAACGTCTCGGGGAACATGTTCACCACGCGGGCGATAAGATTGTTGCAGTGCACCGCCCAGGCCTCGGACATGGCCTGATCACCGACATGGTGCGCCATCGCGCTGGCGCGCGGGCTGAACACGGTAAGGTCGGCGCCGCGCTCCTTGATGAGGCGAAGCTGGTTGTCCTCGATGGTCTGGCGGATCTCGGCGTCCGAGATCTCCGGGTAGGGCGGCGCCTCTTCACCGGCCTTGAACGCGGCGATCTGGGCCTCGCGCCAGGCGTCGTGCGCCTTGGGCAGGACGGTATAATGTCCGTGACAGTCGATGATGAGCGACATGCTCAATTCTCTCCCTTGAGTACGCCGGCCGCGACGCCCGCCTTGATGGCCGCCGCTAGCTTGGCTTCGAATCCTTCGGGCGGCGGCGCGATGCCCAGCGCGCCCAGCGCCTGCTGCCAGACGGCGGTGTTGTCGGTCATGCGCGGCGCAATGCCCAGCGAACGCAGCATCTGCGCAGCCTCGTCCATCTCGGCGGCGCGGCGGCGGCCGTGGACCAGCATGCGGTCGAGATTGTAGTCGGCGCGCTGCGCCCACGGAATGGTCTTCTCGCTGGCATCGAGCGAGGCCAGCACCTCGCCTGCCACGCCTTCGGCATGGGCGGCCATCATCATCTCGGCGGTCAGCGCCTCAAGCCCCTTGACCATGACCGAGCGCACCAGCTTGATCGCCGAGGCGCGGCCGACATCGGTGCCGACGACACGCACATTGGTGAAGCCCACCGCCGTCAGCGCGCTTTCCGCCGCTGCGGCATCGGGGCCGGAAACCAGCAGCGGCACCTTCATCCGCGCGGGGTTCACCGGCGCCAGCACGGCGACATCGACGTAACGCCCCTTTCCGGCAGCGATGGCCTTGGCGGCGGCCCGCTTGGTGCCCGGCGCGACCGAGTTCATGTCGCAGAACAACGCGCCTTCGCCGAGCAGCGGGGCGACCTCTTCGGCCACCCGCGGCGCGGCGTCCGCGGTGACCAGCGAAAGCACCAGCGAGGCACCCGCAAGCGCCTCGGCCGCGCTGTCGCAGGCGGTGATGCCAAGCTCGGCCATGACCTCGCGGCGCGCGGGAAGAATGTCGAAGGCGCGCCCCTGCGCCGACCAGTCTCCAGCTCCCGCAAACGTCGATCCGGCTTCTCCGAACCCGATAAGGGCGATCGATCTATCCATTGCGCCACCCTGCCCTCACCGCAGGCAATGGGCCAATCGGAAGCGGCTTTCGGCTATAAGCTGGGCGTAATTTATGCTCCCGAACGCCTAATCCCCCACCCGTTTCGCCGCCCACTCAAGGTCGGCGATAAACTCCGCCTGCACTTCGGTCGGGCGCAGCGAGGAACGGGTGGTCATGCCGATCAGGCGAGTGAAGTTCTCCGGCAGGCGCGCCAGTTCGCAGAGCCAGCCGGCTTCCAGTTCCACCGTCACCTGATCGGGCGAGAGCACGGTGAGGAAATCGCCGCCCATCATCACTTGCCGGATCATCATCACCGAGCCCGACTCCACCGGCACCTCGGGATGCTGCAGGCCGTTGGCCTCGAAGTAGCGCTCGAACGTGTCGCGCAGGGGCGTGCCTTTCGGCGGCAGGGTAAAAGGATAGCGCGCCAGGTCCGCAGGCGAGGGACCAGCGCCTTCCAGCGGGTGCCCCTTGCGGGCGTAGACGGCGGGACGATCCTCGAAGAGCGGGCACTGCACGAGGTCCGGCTCCACCAGCGGATCGCGCAGGGCGCCGACCATCAGGTCGAGCACGCCGCCGCGCAGCGGCTCCACCAGTTCGGCGCGCGAGCCTTCCACGATGGTCAGCTTCACGTTCGGTCGGCGGGCAAGGAACCGCGCCACGGCGGCCGGCAGGATGCGCGCGCGGGAGAGCGGCATCGCGCCCACCGCGATATGCCGCGTCTCCACCCCGCGCAGCGCGGCGACTTCGGAGAGGCCTGCCTCCAGCTCCACTTTGGCGAGCCGGAACTCGCGGGCGAGCTGGGTGCCCGCCTCGGTGGTGATCACGAACTTGCCCCGGCGCACCACCAGCGGGCGGCGCAGCGCCAGCGACAGGTCGTTGACCGCGCGGTGGATCGAGGGGAGCGACAGCCCGGTCTCCTGCCCCGCCCCGGCGTAAGAGCCCGTTTCCACCAGCGCCAGCAGCGCCCGCAGGCGCGACATGGTGACGTGGGGGCTGTTCACATGGCCCAGCGCGGCATCGATGCGGGGGGCGAGAATTTCCCCGGCCCTGGTCGGCGCCATGCCGTCATGGCGGCGTTCGAACAGCGGCAGACCGATCTGCGACTCGAGCCGGGCCAACGCCTGTGTTATCGCCGGCTGGCTGAGGTTGACGGCCAGGGCAGCGGCGTTGACCGTGCCCAATTCCGCGATTTTCGCGACAGCCCGCAAGTGCCGAAGGTTGAGACTCCAGATATCCATGGCGGGGTTATTAGCCAAATCCTATCACCTGTCCAAAGTTTCTCTTTCCCCTTGAACACGGGGAAGCCCAAGACAGCGCTGCACCATTATAGCCCCGCGCGGCCCTTCCGGGCGGCGCCGGAACCCGAAGATCGAAGGAGAGCAGATCATGAGTGGCATCGTCGTCCAGAACATCGAACGCGCCGATCCAGCCGTGATCGACGGCCTCGCCAAGTGCGGCGTCGCCACCGTCCACGAAGCCCAGGGCCGCACCGGCCTGCTCGCCAGCTACATGCGCCCGATCTACGCCGGTGCCCGCATCGCCGGCTCCGCCGTCACCATCAGCGCTGCTCCCGGCGACAACTGGATGGTCCACGTCGCCATCGAACAGCTGAAGGACGGCGACGTGCTGCTGCTCGCCCCCACCAGCCCGTGCGAGGACGGCTACTTCGGCGATCTTCTGGCCACCAGCGCCATCGCCCGCGGCTGCCGCGGGCTCATCATCGACGCCGGCGTGCGCGATGTGCGCGACCTCACCGAGATGGAATTCCCGGTCTGGTCCAAGGCCGTCTGCGCGCAGGGCACCGTCAAGAACACGCTCGGCTCGGTCAACGTGCCGGTGGTCTGCGCCAATGCCGCCGTGCGCCCGGGCGACGTGATCGTCGCCGACGATGACGGCGTGGTCGTGGTGCCGCGCGAAAAGGCCGCCGAAGTGCTCGCCGCAGCACAGGCCCGCGAGGCCAACGAAGGCGAAAAGCGCGAGAAGCTGGCCGCCGGCGTGCTCGGCCTCGACATGTACAAGATGCGCGAGCGGCTGGAGAAGGAAGGCCTCAAGTATGTCTGAGCGCATCACCTCCTGGCACGCGGCGCCGAGCAAGCCGCGCTACACCCCGCCCGCCGGCGCCGTGGACGCGCATTGCCACGTCTTCGGCCCGATGGCGCAGTTCCCGTTCAGCGCCAAGGCGAAGTACCTGCCCGAGGATGCCGGGCCGGACATGCTGTTCGCGCTGCGCGATCACCTCGGTTTCGCCCGCAATGTGATCGTGCAGGCGAGCTGCCACGGCACCGACAATGCGGCGACACTGGACGCCATCGCCAAGTCCGGCGGAAAAGCACGCGGCGTGGCGGTGGTCGATCCGGCGATCTCGGACGCCGAGCTTGCCCGCTTGCATGAAGGCGGCATTCGCGGCATCCGCTTCAACTTCCTCAAGCGCCTTGTCGACGATGCGCCGAAGGACAAGTTCCTCGAAGTCGCCAGCCGCCTGCCCGAAGGCTGGCACGTGGTGATCTACTTCGAGGCGGACATCCTCGAGGAAATGCGGGCCTTCATCGCCGCGATCCCGGTGCCGGTCGTGATCGACCACATGGGCCGCCCGGACGTGACGCAGGGGCCCGACGGCGCGGACATGCAGGCGTTCCGCAGCCTGCTCGACAGCCGGGACGACATCTGGTTCAAGGCCACCTGCCCCGACCGCCTCGACCCCACGAATGACCCGTGGGACAAGTTCGCCGAAGCGGTGGCGCCGCTGGTGGCGGACTATCAGGACCGCGTGATCTGGGGCACCGACTGGCCGCACCCGAACATGCAGGACAACGTGCCCGACGACGGCCACCTCGTCGACATGATCCCCCGCATCGCGCCCACGGCAGAGCTTCAGCACAAGCTGCTGGTGACCAACCCGATGCGGCTTTACTGGCCCGAAGAACTCTGACTTGATTCCCGCGCGGGAGCCTCGGTAAACGAAGCGCCCGCGCGGAAGGCCTGCCAGCCCGCCGCGACCATCAGCCAGCGAAGGAGCGGGACCGGCATGCACTGGCGCCCCATGCGCGAAGAGGACGTGGCCGCCGTCGCCCACGTCGCGCAGATCGTCCACCTCGACTATCCCGAAAACCCCGCGGTCTTTGCCGCCTGCCAGCGCCTCTATCCCGCCGGTTGCCACGTGCTGGAAGGCGGCGGCGGAGACCTGTCCGGCTACCTCATCTCGCACCCCGGCAGGCAGAACCGCCCCCCGGTACTGGACATGCCGATGACCGCGCTGGCCCAGCCTTTCGACTGCTATTTCCTGCACGACCTGGCGCTGGACGCGGCAACGCGCGGACGCGGCCACGCGGGCGAGGCGGTGGGGATCGTGATGGACGAGGCCAGGGCGCGCGGGCTGGAGCGCGTGGTGCTGATCGCGGTGGGCAATGCCCACGGGTTCTGGGAAAAGCAGGGCTTTGCGCTGCTGGGCGGCGGCCTGCTCGATCCGGCCAAGGGCTACGGCCCCGAGGCGCGGATGATGGTCCGGGCCGTCTGAATAGAGACAGCAGGGGGAGCATAGCCCCCCCTGCCCATCCCCTTATTCAGCCCCGCTCGACCTGCGCGATCCAGTCGGCAAGGTTGTAGTGGTTCGATACCCGCGCGATCAGCCCCTGATCGACATCAAAGAACGCCCCCACCCGCAAGGCATAGGCCTGCCCCGAAGCCGCCGGCAGTCCATCGTCGCTTTCGATGTATTCGCCGGTCAGCCGGAACTCGGCCGAGGCATGCGAACCATCGGGCGTGGCCAGCACGACCGGCTCGTGCACATGCTCGCGGTAGCAGCGGTTCATGTGCGCAAGGAATTCGGCAAAGGCCGCCTTGCCGCGGCGCGGCTGGCCCTGGCTGGGCTCATGCACCACCTCTTGCGCCAGCAGCGCCAGCATGGCGTCCACGTCGCGGCGGTTGAACGCGTCGTAGTAGTTCGCGATCAGGGCGATGGTCTCGTGTGCGCTCACGCTTTCAGCCTCTCCGCATGCCAGCCCACATGGTCGGCCATGAAGCTGGAGATGAAGTAGTAGGAGTGGTCGTACCCCTCCTGCATGCGGATCGTCGCCGGCTGCCCGGCCCTGGCGCAAGCCTCTTCCAGCAGATGCGTCTTGAGCTGGCCTTCAAGGAAGCCATCGGCGGTGCCCTGATCCACCAAGAGGTCCGGCAGGCGGGCACCGTCCTCGATCAGCGCGCAGGCGTCGTATTGACGCCATGCCGCCTTGTCCGCGCCGATGTAGCCGGTCAGCGCCTTCTCGCCCCAGGGGCAATTGAGCG
Organism: Novosphingobium sp. KA1; assembly: GCF_017309955.1. Taxonomy (NCBI): domain Bacteria; kingdom Pseudomonadati; phylum Pseudomonadota; class Alphaproteobacteria; order Sphingomonadales; family Sphingomonadaceae; genus Novosphingobium; species Novosphingobium sp. KA1. The sequence goes on along the minus strand of NZ_CP021247.1, from coordinate 2,368,166 downwards.
GCGAGACGATCGGCGCAAAGGCACTGACCGAGCGGAAGCGGCTGGGATCACGCAGCGCGATCGTCAGCGCGCCGTGGCCGCCCATCGAGTGGCCGGTAATGCCCTGCCGCGCCATGTCGGCGGGGAAGTGCTCGGCGATCACGGCGGGCAGCTCGGTCTCGATGTAGGCGCGCATGCGGAAGTTCGCGCTCCACGGGGCCTCGGTGGCATCGACGTAGAAACCCGCGCCCTTGCCGAAGTCGTAGCCTTCGTCGTCCGGCACATCATCGCCGCGCGGGCTCGTGTCCGGCGCCACGAAGATCACCCCGTGCTCGGCGCAGGCGCGGCGGAACTCGCCCTTTTCGGTGACGTTGGCGTGGGTGCAGGTCAGGCCCGAGAGATACCATAGCACCGGCAGCTTCGTGCCCGGGGAATGCTCGGGCACAAAGACCGAAAAGGTCATCGGAGTGCCGGTCTCGGCGGAGGCGTGGGTGTAGACACCCTGCACCCCGCCGAAAGCCTTGTTGACCGAGACCGTCTCCATCAGAACACGACGACCGAACGGATCGACTTACCCGCGTGCATCAGGTCGAAGGCGGTGTTGATCTCTTCCAGGCCCATGACGTGGGTGATCATCGGGTCGATCTCGATCTTGCCGGTCATGTACATGTCGACGATCTTGGGCACGTCGGTACGGCCCTTGGCGCCGCCGAACGCGGTGCCGCGCCAGTTGCGCCCCGTGACGAGCTGGAACGGGCGCGTCTCGATGGTCTTGCCCGCCTCGGCCACGCCGATGATGATCGAGGTGCCCCAGCCGCGGTGGCAGGCTTCCAGCGCGGTGCGCATCACGTCGGTATTGCCGGTGGCATCGAAGGTGTAGTCGGCGCCGCCGTCGGTCATCGCCACGATCTTCGCGACGATGTCCTCGCGGCTCATGCCCTTGGTGTTGAGGAAGTCGGTCATGCCGAAGCGGCGGCCCCATTCCTCGCGGGTCTCGTTGATGTCGACGCCGATGATCTTGTTCGCCCCGGCCAGACGCGCGCCCTGGATCACGTTGAGGCCGATGCCGCCGAGGCCGAAGATGACGACGTTGTCGCCCACCTGCACCTTGGCGGTGTTGATGACCGCGCCGACGCCGGTGGTCACGCCGCAACCGATGTAGCACGAGGACTGGAACGGCGCGTCTTCACGGATCTTGGCGACGGCGATCTCGGGCAGCACGGTGAAGTTCGAGAAGGTCGAGCAGCCCATGTAGTGGTAGATCGGCTGGCCCTTGTAGGAGAAGCGCGTGGTGCCGTCCGGCATCAGGCCCTTGCCCTGCGTGGCGCGGATCGCGGTGCACAGGTTGGTCTTGCCCGAGAGGCACGACTTACACTGGCGGCATTCCGGGGTGTAGAGCGGGATCACATGGTCGCCCGGCACCACCGAGGTGACGCCCGCGCCCACTTCGCGCACCACGCCGGCGCCTTCGTGGCCGAGCACGCTGGGGAAGATCCCCTCGCTGTCGAGCCCGTCGAGCGTATAGGCATCGGTATGGCAGATGCCGGTGGCCATGATCTCGACCAGGACTTCGCCGGCCTTGGGGCCTTCAAGATCGAGTTCGACGATTTCGAGCGGCTTCTTCGCCTCGAAGGCAACGGCGGCGCGGGTCTTCATGGGGTATGCTCCTTGAACTGCTTGCGCGCTTTGTAGGACCGGCCCTTGCTGTGATAAAGCGACGTTTCTGAAAAGTATTATCACCATATGGGGAAAATGATGCTCGGCCAGTGGGACGGGATCGAGGAATTCGTGATGATCGCCCGCCACGGCAGCTTCACCCTGGCGGCAGAGGCCTATGGCGCCAGCGTCACGCATATGAGCCGGGCGCTGGCGCGGCTGGAAACGCGGCTTCAGGCCCAGCTGATGCTGCGCACGACGCGCACCCTCAGGCTCACCGAAACCGGGCAGATCTTCCTCGAGACCTGCCGCCGCCTGATCGAGGAGCGGGACGAGGCAATTGCCGCCATCACCTCTCAGGGCGAGCCGCGCGGGCATCTGCGCGTCACCTGCTCCTATGCGCTGGGCGAGAAGTTCGTGGCGCCGCTGGTGCGCGAACTGTCGCAGGCCTATCCGGCGATCTCGGTGACGCTGGACCTCGACAATGCGCTCGTGGACCTCATCGCCGAGGGCTACGACCTCGCCATCCGCACCGGGCATCTCGAGGATTCGCGCCTCGTCGCCAGCCGCATCGCCAGCCGCGCGCTGGTGACGCTGGGTTCGCGCGGTTATCTCCACGACCGCGGCCGCCCGGCGACGATCGCCGACCTCAAGCACCACGATTGCCTTGTCGGCTCGGCCAGCCAGTGGCACTTCCGCGATGGCCAGACCTTCCGCCCGCAAGGCCGCTGGCGCTGCAACAGCGGCGCCGCGCTGGTCGAGGCGGCGCTGGCGGATATGGGATTGTGCCAGGTACCCGCCTTCTACCTTGGCGACCATGTCGCGGCGGGGCGGCTGGAGCCGGTGCTGACCGACCTTGCACCCGAGGAAGAGCCGATCTGGGCGGTCTATCCCCAGCGCCGCCATCTCTCGCCCAAAGTCGGCGCGCTGGTGGCGCACTTGCGCGCCAATCTGCCTGCCCGGCTGGCGGAGGCGAGTGCCTGACCAAGGCCCGCCAACTGGCTGCTAATCCAAACCACCCCGTCATCCCCGCGAAGGCGGGGATCCCGCTTGTTCTTCGCGGCGAGGCAAAAGGAAGCGGGGCCCCCGCCTTCGCGGGGGCGACGGGATTTTGTTGACGGAAGTGAGTGAACTCACCCGATCGCCAGCGGCGCGTCGTGCGGCTCGTCGTCGTTGACCAGCGGCGCTTCGTCCGCCGCGATGATCGTCGGCGCGGGCACAGCAAAGAAGCCCTCCTGCTCCGCCTGCGCGCCGGTGGTCGCCCGCGAGGTCAGGCTGATCAGCCAGGGCGAGGCGAGCAGGCCCAGCGTCAGCGGCGAGAGCCACAGCGCCGTCACCGGATCGATGAACACGGTCGCCGCGAAGAGGAGGCCGAGCGCGATGTGTTCCTTGAGGTCCGGCAGCACCTCGCGCACGCCGATGCGGCGGGCGTCGCGGTCCTGCGTACTCCAGTGCACCGGAATGCCGAGCGCGAGGCCGAACAGCGCCTTGACCTGCATGACCATGGTGACGGGCGCCAGCAGGATCGCCAGCGGCACTTCCAGCGCGACCGAGCGCAGCACGCCGCCCCAGCCGCCGAAGGCACGGCGGCGGGTCCTGTCGGCCATGACCCAGATCGTGCCCATCGCCTTGGGGCCGAACAGCAGCAGCACGGTCAGCCACAGCACGCTCGGCGGCGCCGCGCCCGCAAAGCCCTGGCCGCCCTGCGCCATGGCCGCCTGGACGATGGCGGTGACCAGCAGCAGGAGCCAGCCGGGCGAGGTCAGATAGGCCGAGGCGCCGATCAGCAGGTGCAGGCGGCTGGTCCAGTGCAGGCCCGATGCGTCGATCAGGCGCAAGTGCTGGAGATTGCCCTGCATCCAGCGCCGGTCGCGGATCGCGTGATCGACGATGGTGGGCGGGAATTCCTCGTAGCTGCCGTCGATCATCACCATGTGGACGGCCCAGCCCCGGCGCCGCAGCAGGGCGGATTCGAACATGTCGTGGCTGAGGATATGCCCGCCGAACGGCGGCTTGCCGGGAAGCTCGGGAAGACCGCAGGACTCGGCGAAGGCGCGCGTGCGCACGATCGCGTTGTGGCCCCAGAAGTTCGCCTCCGCGCCCGACCACCAGAGCAGCCCGGCCGACGCGATCGGCCCGTAAGCCTCGCTGGCGAAGCGCATCCAGCGCTGGAACAGCGTCTGCGCATTGATGATCATCGGCACCGTCTGGAGCAGGCCGATGGAGGGACGCTCCTCCATGATCGCCGCCATGCCGATGATGGCATCGCCGCTCATCAGCGAGTCCGCGTCGAGGATCAGCATGTTCTCGTAGGCCGCGCCGAAGCGCTGCACCCATTCGGCAATGTTGCCTGGCTTGCGCGCGATGTTCTGCTCGCGGCGGCGGTAATAGACGTTGATCGGCGCTTCGGCGGCCACTTCGCGCCAGGCGGCTTCCTCGCGCTTGCCGTGGAAGGCGCTGGAATCGCTGAGCACGAAGAAGTCGATCCACCCCGCGCCGCCCGAAGCGGCAATGGAGGCGGCCATGGCGCGCACGCGCCCGAAGGTGGCCTCCACGCTCTCGTTGTAGACCGGCATCAGCACCGCGGTGCGATGGCGCAGCGACGAGGCGGGGCTCGGCACCGCGGTAAAGCCGGGGTGCTTGCCGGTGATGAGCTGGAGGAAGCCGATCGAGGAGGTGACAAAACCGAAGGCGATCCACGCGAACAGCGGCACGAAGAACAGCAGCAGCACGATGTCGAGCACGCTCAGCCCGTCGCGCGACAAGGCGAAACGCACCTCGCTCGAGGCCGCCAGCGCGATCACCGCGGTGACGGCCAGCAGCAGCAGGCGCTTGACCTGCATGCCGTGCGGGCTGGTGCGCACCGCGATCGAGCCGGGGGCGATGCCGTGGAGGTCCTGGACCGGCATCGCCAGCGGCGCCTCGGGCGGCAGCGGGCTCATCGCCGCATTGGCGGGCGCATGGGGCGGGGCGTTCATGGCTCGAGGCTCTGTATCACGGTTTCACTGAGTGCGGCGCCGCCGCGCGCGAGGAACAGGCGAATGTCCGGCGACGGCATGGCGGCGGGACGCAGGTCCAGCACCACCCGCCAGCGGTTCGGCGTGCCGACTACGGGATAGACCGCAAGGTCCACCACCGCCTGCGCGGGAAGGCCCGTCTCGGCGGTGACGCCGCTCTGGCGGGTAAGGCCCTGCAGCGCCTCGCCCTCGAAATCGAACACGAACTTGCGCGCATCCTTTTCGGCCGCCTTGACCCCCGGCCGCCCCGACTGGCCCTGCCAGCTGTCCACGCAGCGCGCCGCCGCCGTCCCTCCGGGCTCCTTGCTGGTCCAGCTCAGCCGGTAGGCAAGATCGCGGCGCTGCCCGGCGCGGGCCGGCTCGTCCGAGAGCCAGAAGGCGGCGATGTTGTCGATCGTCTCGGTATCGGTGCTCATCTGGTAGAGCATGACCGCGCCCTTGCCCCAGTCGCCCTGCGGCTCGACCCAGAGCGAGGGGCGCTTGTCGTAGAAGGCGCCGTCATCCTGATAGTGGTCGAAACTCTGGTCGCGCTGGAGCAGGCCGAACCCCTTCACCCCGTCGGCGCGCAGGGCATTGGTGCGGGTGCGCTGCGGATTGGCGAGCGGCACCCAGATCCGCTCGCCCGAGCCCGCATGGATCGCCAGACCGTCGGAATCGTGGATTTCCGGGCGCCAGTCGTTCCGCTTGGCGGGATCGGACTGGTCGTACCAGAACATGCTGGTGATCGGCGCGAGCCCCAGCCGCGCGACATCGCGGCGCAGGAACAGGCTGGCGCGCACGTCCTGGGTGATCGCCGCCTCTCCGCGCAGGCAGTCGAAGGCATAGGCCCCGGTCACGCTCGGTCCGTCGAGCAGGGCATGGATGCGCACATGGTCGGTGCCGACATGCTCGATCCAGAATTCGGTGAAGGCGGGAAATTCCTCCGGGTGCGGCATCGCGGTGTCGACGGCGATGCCGCGCGCCGAAAGGCCGTACTGGTCGCGCGCGCCCGACGTGCGGAAATAGGAGGCGCCCTGGAAGGCCAGCCAGTCCGAGCGATGGTCGGCGGTCATGACCCGGAAACCCGCCGGATCGGCGCGGCTGCCGCCCACGAAGAAGCCGCGCGTGTCGGTCAGTTCGCGCGCGCTGCCGTTCTCCACGAGGTGGATCTTCACGGCCTGCGGCGAGGTGCCCCGGGTCGCCGGGAACAGCCGCACGTCACCCGCCACGCTTTTGGCATCGCCGTAGGTCAGCTTGACCGCCGCCTCGAAATCGGCCGCCGCATGGGCGGAGACCGGCGGCTGGACATAAGGCCGCGCCGCCAGCGCCTGGGCCGCGCGCACCAGCGTGTCCCACGAAAACGGCGCAGCGGGGCCGAACCCGGCCCCGACCCCAGTGGCGCCGCTCCCCCGCGCTGCCGCCTGCGCAAGCTGCGGAAACGCCGCTAGTCCGGCAAACGAGGCCAGCAGGGCTGAAAATTGGCGTCGGCCAAGCGACGCCGGGGCGACCGGGCGGCTCGTCTTCGAGCCTGCCTGCCTCACTGTACTTCGGGTCATGAGCGTCAAACGCACCGGCGAGCGCAAAGTTTCGCTGCAGTGCGTCAAAAGGATCCTTCTGCAAGGGCCTGCCGGGCGGACATCACGCCTGCAGGCTTATGGCGCCGACTTAGGGCCCCGACTTAAGGTTGGGCCGGCTGGTTGCGCCAGCCGACAATGACCTCAACCCCCGGCTTGAGGTCGCTGGCGAAGACTTCGGTGCGTTTGCCGTCACCCGCGCCGACAGTCACATAGACCCGGCGCGGCTCGCCGTCGCCCGAGACGAGATAGATGCGCGGCTGGCTGCGCCCGGTGGAGGGCGAGGCCCTGTTGCCGGGCTCGAAAGTCAGCGCGGCGTCGGGCACGAGGAGCACGTTGCTGCGCTGCGGCAAGGGCAGTTCGACCGTGGCGGCCATGCCGGGGCGGATCGCCTCGGCCGGCTTCTCCAGCGTGAACACGGCGCGGCGCGAGCCCGGGGCATCGGCGCGGTCGGTGAGGATGCGGGCGAGCGTCGCCGGCTGCACCGCGTCGGGCAAGGCATCGAGCCGCACTTGCGCCGCCGTGCCCGCTTCCAGCACCGCATTGCCCGTGCGGGCCAGCGGGATCTCGATTTCCAGCGTCTCGTCGCTGGCGGCCAGCGTGAACAGCTTCATGCCCATGCGCACGCGCTGGCCGGTGCGGATACTGCGTTCCACCACGTAGCCCGCAAAAGGCGCGCGCACGACGGCGGCGGCCAGCTTCTCGCTATCGGCCTGAAGGCTGCTGCGGGCGGCGGCGAGCCGGGCCTCGGCGGCGGACACCGCGCGCCCGGCGCGGTCGGCTTCGGCGCGCGCGCCTTCCAGTTCGTTGATCGCCGGAACCCGGTGGCCGGAGCGGCGCCAGACGTCCTCGAACCGCGCCAGCTTGCCGGTGGCCTCGTCGCGCGCCGTGCGGGCGGCGGCAAGGTCGGCCTCGGCGGCGGTGACCAGCGCGCGGTCGGCCGCAAGGGTGCTGCGCAGCGGCTCGGCATCGATGGCGGCAAGGACCTGACCCTTCGCGACCTTGCCGCCCGCAGCCACGCCCTCGGCCGTGACGGTGCCGTCGAGCGCGGCGGCCAGAGCCACTTCGCCGCTGCCGTGCACGGTGCCGCGCTCGGAGACCAGCGGCGTGATCGTGCCCTGTTCGACCAGCGCGGTGTAATACGGCAGGTCGCTGCCGCCGAGGAACCGGACCAGCAGCATCAGCAGCGCCACCACCGCCGCCGCCAGCAGCGCCAGCCGCAGCAGGTGCGTGCGCCCGCGGCGGGCACCGAACCCCAGGAAACTGTCGAGATTGGCGTGGTCGGCCTCAGTCACAGGCAGCGACTCCCACTTGCGGCGAGAGGTCCGCCGCCGACCAGCCGTCGCCGCGCTGGAGGTGCAGGCGGATCATGCCCGCCGCCCGCTCGGCCCGCAGGCCCAGCCGCGCTTCCTCGACCGACAGCGCCGAGGCTTCGGCGACGTAAAGCGTCGCGAAATCGCCCATGCCCGCGCGGTAGGCGGCGCGGGCATCCTGCACCGCACGGCGCGACCGCTCGCCGCTCTGGCCAAGCGCCTGTTCGCGCGCATCGAGCAGGACCAGCGCCTGCCGCGTGGCGGCGATCTCGGCGCGGGCCTCGGCCTCGGCCTTGCCGAGTTCGTCCAGCCCGTCGCGCAGCAGCGGCGGGGTCGCGGGATCGCCCTCTCCCAGCCGGCTCTCGGCCTCGGCCTTGTCGATGTCGGCCTGGGTCATCTTCTCATGCTCGATCCGGGAGAGCAGCCGGTAACGCAGCGCCAGCAGGTCGGCGCGGTGCAGCGGTCCCTCGTCCGCAGGCCCCGGCGGATCGCGGCCGAGATCGGACACATCGCCGCTCTCGCCCAGCGCCGTCAGCAGCGCGGCATCATCCATGTCCGCCATCCGCGCCAGTTCCATGCGTGCACGCTCGAAGCGCGCGCGGGTCGCGGCCAGGTCGGCATCGGCGACGCCGGCCATGCTGCTGCCGATGCCGCCGTCGATCGCGGTGACCAGCCCGGCCTGGCGGCGGAATTCGGCGATGGCGGCATTGTCGCGGAACTGGTCGAGCCGCTCGGTGCGCAGGACCAGCACGTTCTGCAGCCGCCGCACCTCGACATAAGCCAGCGCCACCGCCGCCGCGCGCGCCGCGCGGGCCTGGGCATAGGCATATTGATCGGCGCGCAGGGCAGCGGCGCGCGACAGGCCCTGGTCGGTGCCGACCAGCTTGCGCATCCGGCCCGACAGGCGCCGCTCGGCCGAAGCGTCCGCCTCGGCCTGCACGGCAAGCCGGGCCGCCCGGCAGGCAAGTTCGTGGTCGGCGGCAATGCCGCGCGCCACCAGGTCCGCCAGCAGCGGATCGCCGGCCTGCTTCCACCAGTCGCCATCCACCGGCGCCTCCACCGTGGGCGCAGGCGGCTGCGGCAACGGCGCAGCGGGGCGCTCCTGCCCGGTGCAGGCCGCCAGCGAAAAGGCCGCGGAGCAGGCCAGTACCGCCGCCAGCGGCAGTCGCTTCCAATTAAAGGCATCGTCGTATCGCACGCGGGCAGCGATAGCAGCAAAGTCCGCAGAGGCAATCATGGTGCGCATGCGAAGAGCCCAAGTTGTTGAACGAAGTCCTTGCCGCCGGGGACAAAAACGTAGCGCCGGTGGGGTCAAGCCCGAAGCCCCCACCGCCCCGCCGCGCCGCCAGATGCCGCTGGCCAAGATACGATCCATTGAATATCATAACCTCGATGACGTTCGGTCCTCAGGAACCGGAACGCACGGGAAGAGGCTGGGTTGTCGAAAGGAGCATGGCCATGACCGCCGCACGCATGCAGGAACCGGACGACCGCAAGAGCGCGCGCATCGCCGAGGCCCATCTTGCCCCGCAGGCCGGTTCGCGCGTGATCGGCCGCTTCGCCATGGGCCGCGAGGTGCTGCGCTCGCCCAAGGTCCGCCAGGCCGGCGCCCATGCCGAGGCCACCGATCTCTCCAACCCGGACGAGGTCTCGTTCTTTTTCCTCGACGGCGAGGCCCACCGCAGGCGCCGCGCCGCGGTGGCCGGGCTGTTCGCGCCCCGCACCATCGTCACCCGCCATCACGCGGTTATGCAGCGCACGATGGACGAACTGGTCGCGCGCCTGCGCGAAGGCAAGCCGCTGCCGCTCGACGAACTGAGCTTCCAGATGGCGGTGGACGTCACCGCCGAGATCGTCGGCCTGACGAACAGCGACAGCAACCGCGCCCTCGCCCGCCGGGTGAAGGCGGTGCTGGACAGTTCGCTGGTCCGCAGGCCGGGCTGGCTGGGCAACCTGATCTTCAACGCCCGGATGCTGCTGCGCGTCGGCCGGTTCTACCGCAAGGACCTCGCCCCGGCGATCGCCGCGCGCCGCAGACAGCCGCGCGAGGACGTGATCTCGTTCATGGTCGGCGAGAATTACTCGCGCAAGGGCATGATCATGGAGTGTCTGAGCTACGGCGGCGCGGGCATGATGACGACGCGCGAATTCATCGTCATGGCCGCCTGGCACCTGTTCACCAGCGCCCCCTTGCGCGCACGTTTCCTCGCCGGCGACAAAGCGGGCCAGTCCGCCATCCTCGAGGAAATCCTGCGGCTGGAGCCGGTCGCCTCGATGCTCCACCGCCGCGCCGTGGAGGACCAGCCGGGGCTGATGGCGCAAGGCGAAGTGGTCTGCGTCTCGATCCGCGAGGCCAATGTCGACGAGGCGATCACCGGCCCCTGCCCCTTCCGGCTCGATCCCGACCGGGCAAAGCGCATGAAAGTCGCCGGGCCCTACATGAGCTTCGGCGACGGCCCGCACCGCTGCCCCGGCGCCCAGGTGGCGCTGCACGAGACCCGCATCTTCCTCGACCGCATGCTGCGCCTGCCCGGCATCCGCCTGGTGGCGGAGCCGACGATCCTCTGGAACGGCTTCATCCAGGGCTACGAACTGCGCGGCGCGCTGGTCGCCTGCGATCCGGCCTGACGCCGATGGTGCGCATCACCTTCATCGACGCCGGCGGAACCCGGCGCGACATCACCGCGCGCGAGGGCATGTCCTTGATGGAAAACGCCGTCGCGCAGGGGATCGAGGCGATAGAGGCGGTCTGCGGCGGCAACTGCTATTGCGGTACCTGCCGCGTCCATCTGACGCCCGCATGGTTCGAACGGCTTGGGCCGCCGGGGGACTACGAAGGGCCGGTGATCGAGGCATCCGGCGACGAGCATCCGCGCGTCCGGCTTTCCTGCCAGCTTCCGGTGACGGAGGCGCTGGAGGGGCTGGTCGTGGAGACGCCAGCCTCGCAGAGTTGATGCGTCGCGGGTGTGGACCCGGCTTCCTGGCCGGCCAAAGTCTCCCCCATCTCCTTTCCGTCATCCCCGCGAAGGCGGGGATCGCGCTTTCTTCGCACAACCTCGCAGAAGAAAAGCGGGGCCCCCGCGTTCGCGGGGGCGACGACGGTTATGGGGAAGGCTCAGAGCTTGGCGGCTACGAGGCCAATCCCCGCCTTAAACCGGCAGCCCCACGTAGTTCTCGGCGATCACCCGCCGCGCGTGTTCGCTCGAGGCGATGTAGTCGAGTTCGGCCAGTTGCATCCGGCGCTCGAACGGGCCGTCGTCGGGGAAACGGTGCATCAGCTTGGTCAGCGACCAGCTGAACCGCTCCGAGGCCCAGACCCGGCGCAGCGCCTTGGCCGAATAGGCCGCAATCGCGTCGTTATCGGCCTTCCCGAAGAAGGCGGTCAGCGCTTCGTGGGCGTAGTGCACGTCGCTCGCCGCCAGGTTCAGGCCCTTGGCGCCGGTCGGCGGCACGATATGCGCGGCATCGCCGCAGAGCAGCAGGCTGCCGTGGCGCATCGGCTCGAACACGAAGGAGCGCAGCGGGGCGATCGACTTCTCGATCGAGGGCCCGCGCGTGATATGGGCGGCGGCATCGGGGCCGAGGCGGATCGCCAGTTCGTCCCAGATGCGCGCGTCGCTCCAGTCCTCCAGCTTCTCGGTCAGCGGCACGTCGATGTAGTAGCGGCTGCGCGTGTGGCTGCGCTGCGAGGCGAGCGCGAAACCGCGTTCGTGGTGCGCGTAGATCAGTTCGTGGTTGCACGGCGGCACATCGGCCAGAATGCCCAGCCAGCCGAAGGGATAGACGCGCTCGAAGGTCTGGCCGACACTGGCCGGAATCGCCGCGCGCGAGGGGCCGTGGAAACCGTCGCAGCCGGCGATGAAGCGGGCGTCGATGCGGTGCTCGGCGCCGTCCTTGGTGTAGGTGACATAGGGCGCGTCGCTCTCGATGTCGTGCAGGGCGACATCCGCCGCCTGATAGATCACTTCGAGGCCGCGTTCCGCGCTCGCTTCCATCAGGTCGCGGGTCAGTTCGGTCTGGCCATAGACCATCACCTGCTTGCCGGTCAGCGCCTTGATGTCGATGCGGATCAGACGCTCGCCATCGGCAAGGTTGAAGCCATCGTGCGGCAGGCCCTCGGCCTTCATGCGGGCATCGAGGCCGAGCCGCTCCATCAGCGCGACGGTGCCCTGCTCCAGCACCCCGGCGCGGATGCGCGAGAGCACGTAGTCCCCGGTCTGGCGTTCGAGCACGACGCAGTCGATGCCCTCCTGACGCAGCAGGTGGCCGAGCAGCAGGCCGGCGGGGCCTGCGCCGATGATGGCGACTTGGGTACGCATAATCCTTCTCCCGGTCGGGCGCGCCGCATGAGGGGACGCCGCAATTCTTGCCTCTGGATTGACACTGCGGCGGTTCTGGCGGAATGCACCGGACGGCCATTGTTCAGGTACTTTCAGGACACCCCGCGAGTCTGCCATGCCCCCGTCCCGCCCGATTCCCAGCTACGTCCTCTACGGCGAGGACATGCCCGAAAACCTCGCGGAACTGGGGCATATCGAGACGATTGCGGCGCGAAGTTCCTTGCATGACTGGGAAATCGCCCCGCACCGCCATGTCCGCGGGGTTCAGGTCATGCTGGTATCGAAGGGACAGGTCACGCTCACCATCGACGACAGGACCGAGACGCTGGAGGCGCCCTGCCACATCGTCGTGCCCGCGGGCAGCATCCACGGCTTCCGCTTCCGCCCGGAAACCGTGGGTTACGTGCTGATGCTCAGCAGCGGTTTTGCGGAGCGGCGCAGCGATGCGGGCGATCCCTTGCTCCACGCCGCAACCCATGGCCGCTTCGCCGCCACGCCGGTGGAAATCCTCGCACGGGTCGAATTCCTCTGCGCCGAAATGCTGGCCATGGCGCAGGACTGGCGGCGGCCCAATGCCCTGTTCCTGTCGATGGCGGAAGCGCTGATGCGCTCGCTGCTGCCCGAGGAAGAAGCAGCCGACAATGCCAGCGGCGACCAGCGCATCTCGCACTTGCGCCATCTGGTCGAACTGCACTTTCGCGACCAGTTGCCGCTGGGCTGGTATGCCGAGCGGCTGGGCATGACCACGCGTACCCTCACCCGCCTCACCCGCGCGCGGCTGGACTGCACGCCGCAGGACATGCTCCACGCCCGGCTGGCGCTGGAGGCGCAGCGGCTGCTGTGCTTTGCCAATGCCAGCGTCGTGCAGGTGTCCAACGAACTGGGTTTCTCGGACCCCTCGTACTTCTCCCGCTTCTACCTCCGGATGACCGGGCACCGCCCGCATCTGGACAAATCCACCCACGGCCATACGGCAGAGGCATGATCGCTCGCGACGAAAGGCCCGACATCAGGATGAGCAAACCCGTCTGGCGCGATGGCCCGCGCGATGGGCTGACCGGGCTGGCCATGGCCGGGCTGATCCTGCCGGAAAGCGTCGCCTATGCCGAGATCGCGGGCCTTGCCCCCGGCCGCGCGCTGGCGGCGGCGATTGCCGGGGGGCTGGCTTATGGGCTGGTGGGGCGCAGCCGCTTCGCGGTGGTCTCGCCCACCTCGTCCGCCGCTGCCATCCTGGCCGCGACGCTCGCCAGCCTGTCCGCCACCGGCCCCGCGCGCGAGGGGCTGGCGACGGTGCTGGTGGGGATGACCGGGCTGATCTTCCTGCTACTGTCGCTGCTGCGGCTGGGCAGCCTCGCCAGCTTTGTCTCGCGCCCGGTGCTGCGCGGGTTCGCGTTTGGTCTGGCGATCACCATTATCGTGCGGCAATTGCCCGCCGTGGCGGGGATTTCGGTGCCCTCGGGCACGATCTTCACGGTTCTCGCGGGGCTCGCCGAGCGGGTCATGCAGTGGCACCTGCCCAGTTGCCTGCTCGGCCTCACGACCCTGGCGGTGCTGCTGGCGCTGCGCCGGATGCCGCAGATTCCCGGCGCGCTGATCGTGCTCGCAGTTGCCGTGGCACTGGGGGCGGCGGTGGACCTGCCCGCGCATGGCATCGCCATTGCAGGGCCGGTCGATCTCGGCTGGCCGGACAGCGCCTGGCCGTTCTCGACCACGCGGCTCTCGCGCCTTGCCCAACTGGCGGCGCCGATCGCGTTGATCCTGTTTGCCGAAAGCTGGGGCACCATGCGCACGCTCGCCCTGCGCCACGGCGACACGCTATCGGCCAACCGCGAACTCGCCGCCATCGGCACCGCCAACCTCGCCTCCGCGCTGGTGCAGGGCATGCCGGTGGGGGCGGGTTTCTCGGCCGGCTCCGCCAACGAGGCGGCGGGCGCATCGAGCCGCTGGGCGGCGACGACGGCCAGCCTTGCGCTGCTGGCGATGGCCCTGTTCGCTTCCGGCTGGATCGCGCGCATTCCCCAGCCGATGCTGGCGGCCATCGTCATCGCCGCACTGACCCACGCACTGTCGCCGGGGCCGCTGCTGCATCTCGTTCGCATCCGCCGCGATCACGGGATCGCGCTGGCGGCTGTCCTCGGCGTGCTGACCCTGGGCGTGCTCAACGGCATGTTGCTGGCGGTGGCGCTGTCGGTGCTGCACATGCTCTACGAACTGGCGAACCCGTCGATCAGCGAACTGGGGCAACTGGGGGACGGGCATGAATTCGTCGACCTGAAACGCCATCCGCAGGCGCACCGGCTGCCGGGCGTCGCGATTTTCCGCCCCAACGGCCAGCTGGTCTTCGCCAATGCCGAGACGGCGCTGGGCGCGATCGCCCGCCGCGCGCGGGCCAGCGATGCGCGGGTGGTTGTGCTCAGCCTCGAGGAGAGCAACGACCTCGACAGCACCGCCATCGAGGTCGTCGCCGAGTTCACCCAAGGGCTGGAGAAGGCGGGCAAACAGGTGATCCTCGCCCGCGCGCATGACCGGGTGCGCGATGTGCTGGCGGCGGCGGGATGTACCGTGCTGGCGGAGGGCTCCACCTTCAGCGTGGCGCAGGCGGCGCAGCGCGCGGCGCAGGTTTCGGGTTGAGGCTCAGGTTGAGTGATACCTCAAAGATCAACCAATAGCTTAAAACAAAAACACGTCGTCCCCGCCTGCGCGGGGGCGACGTGGTGTTTTCAGGAGCCGTCTGCCGGGTCTACTTCCCGCCTTCCAGCACCACCGGCCCGATCAGCCCGGCGGGCCTTAGCGGCGCGTCGGCGCGGTAGGTCGGCATCGCGGTCCAGGTGATCGGCTTGGCGCCCGGCTGGGCGTCACCGACGAGGCGGTTCACCCAGAGATCCGCCACCTTCACCTCGATGGTGTTGGCCCCCTTCTTCACCGCCTTGCCGATATCGAGGCGGTAGGGCGCATGCCAGACCGCGCCGACCAGCTGGCCGTTCACCCGCACTTCGGCGAGATCACCCACCTGCCCGAGATCGAGCCACAGCGGCTGCCCCGCCCTGGCGCCCCTGGGCAGCGTGAAGCTGCGCGCATAGGTCGCCTCGCCGGAGAAATACTTCACGCCCGCATCGCCGCTTTCGTTCAGCGGCGCCAGCTTCGCCATCTGCACCGATTCCGGCGCGCCGCGATTCGCCTGGAAGCGTACCGACCAGCCGTCGTCGAGCGAGGCGAGCACCTGCACCGGCTTTGCGGGCAGCGTCAGGGCCTGCGACCTGGCGGCCTTGCGGAACACCACAAAGACGGCATCGTCCGCCACCAGCGAGAGCGGCACCACCGTCTCGCCGTTCTCGATGCGGTAGCTGACCGGCTCGCTGGTTCCGGTTTCCGGGTGCCAGAGTTCGGGCACCTTGCCGGTCACGCGGAAGTGCGCCGCGATGGTCTGCGGGCCTTGCGGGTTGGAGAGATAGTAGATCTCGCCCTGCCCGTCGCGGCGGTGGACGAAGGGGATCTTCGCCCCCGCCTGCGCGCCCGTGAAACGGAAGTCCGGGGCGACGCCGATGCTCGCCAGCGCGCTTTCGACGTCCTTGCCCGCGACCACCCGGCCCTTGCCGACAGCGGCGTCCCCACTGCCCGGCCAGAGCTTGGCCACCAGCGCCGACCACTCGGCGTCCTGCGCGCCCATCATGCTGGGTGTGGAAACCGGCGCATTACCGATCACCGTCGCGCCGCCTTCGACCAGCGCCGCCAGCTTCCTGAGCGCCCCCAGCGTCATGCGCTGCGAGGAACCGCCTAAGTAGATCGCCCGGTAACGCGCGCCGCTCGGCGCCACGACTTCGCTGCCGTCGTTCGACAGCAAGCCGGTCAGCGCGTCGTAGCTCAGGAAATCATAGGCGTGCGACACCGGCGCATCGGCCACCGGCTTGTCCCCGTAGAGCCCGGTCAGCGGCGCTTCCTCGCCGTAGAAATAGGCCACATCGGCCAGGTTCCGCCCCGCCTGCAGCAGCAGCGAGGAGCGCGCAATATAGTCCACCCAGGGCCTGGCCATCTCGCCCCAGCTTTCCATCCGGTTGAAATACTGGCCGAAGATGAACAGCGAGAGGCCCGGCTTCTTGTCGTCCACCGGCACATGGACCGAGGTGTGGACCACCGGGCGGTTGACGCCGTTGACGAACTCCATGTCGATGAAGCGCTTGAGGTCCTTGGGCGCGAAGGCCCAGGGCGACATCGAGGCGGTCATCGATTCCGCCGCGACGAGGTTCTGGCCGTAGAGGTGCGCCACCGAGGCCGCGCCCTTCATGTCGGCGATCAGGGTCTGGCGCGGGCCTTCCTCGCGGAAGGTCCACATGGCGGCCATCGGAATGTCCGTATGGCTGCGCATGGTCATGTCGTCGCCCAGCATCGGCCGCTTGTCTTCCAGCGCCTCGCCGTAAAGCTTCAGCCCGTTTTCGTGCGCGACCTTGGCGACGGTGCCATAGTGCTCGCTCGCCAGCAGGTCGGCCAGCGTGCGGCGGTAGTCGTAGAGGAACTTGTCCGATTGCGCACGGGTGCCGACCAGCACGCCGGTCAGCGTCGGCAACCACGGCCGCGCGTCATAGCCGCGCAGGCGCTGGAACTGCTCCAGCATCTTCGGCGTCCAGTTCGCCTCGCCCACCTCGATCGAGTCGGTCAGCAGCGCGCGCACGCCGCGCTTGCCGATCATGTCCGGCCCGGCGGCGTCCTTGTACATGCCGATATAGTGATCGAGATAGCGGCGCACGGCGTCGCCGTCGAACTTGTCCACCTCAAGCCCGGTCGCCTCGGGCGGCGCCGGGTGGTTGGTGGTGCCGAGCAGCGAATAGCCCATGCGCAGCACCCGCCAGCACTGGCCCTTGGGCAGCGCCGGGGCCTGCCAGTCGAGCGTGCCGTCCGCCTTCAGCTTGCCGGTGAGATCGACGACGCTGGCAGGCGCAACACCCTCGGCGCCGTCCCTGGGTTCTTCCAGCGCGTAGTAGTCGCGGCTCATCACGAAGCCGGCCTTGGTCTCGAAACGGTCGACTTTTGCCTCGCTACCCAGCGCGAACGTGCCGACGATCAGCGGCTTCTTCGCCAGCATCGCGCCGACGCCGTCGAACAGCCCGCCCATGGCAATGCCCGGCGCGGGCGAGCCGAGGCCGCCGTCGGGCTTGCGGGCCTCCAGCACCAGCCGAAAATGCGCGGCGGTGACGGCGGGGAAGCTGACGGTAGTCGGCACCGCGCCCAGCGTGAGCGTGGTGATCCGCGTCCATGCCTTGCCGTCCGCGCTCGATTCCAGCGCGCCGGTGAAAGCGGCTCCGGCGAAGGGGATCACCACGTCGGGAACAAAGACGGTGGCGGAGCCGACCTTGGCGGGCCTTGCATAGTCGAGCCGCAGGCTGGGTGCCTCGCCCTCCTTGCGGGCCAGCGTGACGCCCTTGGCCAGATCCGCGTCGAACAGCGCCGCTGCCGAAAGCGCATTGCCAAGACCGTCCACCGCGCGCGGCAGGGCGGCGGCGGGCGCGATCGCCTCGGGGAACGCGAACACGCCGACCTCGCCATAATACGAAGGGCCGGGAGGCGCGGGGTGGCCGGAGATCATCTCCTCGATAGAGAGCGCGGGCGCGAGGGTCTGGTACGGCCCGGTCTGCACCGGCGGCGCGGTCAGCTTGCCCAAGAAGCGCTGCCCGGCAGGCACCGCGGTCTCGGACCAGACCAGCTTCTTGAGGCCGTCCTGCGGCTGCACCCAGGGACCGCCGGTTTCCGACCAGCCGGGCGAGGAGGCGATGGCGAGTTCCAGCCCCTGCCGGTCCGCCTCATGCGCGGCAAAGCGGAAGGCGTCCTTCCACTCGGGCGTCATGTAGACGAGGCGGTGATCGACCACTTGCGGGGTCTGGAGATTGGCGTCGAAGTTCTGGAGGCCGCCGATGCCGACGCGCTTCATCCACGCCATGTCCTTGGCGATGCCGTCCTTGGACACGTTGCCGTTCATCCAGTGCCACCAGACGCGCGGACGGGCGGAATTGGGCGGATCGCGGAACTGCTCTTCCAGCGGGGCGGCAGACGTGTCCGAGGCAGCGGGAGCGGCCGCCTGCTCCTGCGCGACGGCGGGAACGGCAACGAGTGCGGTGGCGACGCAAAGCAACGTGCGCAGCGAATGGATCGGCATAATCCCTCCCGGATCCAATGGGTTGTAGCTTTTTCGCGCAGCGGCGATGCCGGGAGGGCTGTTGCCCTTCCCGGCGGCAGTTCAGGTATCGCGGCGGATCAGACGATCCCGGCGCCGAGGCCCACAGCCTTGCGCTCCTGCGCCTTGCGGTCGCGCCAGCGGCTTTCGCGGTAGACGCCCAGCACGTCCGCCGCGCCGCCCGCTTCCACGCGCGCCATGGCAAGGATCGGGCTGACATCGACGTTGTAGGCGCGGCGCAGCGCCTGAAAGGCCATCATCGTGTCGTTGGCTTCCTGCGCCAGATGCAGCGCCTCGCGGTCGACCAGCAGCGCCTTGGCATAGCACGAGCCGATGGCCTCGGCGGAGGAGAGCATGGACTCGATCGGGTCGGTGACGTTGTGCGACTGGTCGATCATGTAGCTCGGCTTGAAACCGTCACGCGGGGCGAGTTCCGCCTCGACCAGTTCGTTGAACACGAGGAACAGCTGGTGCGGGTTGATCGAGCCCGAATCGAGGTCGTCGTCGCCGTACTTGCTGTCGTTGAAGTGGAAGCCGCCCAGCTTGCCGAAGCGGTGGAGGCGGGCCACGATCTGCTCGATGTTCACGTTCGGCGCATGGTGGCCAAGATCGACCAGGCACTTGGCCTTGTGGCCCAGTTCCTGCGCGGCGAGGATCGAGGAACCCCAGTCGCTGATGACGGTGGAGTAGAACGCCGGTTCGAACATCTTGTGTTCCAGCAGCATCCGCCAGTCGTCCGGCAGCTCGGCGTAGACTTGCGCGGCGGCATCCAGATAACGGTCGAGGCTGCGGCCAAGGTCCTGCTGGCCGGGGAAGTTGGTGCCGTCACCCACCCACACCGTCAGGTCGGTCGAACCGAGCTGCTTGCCGATCTCGATGCATTCGATGTTGTGCTCCACCGCCTGTTGGCGGGTGGCTTCGATGGTCGAGGACAGCGAACCGGTGGAATAGCTGTGCGCCTGGTCCTTCTGGTCCTGGAAGGTGTTGGAATTCACCGCATCGAAGCCGAGGCCAAGGCTGGCGGCTTCCTCGCGCAGCGCCTTGTAGTCGCTCACCTTGTCCCACGGGAAGTGCGGCGAGACGCGCGGGGTCAGGCGCGAAAGCTGGTTGATGACGGCGCAGTCTTCCAGCTTTTCGTGAATGGTGGTCGGCTCACCCGCGATCGGGAACTTGGCGAAACGGGTGCCGCCCCGGCCCGCGCCCCACGAAGGCACCGCGACCGAGAAACCGGCGACCTTGTCCTTGATCGCATCGATGGCGATGCCCGAACGCTCCAGCTTGCGGCCGAGCGAGGCATATTCGTCCTCCAGCGCATCCGCCGCGCGGGCGTTGGCTTCGGCGATCAGCTCTTCGGAAATCGGCAGTCTGCTCATTTTCGTATCCTCTTGCCCGTTCGGGGACCGCGCCGGTTCGCGCGTTCCCCGAAATCATCTCTTATCAGCGCGTGAAGGCCTGTGCGTTACCCGCATCGACATTGATCATGTTGCCGGTGGATTTCGCCGACTGGTCGCCCGCGAGGAAATACACGGCCTCGGCAATGTCGGACGGCAGCACGTCGCGCTTCAACATGGAGCGGTTGCGGTAGTGCTCTTCCAGTTCCTTGCCGGTATCGATCCCGTGGGCGCCCGCGCGTTCCTTGCGCCAGTCGCCGTCCCAGATCTTGCTGCCCTTGATGACCGCATCGGGATTGACGACGTTGACGCGGATGCCGTGGGGCGCGCCTTCCAGCGCCAGGCAGCGCGCAAGGTGGTTCGCCGCCGCCTTGGCGGAAGCATAGGCCGAGGCGTTGGTGGCCGCCGCCACGCCGTTCTTCGAACCGATGAACACCACCGAAGTGCCGCCCTGCTCCTTCATCCCCTTCAGCAGCGGCCATGCGGCGCGGCTGGTGAGGAAGTAGCCCTGCGCCAGCACGTCGTAATTGCGGTTCCACAGTTCGATCGTGGTTTCCTCGATCGGGGCCGAGGAAGCAATACCGGCATTGGCGACAAGGATGTCGAGCCCGCCGAATTCCCGCGCCGCGACGGCAAAGGCTTCGGAGACTTGCGCCTCGTCGGTCACGTCGCAAACGGCGGCGCGGACCACGTCCTTGCCGAACTGTTTCGCGAACCCGGCGCGGACTTCCTCGACGGCATTCGCATCGCGATCGGCCAGCAGCACGCAGGCGCCGTCCGCCATCAGGCGCGCGGCGGTGGCGGCGCCGATGCCGCCTGCACCGCCGGTGACAAGCGCCACGCGGCCAACCAGAGGCTTGGGCGCGGGCATGCGCTGGAGCTTGGCTTCCTCAAGCAGCCAGTATTCGATGTCGAACGCTTCCTGCTCGTCGAGCGCGATATAGTCGCCGATCGCCTCGGCGCCGCGCATCACATTGATGGCGTTGCCGTAGAATTCCCCGGCAAGACGCGCGGTGGTCTTGTCGGTGGCGAACGTGATGCGGCCGACGCCGGGGACCAGCACGACCACCGGGTTGGCATCGCGCATCGCGGGCGAGTTGGGACGCTTGCAGCGCTCGTAATAGGCTGCGTACATGGCGCGATAATCGGCGATTTTCTGCGCGAGGTAGGCATCGTCCCGAAGGCGCGCGGGATCGAGCGTCAGGGGAGCGATCTTGGTGCGCAGGAAGTGATCGGGGCACGAGGTGCCCAGCGCGGCAAGGCGCTCGAACTCGGCCGAGTTCACGAATTCCAGCGCTTCGGCATCGTCCGAAAAATGGCCGACCTTACGCCGCGCCCCGGTCATCTGACCACGCAGGCGGGGCATAAGGTCGGCAGCAAGGGCTGCGCGGTCCGAGGAGGAGGAATGGACCGCACCACCGAAAGCAGGTTTTTCGGAAAGCTTCGCGTTGAGGTAGTTCGCCGCATCGGCGATCAGCTCTACGGTATGTTCGTAACAGGACTTGGCGCTGTCCGCCCAGCAGATGATGCCATGGCCGGCGAGCATGACGCCCTCCACGCCGGGGTTGGCCGCCACATAGTCGCGCAGCATCACGCCCAGCGTGTAGCCGGGGCGCTTCCAGCCGAGCCAGCCGATCTTGCCGCCCCAGATTTCCTTCGTCGCCGCCTCGCCGCCCGAGCTGGCAGCCAGCGCGATGATCGCATCGGGGTGGACGTGATCGACATGCGCGAAGGGCAGCAGCGAGTGCAGCGGCGTGTCGATCGAGGCGGCACGGCCGTTCAGGTTGAACGTGCAGTGCGGCAGGAAGCCGACCATCTTGTCGTCGTCTTCAGGGCCGTTGTAGTGGTTCTCAAGGCCGAGCAGCTTGTGCTGGTAGAGCGTGGCGAAACCGTCCAGCTTCATCGAACCGATGTCGCCGCCCGAACCCTTCACCCACAGCACTTCCACCGCCTCGCCGGTCAGCGGGTCGATCTCTTCCAGCTTGGCGGACGTATTGCCGCCGCCGAAATTGGTGACGGTGAGGTCCGAACCCAGCAGGTTCGAACGGTACAGCAGCAATTCGGGGGGAGAAAGCGTGGCGGCAACCGAGTCGTCCCAGCGGCTGGCGGGGACCGAGAAGGGAAGCGCGGCGCTCTGGGCCGCCGGTTTGGCAGGGGCAATCGTGTCCATGGGCATCCTCTAACGAAACCTCTTTTCAGGTTCAATCTGATTCGATACTAAACGATCAAATCCAATCAAACAACACCATGTTCACGCATGGTGAAAAATGGGCAGAGCGAATGGCAGGAAGCGGCACCTATATTGTCGTCGATATCGGCAAGACCCTCAGCAAACTGACGCTGTGGACCAAGGGCGGGCGCATGATCGACCGCCAGGTCCGCCCCAACGTGCCGTGCGAAGTGGACGGCGTGCGCTGCCTCGATGCCGCGGGAATCGGCCAATGGCTGCGCGCGACGCTGCGCGGCTGGGCGGGTCATCCGGTGGAAGCGCTGATCCCGGTCGCCCACGGCGCGGGCTTTGCCGCGCTTGGCGAAGAGGGCCTGCTGTTCCCCCCGCTCGACTACGAACAGCCGCTGCCCGCAGAGGTCATGGCCGCCTACCGCAAGGAGCGCGACCGATTCGTGCTGACCGGATCGCCCGCCCTGCCCGACGGCCTCAACCTCGGCGCGCAGGTCTACTGGATGGCCCGGCGCCATCCCGAGGCGATGGAACGCGCGGCGCTGGTCCCCTGGGCGCAATACTGGGCCTGGTTCCTCTCCGGCGCGCTTGCCAGCGAAGTGACCAGCCTGGGCTGCCACACCGACCTGTGGTGCCCGGCGGATGCCCGCTTCTCGCCGATGGCCGAGCGGCTCGGCTGGGCGGAGCGCTTTGCCCCGCTCGCCAAGGCCAGCGACGTGGTCGGCACCCTGCGCCCCGAGCTCGCCGCCGAGACCGGGCTTCCCGCCAATGCCAAAGTGCTGGCGGGCCTGCACGATTCGAACGCGGCCCTGCTCGCCGCGCGCGGTTTTGCCGAGATCGCCCGGCAGGAAGCGACGATCCTTTCCACCGGCACCTGGTTCATCGCCATGCGGCTGGCCGCCGAGACGGTGTCGCTGTCCGCCTTGCCCGAGGCGCGCGACACCCTCGTCAATGTCGACGCCTATGGCTGGCCGGTGCCCTCCGCGCGCTTCATGGGCGGGCGCGAGATCGAGAGCGTGATCCAGATCGACACCCGCCGGGTCGACATCCGCCCCGACCAGCCCAAACTGCTCGAAGCGGTGCCTGCGCTGCTGGAACGCGGCACGATGATGCTGCCCACGCTCGCCCCCGGTTTCGGGCCCTTCCCGCACGGCAAGGCCGAATGGGTGAACCGCCCCGAGGAATGGGCCGGCACCTGGTATGCGCGGCGCGCGGGCGTCTGTCTTTATGCGGCGATGGTCGCCGATACCGCGCTCGACCTCATCGGCTCGAAGCAGCGCCTGCTGATCGAGGGGCGTTTTGCCGATGCCGAAGTCTTCGTGCGCGCGCTCGCCGCGCTGCGCCCGGAGACCGAAGTCTTTGTCGCCAATGCCCATAACGACGTCTCGTTCGGGGCGCTGCGGCTGATCAACCCGATGCTGCAGGCCCAGGGCGGCCTGCGCCGCGTCGAGCCGCTGGAAGGTGACCTTGCGGGCTACCGTGCGACATGGCGCGAACAGGTGCGGCAACCGGCCTGACCCTCCCGCCATCCACATAATGACACGATAACAACAAGATAACGAGAGGATCAGACTGAAATGGGAGGCAATCCGGCGCTGGGCGTCATCTTCCACTGGCTGGGCGGCTTTGCCTCGGCCAGCTTCTACGTGCCCTACAAACGCATCAGGCTGTGGTCCTGGGAAGTGTTCTGGCTGGCGGGCGGGATCTTTTCCTGGCTGATCGCGCCCTGGGTCTTCGCCTCGCTGCGGACCGAGAACCTCATCGGCGTGCTCACCGCCGCGCCCGCCTCCACCTTGCTGTGGTGCTGGTTCTGGGGCGCGATGTGGGGCTTCGGCGGGCTGACATTCGGCCTCACCATGCGCTATCTCGGGCTCTCGCTCGGCATGGCGGTGGCGCTGGGGCTGACCACGGTGATCGGCACGATGGGACCGCCGATCTTCCATGGCACCATCGGCGCAATCGCCGGTCGCACCAGCGGGCAGCTGACCCTGCTGGGCATTGTCATCACGCTCGTCGGCATCGTTGTCGTCGCACGGGCGGGCCACGGCAAGGACAAGGATCTGGGCGGGCAAGCGTCGGAAGGCGTGGCCGAGTTCAATCTCAGGAAGGGCCTGCTGATCGCGGTGTTTTCCGGCGTGATGTCGGGCTGCTTCGCCTGGGGGCTCGACGCCGGCCAGCCGATCCGCGACCTGACGCTGGCGGCGGGCACCGATCCCCTCAGCCAGGGCCTGCCGGTGCTCTGCGTTGTCCTTTCGGGCGGGCTGACCACCAACCTCATCTGGTGCGCGCTGCTGATCCGCCGCAACCGCAGCTTCGGCCAATTCCTCGGCGCCAGCAACGGCGATGAGGGCAGCACCCGCGCGCCGCTGCTCGCCAACTACCTGCTGGCGGCGCTCGGCGGCACCTTGTGGTATTTCCAGTTCTTCTTCTACACCATGGGCGAGAGCCAGATGGGGCGCTACGGCTTCTCCTCGTGGACGCTGCACATGGCCTCGATCATCCTGTTCTCCACGCTCTGGGGCTTCGCGCTCAAGGAATGGCGCGGGGCGAGCCGCCGCACGCGGGCGCTGGTGCTGACCGGCATCGGCCTGCTGGTGGGCGCCACCGTGGTGATCGGCGCGGGCAACATGCTGGACGCCGGCGGGGCTATTTGAAAATCCGGCGGTGCCGGATTTTGGCGGCACCGGCCCGCTCCCGTCCCGAAGAACACGAAAGGGTCCGGGGGACCTTTTCGCTGAGGGGGCCGACCACGCATCAGGATACACTCGTGGGTGGCCGGGTGGGGGCGTGGGCCGGTGCCGCCTCGAAAATACCCCGCAGGGCATTTTCAGAAGCGAGAATGATGGATTTTGAGCGAAATTGGCGGCATGGGGGTGGCCAGCGGCCTCCCCCGCATGGGCGACAGGAAGACGATGCATTCGACCGAGCGTGAAAGACTGATCCTCGAAGCCCTGCGGCCCAGCGGCTTTGTCACCTATCGCGACCTGGAAGCGCAGCTGGACGCCTCGCCCGCAACGATCCGGCGCGACCTCTCGCGGCTGGAGGAGGAGGGCCAGCTCCTGCGCGTCCACGGCGGTGCCAAGCTGCCCGAGGAGCGCGCCGACCGCCAGCCGGGCCTTGCCGGCACCCCGTTCGAGCAGTCGATCACCCAGCACCTGCCCGCCAAGCAGGCGATCGGCAAGGCCGCCGCCGCGCTCTGCCAGCCGGGCGAGGCGATCATGCTCGACGGCGGCACCACCACCTTGCAGATGTGCGCCCACCTCGACGGGCTGGACTGCCAGGTGCTGACCAATTCACTGCACATCGTTCAGGCCCTGCTGCCGCAATCCGGCACGCGGGTGCTGCTGCCCTCGGGCACGGTGTTCCGGGAACAGAACATCGTGCTGGCCCCGGCGGGCGAGGATTCGATGCCGCGCTTCCACGCGCCGAAGCTGTTCATGGGCGCCGCCGCCGTCGGCCCGCAGGGGGTGATGCAGCAGGACGTGATCCTCGTCGCCGCCGAACGCCGCTTCATGGACCGGGCCGAGGAAGTGATCCTGCTGGTGGACAGCTCCAAGTTCCGTTCCTCCTCCGGCGCGATCGTCTGCGGGCTGGACGAGGTGGACGTGGTGGTCACCGATGCCGGTATCCCCGCCGAGATGGCCGAACGGTTGCGTGAGGCGGGGGTTCGGGTGGTGGTGGCCTGAAGCAAACAACAAGAGGAAGTCCTGGGGCCCTTCGACAAGCTCAGGAGATCCCCCAGACCCTCAAAATGTCTTCGTTGCACCTCGCCTATCCGTAATACACTCCCTGCGGCGCAGCCCTTATGTCTCCCGACGCAGCCATGGGCGCGCATCGGCTAGATAGCACCTGACCTAGACGGTAATGGGGGTGCAGGGGGGCTATGCTCCCCTGCTTTAATCCCTTCCCCCTTAAAGCGAATTCCGCCTGGCAATCCCGCCCAAGACCGAAGCGCTCGGCTTGGGCGTGCGGGCGAAGGTCGTGCGGTCCACGCTGCACAGGCCGAAGCGCGGCTTGTAGCCGAAGATCCATTCGAAGTTGTCGAGCAGCGACCAGTGCACGTAGCCGAGCACCGGCACGCCCTCGTCGATCGCCTGCTTGAGGCCTTCCAATGCCGCCGGGATGAAGCGCGCGCGCAGCGTGTCGTCGTCGGTGCCGACGCCGTGTTCGGAGACCAGCACGGGAACCTTGGTCGCCGCGTGGACATAGCGCACCGCGCCCGCCAGCGAGGGCGCCCAGACTTCGGTGCCGGACCAGTTGCGGTCGCCGCCATCGGGCGGCGGCAGGTGGCCCTTGTCGTTCCAGACCGCGCGTTCGTA
This sequence comes from Novosphingobium sp. KA1, assembly GCF_017309955.1. Taxonomy (NCBI): domain Bacteria; kingdom Pseudomonadati; phylum Pseudomonadota; class Alphaproteobacteria; order Sphingomonadales; family Sphingomonadaceae; genus Novosphingobium; species Novosphingobium sp. KA1. The sequence goes on along the minus strand of NZ_CP021247.1, from coordinate 2,342,256 downwards.
GTTCTGGACGCCGATGAAGTCGTCCTGCCTGGCCAGTTCCAGCCAGGCGCCGTAGTTCTCGGCGCGGACCTTGTCGCGCAGCGAGTTCTTGCCGGCCGCCTGATCGTCGATCACCGAAAGCGTGAAGCCCACCGGCAGGTCGCCGCGCACCGCCTTGATCGCGGCGCGGGCCGCCTTGTGCCCGGCCATGAGCCCGTGCTGGAGCGCCTCGATGTCCTCGCGCCCGGCCACGTTGGCGCAGACGAACCTGGCGACGCCCAGCTTCTTGGCCGCGGCCTCCATCGAGGCGCGCTGCATGTCCCAGACCGGCGGCGGCAGGATGTTGCGCAGGATGAGCAGGATGTTGGGTTCGTTGAGGGTCATGGCCATGGCGATGCCGTCGCCGAAGGCGCGCATGACACGCTCGCAATAGCGGGCGAAGAGCTGTGCGGCATCGGGGTTGGTCCAGCCCCCTTGCGCGCTGAACCAGCGCGGCGCGGTGAAGTGGTTGAACGACACCAGCGGCTGGAGGCCGCGCGCGTGGCACCCGTCGACGATGCGCTTGTAGTGATCGAGCATGGCCTGCGAGAACAGGCCCTTTTCCGGCTCGATCCGTGCCCATTCGACGCTGAAGCGGTAGGAGGTGAGGCCAAGCCCCTTCACGATGTCGAGGTCGCTGGCCCAGAGTTCGAGGCTGTTGCAGGCATCGCCCGAAGGCTCGGAAAAGATCGTCGGCGTCAGGTGTTCGACAAACCAGGTATCGGAGGCGGTGTTGTTGCCTTCCACCTGGTGCCCTGCGGTGGCGGCGCCCCACAGGAAACCCTTGGGAAACGCCGGGTTCGGGCGCCTGGCGGCGGCACGCGCCATCATCGGCGCGGCGGCGGCCATGGCGCCGGCCGCAAGCAGGCCGCGGCGGTCGAGATCGGGAATACGGGTCATCGGGGGCCTCTCAGTTATGGTCTGCGAAGAAGGCGAGCAATTCGTCCGACAGGCGGCGGTCCGCCGTGCCGAGGTGCATCGCCATCGAGTAGTGGTTGTGCCCGGAGGCATAATGCGCGCGCGGCAGCCGTCCGTGGCGGCCGAGGCGGCCCTGCAGCATGCTGGCCCATTCGGCCTGGAAGCGCGGCGGATCGAACTCGGCGCAGGCCAGCAGCAGCGGCAGGCGGGTTTCCATCACCGCGGTCAGCGGCATGCGCAAGGCATAGCAGTCCTGCGGGCCGTAATAGCGCATGTCGCGCTCGTCGAGCGGGGTGACGCCGTAGAGCCCGGAAAGCAGCGCGGCGCCGCGCACGAGCCGCTCATGATCCTCGCGCGCCTTGAGGAAGGCCGAGACATGGACCGCCCCCGCCGAAGTGCCGAGCAGGAAGATACGCTCCGGATCGCCGCCATGACCGGCGGCATGGCCGCGCAGCCAGTCGACCGCGAGGCCGACGTCCTCTGCCCCCGAAGGCCACAGGTGCTGCGGCGCGAGGCGGTAGTTCATCACCGCGCCGAGCATTCCGTTTGCCGCCGCCCAGCGGCCGACATGGGCATTGGCCCAGCTGTCAGCCCCGCCCTTGTCGCCGACCAGGAAGCCGCCGCCGTGGACAAAGAGGACGACCGGACGCAGGTCCTCCCCCTCGCCCTGCCGGTAAAGGTCGAGCCGGTTGCGCGCATCCGGACCATAGGCACAGTCGAGGGCGAGGGGCGGCAGCGCGGCGGCGAGCGGGGCCTGTTCGGCTTCGTAGAGATCGCGCATCGCCGCGACCACGTCCGGGCCGAGGCGGGTGCCGATCCCGCGAATCACGGCATTCATGCCCCCGTTCATACACCGCTCCCTGCGATCCTGCGGGCGTAGAGCCGGGTGAGCGCAAAGCGCGTGCAGACCAGCCCCAGCCCTGCCCCGTAGACGATCTTGAACACCAGCGCCGGAAGGCTCGGCACCGCGTCCAGCGGACCGAACAGCGCCAGCGCGGCCAGTGCCGCCGCGCTGGCGAGCCCCGCCAGCACGCCGAGACACACGGTGCGCGCGATCTCGCCCGTTTCCGGCCCCTCACCCGCGCCGATCAGCCCCGCCTTGCGCAGCTTCGCCCGCATCACAAGCGCGGGAACCAGCGATGCCATCAGCGAGACCATCAGCCCTTGTGGCAGGAAATCGAGCGCCAGGCGATCCGGCGCGCCGGTCGCCAGCGCCCGCTCCCCCAGTCCGAAGACCAGGACGAAGAACGCGGCGCTCAAGACCGCGTTGATCGCCGCGCTCACCGCCTGCTCCCCTCGCAGCAGGCGGTCCAGCGTCTGGGGCATCAGAACTTGGCGTCCAGGCTGATGCCGACGTTGCGGTACGACATCGGCCCGTAGATCGCGCCGATGTTCGGCTCGTAGGCGCCCGAGTAGCTCTGGCTGGTGTAGGGGAAGTCGCTCTGCATCAGCGCCGGCTCGTGGACGTTGAAGGCGTTGCGCACAAAGACGGCCACCGTGTAGCGGTCATCCGCGGTTTTCACGCCGATGCGTCCGCCCACCATCCAGTGCGCCTTGAAGGTGGTGTCGGAGACCGAGTTGGCCTCATAGCGCACGCGCGACTTCCACTGGGTGTCGAGCGCGATGAAACCGCCGAAGTTCTCGCCCAGGTCCACGTCGTACTGGCCCGAGAGCGTGAACTTGTAGCGCGGCGAATAGGCCAGCTGGCTGCCGCCGATGTTGGTGCCGTCGGTACCGATGAAGTTCTTGGGATAGGTCGCCTTAGCGTAGATGAAACCGGTGTTGAGCGAGAGGTTCCGGGTCACGTTGCCGAAGAAGTTGATCTCCGCGCCGCGCGTCTTGACGCCGTTGATGTTGGTCTGGTCGCACGAGATGACGCCGGTGCTGTCCACCGTGCAGTTCTGCGCCTGGAAGTTGTCGATCTTCATGTAGAACACGCTGGCATCGGCCACCCAGCCGCCGAACAGCGTGGCCTTGACACCCGCTTCGTAGGATGTGGGGACCTCGGGCAGCACGACATAGGGATCTTCATTGGTCGGCACCGCGATCTGGCCGCCCTTGAACCCGCGCGAGACGGTGGCGTAGGCCATCGCGTCCGACGCCAGGTCGTACTGGGTGCCCAGGCGCCAGGACCACTTCTTGGCATTGAGGTGGGTGCCCCCGTCGCGCGCGCCGAGCGTGTCGTACGTGTCGAGCGAGAGGCGATCGGTGGTGTAGCGCACGCCGCCGATCAGGCGCCAGGCGTCGGTCACGTGGCCGGTGAGCTGGCCGAAGACGGCGAGCGATTCGTCGCGGATCGTCAGCTGCGGCGTGGTGTTGGTGACGATCGGGATCGTCAGGCCCGGGAACGGCACCAGCGTCACGTCGACGACTTCGGCGGCGCGGGTCTGCTTCTGGTTCGAATAGAACATGCCCGCGGTATATTCGATGGGATTGCCCGCCGCCGAGCTGATGCGGAATTCCTGGGTGAACTGGCTGAGGTCACGGTTGACCGGCGAGTTGTGGACCTGGAGTTCGAGCACATCGGCGCGGAACACGTTGGATGCCGCGCCGTAGCCCGATTCGCCCGACTTGCGCACCGAGGTGATCGAGGTCAGCGTGAAGGGATCGGCCTCGTAGTCGACCTGGAGCGAGCCGCCGTACGTCTCGGTGTGGCCGACGTACGTTTCGTCCGAGCAGTAGTTGCGATTGCCGGCCTTGGCCGTGACACCGCAGGACTCGAGACGGTCGGTGATGCCGGTCGTATCCTCGCCGGCGCCGCCGAAGAAGTAGCCCGGGCCGCTGGTCTTCACGAACGTGAAGAAGTCGCCGCCGTTCTCGTAGCGGCTCTTGGAATAGTCGCCGATCAGGTTGACCGTCAGGCGGTCGGTCGGTTCCCACAAGAGGCGGCCGCGCAGGCCGTAGCGGTCGGTATCGTTGAGCTCGCCGGTGGTGGCATTGCGGTTGACGCCCTGGCGCAAGTTGGCGACGCCCGAGACGCGCAGCGCCGCGTTGGCTGCCAGCGGCACGTTGACGAGGCCCTGCACCACCTGGTTGCCGTACTTCGAACCCGCGGTGCCGGCATCCGAAAGCTCGGTGCGCAGGCGGGCGGAGAAGCGCGTGAAATCGGGCTTGTTGGTGGTGATGTTGATGACGCCCGCCGAGGTGGTCAGGCCGAACAGGGTGCCCTGCGGGCCCTTCAGCACTTCGATGCGGGCAACGTCGAAGAGGTCGGAGATATTGGCATTGCCCTGGCTGACCTGGTCAACAACAACACCCACCGAGGCCACGGCACCGGGCGAGAAGGTCTGCGTGCCGATGCCGCGGATCGAACCGCCGCCGCCGGTGTTCTGGCCGGGCGCCTGCTGGATCTCGAGGCTCGGCGCGATGCGGGCGAGGTCGTTGACGGTATTGACCTGCTGGCGCTCGAGCTGGGCGGCGCTGGCGACGGTGATCGAGATCGGCACCTCGGTCACCTTCTCGGCGCGGCGCTGGGCGGTGACGATGATGTCGCTGGTGGAAGTCGTCTCCGGGGCCTGCGGAGCGGCCGCCGCGTCCTGCGCCATGGCAGGCGCGGACAGCGCGCCGAAGGCAATGCCGGTGAGCAGTGCGACCTTGCGAATGGTGTTCATGATGTCTCTCCCTCGTATTATACTTGTCGTTGGTCTGTCAGGCTTCGTCGATGACGGGGTTGGTGAGCGTGCCGATCACGCCGATGGAAACTTCCACGCTGTCGCCCGCCTTGAGGTAGAGCGGGGGCCTACGCTTGTCGCCGACGCCGCCGGGGGTGCCGCTGGCGATCACGTCGCCGGGCTTGAGGTCGGTGAAGGTCGAGCAATAGGCGATGACCGTGGGGATATCCCAGATCATGTCCGAGATCGGCTGGTCCTGCACCAGCTCGCCGTTCACGCGGGTCTGCACGCGCTGCGAGGCGAGGTCCTCGACGTCCGAGGCCGCGACCATCGCGGGGCCGAAGCCGCCGGTGCCGGGCCAGGTCTTGCCGGGGGTGAACTGGATGTTGTGGCGCTGCCAGTCGCGGATCGAACCGTCGTTGAACGGCGCGAAACCGGCGACGTGTTCCCAGGCGTTCTCGGGCGCGATGCGGCGGCCGCCCTTGCCGATGATGACCGCCAGTTCGCCCTCGTAGTCGAAGCGCTCGCTTTCGGGCGGGCGGACCATCGCCTCGCCGTCGGCGATCAGGCTGTCGGCCCAGCGGGTGAAGATCGCCGGGTGTTCCTTCTGCTCGCGGCCGGTCTCGGCCACGTGGGTGGCGTAGTTGAGGCCGACGCAGAGAATCTTTTCCGGGTTCGGAACGACCGGCAGCAACTTCACCGCGGCAAAGGCGAACTCACCGGTCGCGGCCAGCGCGGCGAGATCGCCGGCCAGTACGTCCTTCAGCCAGGCATCCGCGCCGGGTGCGCCGAGATCGATCACCTTGTCCCCTTCGAGGCGGCCGAAGCTCCCGGTGCCATCGGGACGTTCAAAGCTGATGTAACGGTTCATGCGTAGTCTCCCCTGCCCCCGCGTCTCCGGCGGCGGCGGTCAAATGGTCAGAGCGGCGCGGCTTGCCAGTCGCGGCGGAAGCGGAAGCGTTCCTCGGCCCGGCGCAGGCCTTCGAAGTCCTTGTCGGACACGCCCCACTGGTCGATGCGGTTCGGCGGCCAGGTCCAGTCTTCCGGGGCCCCGGCCCGATAGTCTTCCGGCACCTTCTCCACGGCGGTCGAGAACTCGATCACCGGGCCGAACGGGGCGATGAAGTAGGCGTAGACATTGGCGCCGGGGCCGTGACGGCCGGGGCCCCAAGCCGGAACCATCGCATGATCGCGCAGACGGCCGATGCCGCGCATCACCGCGTCGATGTCCTCCATCTCGAAGGCGACATGGTTGAGCGAGGCGAACCCGGCGCGGGCAAAGGCGGTGGAATGGTGGCTGTCGTTGCAGCGCACGAAGACCATGCCTTTGGTGCGGTCGGACACGAGGAAGCCGAGAATGTCCTCCACCGCATGGCCGCAGGCTTCGGCATCGGCGGCGTTGAACACCACGTGGGTGAGCTTCACCGGCAGGTCGCGCCCGGTGATCGGCTCGACTTCGGTAGCGTCCACCAGAAAGCGCAGGATCGTGCCTTCGGGCAGTTCGACCAGCAGGCCGTGGCCGCCGCCGAGATCGTGGCTGGTGGTCGCTCTGGCGGTCCAGCCCGCGGCGGCGATGCGCGCCTTCAGCGCGTCCAGTTCTTCGCCCGTGCAGACAAACGTGGTCGAGCGGACGAACTCGTCCTCGCTCTTCTCGAACGCGACGAGGTAGGGGAACGGGCCGGAGCCGCGCAGGTAATGGGTGTCACCCTTCGTCTCCGCCGCGGCCATGCCCCAGACCTGGGTCATGAAGGTGGCGGCGGCCGCCGGATCGGGCAGCGCCAGTTCGATGCTGCGCAGTTTCATGGCTTTTGCTCCTGAAGAAGACCCGCCGCCCGGATGCCGGCGCGGGCGCAGTCGGCATCGCATTCGCCGGTGTCACCGCTGACGCCGACGGCGCCGATCAGCGTGCCGGCGCCGTCGCGGATCACCCCCCCCCCGGGCGAGAACGCGATGCGGCCGCCGACGGCAGCGGTGACGCTTTGAAAGAAGGTCGGGTTGCCCTTGGCCCGCTCGGCAAGGACGGCGGTATCCGCGTCCATGCCCACGGCGCCCTCGGCCTTGGCCCTGGCAATGTCGAAGCGGTAGAGGCTCGCCCCGTCCTCGCGGGCGAAGGCGACCGGGTGGGCGCCCGCGTCGAGCACGATCACCGCGAGCGGCTTTGCCCCCCTCGCCCGCGCTTCGGCAAGGGTGCCGGTGACGATGGCCTGTGCAGCGGCAAGCGTGAGGGTCATGCGGCAAGCTCCTGATGGCTGGAAAGCTGCGCCGCGCGGGCGGCGAGAAGGTCTTCGGCGCTGTGGCCGGCAGTGCCGAAAACGTAGTGGTCGGGGCGGACCAGCACGGCATCGACGCCGTGATCGTCCAGCCATGCGGTGACCGCACCATTGTCCGGCAGGGTCGAGGCCGAAACCCGCGTGACGCCCTCGGCCTGACCCGGCACGGCATCGTCGCGCACGAAGAGGCGCCAGTCGCCGCCGGTCAGCTCGTCGAGCTTGCGGCCGTCGGTGAGCACCGGCTGCACGAAGCGCACGCCCGCACCTGGCGTCTGCGCCAGCACCACGCCCTCGGCAATCGCCGGGATCAGGTCATGCGCGGTCTCGCCCGACTTCTGCGCCGCTTCCGCGCGGATGCGGGCATCGCGCTGCGCGGCCTTGGCGGGATCGAGTTCGCAGATGTAGCGACCGGCCGCGACCGCCGCGCCGATCACCGCACGGACATGCGGATCGCGCTCGCGCTGGTAGGTCGCCAGCACCGCAGGCGCGGCGCCGTGGTTGGCCACCGCGTCCATCTTCCACGCCAGATTGGCAACATCGCGCAGGCCGTGGCACATGCCCTGCCCGAAGAACGGCGGGGTCTGGTGCGCGGCGTCCCCGGCGAGGAAGACATTGCCGACCTGCCACCGGTGCGCGACGAGGCCGTGAAAACGATAGGTCGCGGCGCGCACGATCCGGTGCGGCACATCGGCCATCCACGCGCCGACCAGTTCGGCGACCTTCCCGGGCGCCATCATCGCGGTGTCGTCCTCGCCGGGGAGCAGCATGAACTCCCAGCGGCGATGGTCGCGGCGGCCGGGCACCACCGTGGCGGGGCGCGCGGGATCGCACATCATCACCGAAAGACGCTGGAGATCGGCCCCCTCGGGCACGCCGGAAAGCGGCGGAAACGCGACCGGGCCTTCCACTTCGGCATCGACGACAAGCCAGGGTTCCTCGAACTGGAGATCGTCCAGCACGACGCCCAGCGCCTTGCGCACCGCGCTGCGGGCGCCGTCGGCGGCAATCACCCAGCGGGCACGGGCGCTGCGGGCGTCGGCACCGTCGCGATAATCGACCGTCACCCCGTCCGCGTCCTGCGTCAGCCCGGTGAAGCTGGCGCCGAGCTTCAGCTCGACGTTCGGCATCGCCGCAAAACCCTCGCGCAAGTGCGCCTCGAGTTCGGGCTGGTAGAAGAAGTAGTCGTTGGCCCAGCCGAACGGGCGCGGCTTGCCCACGGTGCCCATGTAGCGGATCACGCCATGGTCGGCGCCGACGTGGAGGTGGCCGTCGGTGGCGATCATGTCGCCCTCGACCCGGCCGATCACCCCGGCGGACTGGAACAGGCGCATCATCTCGTGATCGAGATGGACCGCGCGCGGCAGCGGGTAGTGTTCCAGTTCCCGTTCGAGAACCAGCACCTTGAGCCCTTTCAGGCCGAGAAGGTTCGCGGCCAGCGCGCCCACCGGGCCGCAGCCTACGACAACCGCGTCGTAAGTCATCGATTTAGCCCCTGGTTACTCTGTTGCCGCGATCTCGGCGGGCGCCTTGTGGAGCGCGCCGCCCTTCATGATCATCGTCAGCCGGTCCTTGTCCTGCAGGATGGCGACGTCCGCGGTGGGATCGCCGTCGACCAGCAGGAGGTCGGCCAGCCAGCCTTCCTTCACCAGCCCGACCTCGAGCCCCATCAGCTCGCCGCCGTATTGGGTGGCGGAGCGCAGGGCCTCGGCGGGGGTGAAGCCGAAGTACTGGACAAAATGTTCCAGATCGCGGGCATTGCGGCCATGCGGATTGAACGGGAAGCCATAGTCGCCGCCGGTCAGGATACGTACGCCGCGCGCCTTGAGTTCGGGCACCAGCTTGCCTTCGAGGCCCATGCGCTCGTTCGCGCTGGCCTTCATGTGCGTCATGTCGACATGCGGCGGTGGGCTGGCCTCGATCGCGGCGACCGAAACGCCGGGACCGGGCGCGTAGAAGAACTTGTCCTTCTCCGCCGCCATGCGCTCGACCGTCGCCGCGTCGGCGAAGGAGCAGTGGTAGAGGATGCGCACGCCGGCATCGAGGGCGAGGCCGATGGCCTCGGGCGAATAGGCGTGGGCGGCGATCCACATGCCGGCCTCGCGCGTCGCTTCTCCGGCCGCCAGCATTTCCTCGGCCGTATAGAGCACCTGCATCGCCGAACCGGGCTTGAGCGCATCTTCGCCCGAGACTACCAGCTTGATCGACTGGACACCCTCGTCCTTGCAGTAGGAGACGAACCCGCGCATCGCCTCGGGCCCGCGGCCGTTAAACACGTCGCCGGTCTCGACGCCTTCGTCGCCTTCGGGGCTGCGTTCGAGGGTGGAGGGCACCATGCGCGGCCCCGGCGTCTCGCCCGCCGCGATGGCGCGGGCCAGTTCCGGCTCGATCATGTCGCCCAGCGCGCCGGCCGAGTAGATCGAGGTGAAGCCATGGTCGAGCAGTACCCGCGCATTGCGCCAGGCCGCGACCTTCAGCTCGTCAGGCGGGAGGATGAACTGGTGGTAGATCTTCTCGACCGAAGACCCCCAGGTGAGGTGGGTATGCGCGTCGACCAGACCCGGCATCAGCGTCTTGCCGCGCCCGTCGATCGCCACCTCGGCGGTTTCTCCCGCCAGCGCGTCCGCGCCATAGGCCACACGGGCGATCCGCTCGCCGTCCACCAGCACCGAGCCGGTCTGGAGAGCGCTGCCGCTGCCGTCGAAGATGGATACATCGCGGATCAGGGTCCGCATCGCTCTCTCCCGTTTTTATCTTTCGGCCCATGTTCCCGGCCTGAGAGCGGTTTAGCGGGTCAGCGCATCCAAAGTAAAATAATGATATTTCAGATCACCATAGTCAAAAACTATGGAACGGGCGGAAGCGCCGCCAGCATCGCCTCGGCTAGCGGGGAAAGTGCGCCGCCTTCCATGCGCAGCACGCCGACGCTGCGTTCGAACACCGCCTCGGTTATGGCGATGGCGCGGATCGAACCGTCGGACATGCCGTCGAGCGCCACCGTGCGCGGCAGCACGGTCACCCGGTCGGTATCGCGCACGATGGCGCGGGTGGTCAGCAGCGAGTCGCAGCGGATCGTGGTGCGCGGCACCGAGACGCCCGCGGCAATGAACAGGGCATCGACCTGGCGGCGGAACGCGCCGCGCGCCTCGGGCAGCACCCAGGGCAGCGCCTCCACCTCGCGCAGCGAAACCCGCTCGCCCAGCGCCGCGTGGTGGGGCCCGACGATCAGCGCGAAGGGATCGCGCGCCGCGGTCACCTCGGTCATGCCCTCGGGGATGGTTTCGATGCGGGTGGTGACCATGGCCAGTTCGATCTCGCCCTGGCGCAGCATCTCGTGGAGTTCGGCGTCCGGCCGCTCGACGACGCTCAGCGCAAAATCGCCGACCGCCGCTTCCATGCGCATGATCGCGCCGGGCAGCAGCGTCAGCAGCGCGCCGGGGGTGCCGCCGATGCGCAAGGGGCCGGAGATGCGGTGGCGGGCATGCTCGACGTCGCTCACCGCATCGGCCAGCAGCGTGGCCAGCGCCTCGGAGCGGCGCTGCAGCACCAGCCCCTCGCGGGTCAGCGCGATGCCGCCGCGTCCGCGCTCGAACAACACGGTGCCGAGGCGGCTTTCGAGCAAGGCGATGGTGTTGGATACCGAAGGCTGCGAGAGGTTGAGCGCGCGCGCCGCCGCGCTGATCGAGCCGGTTTCGCAGACCGCACGGAAGGTCAGCAGCGCCCGCGGATCGACGGCGGGCAGGCGCGCCTTGCGCGGCGCGGTATGATCGGCCATCTGTCTACCCCTCCCCGCTGCGGCCTAGACCTGGCGCTTTTCGAGCTTGCGCGCGAGCGTCCGGCGATGGAGGCCGAGGCGGCGCGCCGCTTCGGAAATGTTGAAGTCGCACTCGACCAGGGTGCCGTGGATATATTCCCACTCCAGCGTCTTGATCGAACTCTTGCGCCCGTCGACCGGGACGCTGGCATCGCCCTCGCCGTCGCTGGCGAAGGCCGCCTCGATATCGTCGGTGTTGGAGGGCTTGGCCAGATAGTGCGAGGCGCCGAGCTTGATCGCCTCCACGGCGGTGGCGATCGAGGCGTAGCCGGTCAGCACGACGATGCGGGTCTGCGGCGCGCGGCCATGCAGCATCTGCACCACCGAGAGCCCGGACGAGGCGCCGAGCTTGAGGTCGACCACCGCGTAGTCGAAATCGGCGGCGGCGCAGAGCCGTTCGGCCTCTTCCGGGCTGGCGGCCGAGCTCACGAGATACCCCCGGCGCTCGAACGAACGGCGCAAGGTCCGCGCGAAAGTCGGGTCATCCTCGACGATCAGCAGGGTCGCACTGTCCCCGCACGGGGCGGCGCTATCGGTGATGGCAGGCTCGGTCAAAAGGTGGCCCCGATCTTATGTTATTCGTCACCCTTCCTGGGCTCGTAGGCCAGTGTAGCAAGGGGAATCGCAAGTTGCACCCTTGCCCCGCGACCGGGCAGGTTGTCGACCGCTACTTTGCCGCCGAGCTTGCGGATCACGTTGACCACCAGGAACAGCCCCAGCCCGCCGCCGTCGCGCCCCTTGGTCGAGGCATAGGGCTGGCCGACGCGCGGCAGGATTTCCGCCGCAAAGCCCGGCCCGCGGTCGCTGACGGTCAGCACGAGGCGGCCCGATTCGACCCAGGCCTCGATCACCACGAGGTCGGGCGAGACTTCCACGGCATTGTCGATGACGTTGCCGATGACCTGCCGGAGCCCGGGATCGGAGACGATCGAGCGGTCGACGTCGATCGAATCGAGGAAACGCAGTTCGCCCGGCATGCGCGGGCGCCATTCCTCGAGGATCTCGCCGATGAAACCGCGCAAGGTGGTGACCGCCGGCGCCACCCCGCGCATCTCGCCCGCCGACATCAGGATGCCGCTGACGATGGTCTTGCAGCGCTCCAGCTCGCGGCGCACGTCGATGAGGTCGGCGGCAAGGTCGGGGTCTTCGGCGATCGCGGGTTCGTGGGTCCAGTCGCCCAGGATCACCGAGATCGAGGAAAGCGGCGTGCCCAGTTCGTGCGCCGCGCCGGAGGCCAGCAGGCCCATGCGGATGATGTGGTCTTCCTCCGCCGCCTGCTGGCGCAGCGCGGCGAGCTTGGCATCGCTCTCGCGCCGGGTGAGGTCGAGGCGGGCGACAAAAACGATCAGCAGCACCGCGGCCAGCACGAAGCACAGCAGGCTGCCGTAGAGATAGAGCTGGAACGGATCGCGCCCCTGCACCGGCAGCTGGAGCGGTTCGTGATAGAACGTCAGCAGCAGCACGCAGAGGCAGGCGTTGATCGCCACCAGCGAACTCCACCTGAGGTCGAGGATGACCGCGGCGATGACGATCTGCAGCAGGAACAGGAAGGTGAAGGGATTGGTCGCCCCGCCCGAATGGTAGAGCTGCCAGCACAGCGCGATAACGTCGATCATCAGCGCCGAGAACAGCTCGCCCTGCGAGAACGACTGGCGGCGCAGGACGACGCTGGCCGAGACGAGGTTGACGACGATCAGCAGCAGCGGCGCCATCAGCAGCGGCGCCAGCGAGAGCTTCACGCCGAGGCCCTGCTGGACAACAACGATCGTGGCCAGCTGGCCGACCACCGCCGTCCAGCGCAGCTGCGTGAGCAGCACGATGTTCGCGCGGCTGGCCGAGCTTCCGGGAAGCCCGCGCGGCGCGAACAGGTCGATCAGCCGTTCCATCGGCGGCGGCGCCAGACAAACACCAGCGCCATCGCCGACATCGCCGCCAGCGCGAACCAGGTCAGCGCATAGCTGAGGTGGTTGTCGGGGAAGTGGATCTGGGTGAGGCCGGGCACCGGAGCCAGCCCCTTGGGGCGGTTTGCCTGCTCCACTTGCGCATCGACGAAGGCGGGCACCACGCGGCCGATCCCGCGCGCCTTGGCCATCACGGCGGTGTCGCGCGAGTACCAGCGGTCGGCCTGCGGCTGGTTGGACTGCAGCAGGCTGCCCCCCGGCTCGTCCGAGCGCAGCAGGCCGACAACCCGGACCGCGCCTGGCGGCGTGCTCGCGGCGGCGGTCCTGGCGCTGGTGCCCGCCGGCACGAAGCCGCGGTTCACCCAGACCTGCCGTCCATCCTCGAGCTTCAGCGGCGTCATCGTCCAGTACCCGGTGCCAAGGTCGGTGGCGGCGCGCACCAGGACGGTCGCGCTGCCCGCGTAGCTACCCTGGAGCGAAACGCGCAGATAGTCGAGGTCGGAACCCTTCACCCGCGCGAGGCGGTCGTCGGCGGGAAGCGGGATCGGCTCGGCATGGACCCGCGCGTCGACACGGGCGATCAGCGCGTGTTTCCACTGCAGGCGCTCCACCTGCCAGATGCCGAGGGCCACGAAGGCGGCGAGGGCCAACACGAGAAACGCGGCGAGCCCCCAGGGCCGCCGCGCTTCGTTGGTTTCGATCACTGTGTGCATGATGCGTCTGAAACCGTGGCGATCAGGGCAGCTGCCCCATCTCGTGCGCGCTCATCGGCATCATGTTGTGGTTGAGGTGGTACATGACCCAGAGCGAACCCGACAGCGTGATCACCAGCAGGATGATCGTGAAGATCAGCGCCATGACCGTCCAGCCGTTCTCGGCCTTCGTGTTCATGTGCAGGAAGTAGATCATGTGCACGACGATCTGCACCATCGCGAAGGCCATGATGACCAGCGCGGTGGTCGACTTGTCGGTGATCGCACCGGTCATCACCAGCCAGAACGGAATGGCGGTGAGCACGACCGAGAGCAGGAAGCCGATCACATAATCGCGCATCGTGCCATGGCCGCTGGCGTGCACGTCGTCGACGTGCTCGTTGGGGTGGACGTGGTCGCTCATCACAGCATTCCCATGAGATAGACGAAGGTGAAGACGCCGATCCAGATGACGTCGAGGAAGTGCCAGAACAGCGAAAGGCACATGAGACGGCGCTTGTTGGCCGGGACCAGGCCCTTCTTGCCGACCTGCACGACCAGCGTGAACAGCCAGATCAGGCCGAAGGTGACGTGAAGCCCGTGGGTGCCCACCAGCGAGAAGAACGCGGTGAGGAAGCCCGAGCGCCAGGGGCCGCCGCCCTCGCCGATCATGTGATGGAACTCGTAGAGTTCGATCGACAGGAACGCCGCGCCGAACACGGCGGTGACGAGCAGCCAGGCCTGGGTCGCGCCCTTCTGGTTCTTCTCCATGGCGAGCATGGCGAAGCCGTAGGTGATCGACGAGAACAGCAGCATCGCCGTGTTCACGCCGACAAGCTTGAGGTCGAAGAGATCCTTCGGCCCCGGGCCCGCGGCCAGGTTGCCGCCCAGCACGCCGTAGGCGGCAAACAGCATGGCGAAGATGAGGCAGTCGCTCATCAGGTACATCCAGAAGCCCAGCATGGTGCTGCCGCCTTCGGGATGGTCATGCTCGTCCAGGTCGTAGAAGGCGGCCTGGAGCTGGGGCTGGGACAGCGGGGTCTTCATTTCGGTTACAGTCGCAGTCATCGATCAGGCTCCCGCGGCTGCAAGCTGGCGCGAACGCTCGGCCTCGGCCTGTTCGACCGTCTCGACCGGGATGTGGTAGTCGCGCTTGTAGTTGAAGGTGTGGAAGATCGAGTAGCCGATCACGCCGAGGAACGACACGGCCGCGAGCCACCAGATGTACCAGATCATCGCGAAGCCGAGCGCGGTCGACAGGCCGGCCAGGATGATGCCGGTGCCGGTGCCCTTGGGCATGTGGATCGGACGGAAGCCGGCGGTCGGACGTTCCACGCCGCAGCGCTTCATGTCGTCCCAGGCGTCGATGTCGTGCACGATCGGCGTGAAGGCGAAGTTGTACTCGGGCGGCGGCGACGAGGTCGACCACTCGAGCGTACGGCCCTGCCACGGATCGCCGCTGACGTCCTTGAGTTCCTCGCGCTTCCAGATCGACACCGCGAACTGGACCAGCATGGCACCGATGCCGCCGGCGATCATCGCGGCGCCCAGCGCGGCAATGACGAACCAGATCTGCAGCGAGGGATCGTCGAACACGCGCATGCGGCGGGTGACGCCCATCAGGCCGAGGATGTAGAGCGGGGTGAAGGCGAGCCAGAAGCCCGGGACCCACAGCCAGAAGCTGACCTTGCCCCAGAACTGGTTGAGCTTGAAGCCGAAGGCCTTGGGCCACCAGAAGTTGATCGCCGCGAACAGGCCGAACAGGACGCCGCCGATGATCACGTTATGGAAGTGCGCGATCAGGAACAGCGAGTTGTGCAGCACGAAGTCCGCCGGCGGCACCGCGAGCAGGACGCCGGTCATGCCGCCGATGGTGAAGGTCATCATGAAGGCGACCGTCCACATCATCGGCAGTTCGAACCGGATGCGGCCACGGTACATCGTGAACAGCCAGTTGAACAGCTTGGCGCCGGTCGGGATCGAGATCACCATCGTGGTGATGCCGAAGAACGAGTTGACGCTCGCGCCCGAACCCATGGTGAAGAAGTGGTGGAGCCAGACGAGGTACGACAGGATGGTGATGCAAAGCGTTGCATAGACCATCGACGAGTAGCCGAACAGGCGCTTGCCGCAGAACGTCGAGGTGACTTCCGAGAACACGCCGAACATCGGCAGGATGAGGATGTAGACCTCGGGGTGGCCCCAGATCCAGATCAGGTTGACGTACATCATCGGCGAGCCGCCGAAGTCGTTCGAGAAGAAGTTGAAGCCGAGGTAACGGTCGAGCGAGAGCATCGCCATGACCGCGGTCAGCACCGGGAAGGCGGCGACGATCAGGATGTTGGTGCAAAGCGCGGTCCAGGTGAAGACCGGCATGCGCATCATCGTCATGCCCGGCGCGCGCATCTTGACGATGGTCGCGATCAGGTTGACGCCCGAGAGCAGCGTGCCGACACCGGCGATCTGCAGGGCCCAGATGTAGTAGTCGACGCCGACCCAGGGGCTGTACGCGAGGTTCGACAGCGGCGGATAGGCCAGCCAGCCGGTCTGCGCGAACTCACCGATGAACAGCGAGGCCATGACCAGCACCGCGCCCGCCGTCGTCATCCAGAAGCTGAAGTTGTTCAGGAACGGGAACGAGACGTCGCGCGCGCCGATCTGCAGCGGCACCACGTAGTTCATGAGGCCGGTGACGAAGGGCATCGCCACGAAGAAGATCATGATCACGCCGTGGGCGGTGAAGACCTGGTCGTAGTGGTGGGCGGTGAGGTAACCCTCGCTGCCGTTGAAGGCGATCGACTGCTGGATACGCATCATGACCGCGTCGGCAAAGCCGCGCAGGAACATGACCAGGCCCAGCACGCAGTACATGATGCCGATCTTCTTGTGGTCCACGCTGGTGAACCATTCCTTCCAGAGATAACCCCAGAGCTTGAAGTAGGTGAGGCCGGCCACCATCGCCACGCCGCCAAGGGCGACGACGACGAAAGTGGCGAGCACGATCGGTTCCTGTGGCAGGGCGTCCCACCACAGGCGGCCCAGTAACGGGCTCCAGTGCGAATGGTCTACGGCTTCCATGTTCTGTCAGTTCCGGGAAATCTGGGAGGAATGCGCGGGGGTCGACACGGGAGCGGCCAGCGCTTCCTTGTCACGCGCGAAGAACGACACCGCGGCCTGCGGCTCCGAGATGCCGGCGCCCGAAAGCGTCTTCATCGAGGCCGGGGCCTTCACGCTCTTGTCGGCGACCGAACCGGGGTTCTGGGCGCAGAGCGCACGGACCCAGGCCAGCTCGCGCTGGACGGCGGCGGTCGGGTTGGCGGCGGCGACGGCATCGCGGCCGCCACGGTCGTAGGACAGCATCTCGACGTTGCGGATGCCCGCCTTGCCGAGACCACCGCGCGCGTCGATGGCCATCATCTCGCTGGCGCACATCTTGCCGGGCTGCACGCACATGTTGACGATGGCGTTGTAGAGGTCCGGCGAAACGGCGGAGTAGCGGGTTACCGGCACCTTCTCGCTCGGCTTTTCGAGCTGGAGGTAGACGCTGCGGTCAAGCGTGCCGGCATTGGCGCCGGTCTGCACCGACTTCACCCAGCCGGCGAACTGGTCGTCCGCAACCGCGTGGGTGGCAAAGCGCATGTGCGAGAAGCCCGCGCCCGAATAGTTGGCCGAGAAGCCGACCGAATCACCGGCCTTGTTCATGACCGCGTGGAGGCGGGTTTCCATGCCCGGCATCGCGTAGATCTGGCCGGCCATGGCGGGAACGTAGAACGAGTTCATCACGTTCGCCGAGGTGATCTTGAACTGCAGCGGACGGTTGGTCGGCACGACCAGTTCGTTCACCGTGGCGATACCCTGTTCGGGGTAGATGAAGAGCCACTTCCAGTCGAGCGCGACGACTTCGACTTCCAGCGGCTTGGCGTTCGCCGCGACCGGGGTCTTGGCGTCGAGGCGGCCGATGGTGCGGTAGGGATCGAGAAGGTGGGTGCTCACCCAGGTCAGGGCACCGAGGCAGATGATGATGAGCAGCGGGGCCGCCCAGATCAGCAGTTCGAGCTGAGTCGAGTGATCCCAGTGAGGATCGTACTTCGCGCTCTTGTTCGTGGCACGGTAGTGCCAGGCGAACCACGCGGTAGCCGCCATCACGGGAACGATGATCAGCAGCATCAGCAGGGTCGAGGCGACAACGAGGTCCCCCTGCTGCTGCGCGACATCCCCGGACGGGTGCAGCACAATGGCGTTACAGGCAGTCAGCGCACCCGTCAGCGACAGGGCGGTGGCGATCTTGGCGAGCGCGGACAGGTGCCGCAGCTTCGGTCTGGACTCGGGTGGGCGCATGGTTGGTGCGCCTAAGCGCATGCCGCGAGTGCGAACATAGGACATTTTGTCCAATCCCCTTGACGCCAATCAATGACGATAGGGCCTCACCATGAACTCGGGCGTTTTCGCGCGCCCGCTTTGATTCGTCCGCGACCGGCTTCGCGCGTTCCGCGTGGAATCGGGAACGGACCCGAGACGAAGGCCGCAGAACCGAAATGACCAGCACACCCCAGTCCAGAGACGCTCTGGGCCTGCCGACGTTCAAGGAGCATCACCAGCCCTCCCCCGGTGAGATCGCCATCGGCGTGATCATCGGCCGAACCTCGGAGTTCTTCGACTTCTTCGTCTATGCCATCGCCTCGGTGCTGGTCTTCCCGAAGCTGTTCTTCCCCTTCGTCGACGCGCTGACCGGCACGATCTACTCCTTCGCGATCTTCGCGCTGGCCTTTGTCGCCCGTCCGATCGGCAGCCTCGTGTTCATGGCGCTCGACCGTGCCTATGGCCGCGGCACCAAGCTGACGATCGCGCTGTTCATGCTCGGCGGCTCGACCGCGGCGATCGCCTTCCTGCCCTCCTACGCCTCGGCCGGTTCGACCGCGATCTGGCTGCTGGCGCTGCTGCGCCTGGGCCAGGGCTTCGCGCTCGGCGGCACCTGGGACGGCCTGGCCTCGCTGCTCGCGCTCAACGCGCCCGAGAACAAGCGCGGCTGGTATGCGATGATCCCGCAGCTCGGCGCCCCGTTCGGCCTGATCGTGGCGAGCAGCCTGTTCGCCTACATGATCACCGAGCTTCCGGCGGCCGACTTCCTCGACTGGGGCTGGCGCTATCCCTTCTTCGTGGCTTTCGCGATCAACGTCGTCGCGCTCTTCGCGCGCCTTCGCATCGTCGTCACCGAGGAATTCCAGCACCTCTTCGCCAGCCGCGACCTTCAGGCCGTGAGCGTGGGCGCCACCCTGCGCAGCGAATGGAAGACCATCGTGCTGGGCGCCTTTGCCCCGCTCGCCAGCTTCGCGCTGTTCCACATGGTCACCGTGTTCCCGCTCTCGTGGGTGTTCCTGTTCACCCAGAACTCGCCCACCGGCTTCCTGCTGATCGAGGCCATGGCCGCCTGCTTCGGCGTCGTCGCGGTGATCGCCTCGGGCCGTCTCGCCGACAAGTTCGGGCGTCGTAACCTGCTGGGCACCTGCGCGGTCGCCATCGCCGTGTTCTCGGGCTTTGCCCCGCAGCTGCTGGACGCCGGTGCCGCCGGCGAGGTGATCTACATGATCGCCGGCTTCATCCTGCTCGGCCTTGCCTTTGGCCAGTCCTCGGGCGTGGTCGCCTCGGGCTTCGCCAGCGAGCACCGCTACACCGGCTCGGCGCTCACCAGCGACTTGTCCTGGCTGGTCGGCGCCGCCTTCGCGCCGCTCGCCGCGCTGCTGCTCTCGACCAACTGGGGCCTGATCGCCTCGGGCGGCTACCTGCTCTCGGGCGCCATCGCGACGCTCGCGGCGCTGTGGCTGAACAAGGGCCTCGCCTCGCGCAACTGAGCAGCGGGCGACAACCACGAATCGAGGGGCGCTTCGGCGCCCCTCTTTTTTTGCGCCTTCGATACAGCATGGATCACATATCGCCGGAATCGCGGCGGCCGGCCACGCCATGAAAGTTTGACCACCTGTTCAAATAACGCCGTGCCGTTGCCTGCGGGAAATGAAACCATTTCATTTGACAATTCCCGGCCCTCCCTCGCACCCATACGCGCAAGAAAAAGGTACAAAAACCGGAGGGAGAGTTCATGCGCGCGTTCAAGCAGCTTCTGTTGTGTTCGGTCGGCATCCTGGGGGTGAGTGCCCCGGCCATGGTCCAGGCCCAGACCCAGCCCCAGAGCCAGCCCCAGCAGGCCGCCGAAGCCAACGAGGCCACCAACGTCATCATCGTCACCGCGCGCCGCCGCGACGAGGACGTGCAGGACGTGCCCGCGGTGATCGACACCGTCACCGCCGACGACATCTCGAAGCTCAACTTGCGTGACTTCAAGGAAGTCTCGACGCTCGCGCCGGGCCTCCAACTCGAAACCAACGCCAACGGCATCGGCGGCAACGCCAAGATGCGCGGCGTCAACTTCGACGTCAACGCCAGCGGCAACAACCCGACCGTCGAGTTCTACATGAACGACGCGCCGATCACCGCGGGCGTCGTGCTCCAGCAGATGTACGACGTCGGCCAGATCGAAGTGCAGCGCGGCCCCCAGGGCACGCTGCGCGGCCGCGCCTCGCCCTCGGGCTCGATCACCGTCACCGCCAGGAAGCCCGACCTCTATTCCTACGGCGGCTTCGTCGACATGACCGCCAACGACATCGGCACGATCAACTTCAAGGGCGCCGCCAACGTGCCCGTGATCGAGGGCATCGCCGCGATCCGCGCCGCCGGCGTCTGGGATGAGAACGAGGGCGACCGCGTCCGCCCGGTCAACGGCAACAAGGACCCGTTCGCGCGCACCAAGAGCGGCCGCCTGTCCGCGCTGCTCACGCCCACCGACTGGCTGCGCCTCGAGGGCATGTACCAGCGCATCGACGTCACCGCCCATACGTACGATCAGGTCGCCTCGTTCTCCGAGGCCAATCCCGACGCCGCGGCCAGCCCGCTCTACATCTCGAGCAAGGATCGTCTCTCGATCCAGGAAGACCCGCGCGACATCCGCCAGATCTTCGACGTCTATAACTGGCGCGCCGAAGTGAGCCAGTGGGGCCAGCGCCTGATCTACCAGGGCCAGCACTATACCCAGAAGATCCACTCGACCGACAACATCGACGACGGCAACTTCTTCGCGGGCGACATCAACCAGGTCACCGACACCCGCTCGGCCTCGGAATCGCACGAAATCCGGCTGCAGAACGACGAGCGCCTGTTCGGCACGCTGGACTACGTCGTCGGCTTCTTCGACAGCCGCAACCATCCCGACACCAGCCTCACCAACCCGACGCCGGTGGTGCTGCCCGCAGTCTTCGGCGGCGGCATCGCGACGATCGTCCAGACCCCCATCCGCAGCGAAGGCAAGTCGCACGAGCAGTCGTTCTTCGGCAATCTCACCGCCCACTTCGGCGGTTTCGAAATCGCCGGGGGCCTGCGCCATATCGACTACCGCAACCGCGGCGTGCTGACGGTCAACGGCACTGTCCTGTCGGACCGCCTGCAGCAGGAAAAGAAGTGGATCTACAGCGGCTCGGTGAAGTACAACTTCTCGCCGGACCTCATGGTCTATGCCTCGACCGGCAGTTCCTGGCGCCCGGGCATCGACGCGGTGGGCGACTTCAACATCGCCCCCTCGGCGCTGGAAAACTCGTTCCTGCACCTGCCGGCGGAAACCTCGAAGTCGTATGAAGTCGGCCTGAAGTCGAAGATGCTCGACGGCCAGCTGCGCTTCAACCTCACCGGCTACCACCAGAAGTTCAACAACTACCCGTACCGCGCGCCGGGTTCGGGCGTCTACTACGTCAACACCGTGGCGGTGCGCGATTCGACGGGCGCGGTGACCGGCACCTCGCAGCAGGTCGCCAACTTCAACTTCGTCGGCGCGGTTCCGGTCGAAGTGAACGGCATCGAGGGCGATGTCTCGTACACCGTGCTCACTGGCTGGGATCTCAGCGCCTCGGCCAGCTACTCGATCGGCAAGATCAAGAACGGCACGGTGCCCTGCAACGACCTCAACGGCGACGGCACCCCCGACGCCGTCACCAGCGCGCCGACGCTGGCCCAGCTCCAGGCCGCCGTCGGCTCCGACAACATCGCCTCGTGCCAGGTCAACCAGCGCTCGGGCTTCATGGCGCCGTTCAGCGCCACCCTGCAGAGCGAATACAGCTTCCCGGTCTTCACCGGCGGCAACGCCTATGTCCGGGGGCTGATGACCTACTACGGCAAGTCGAAGGTCGATCCGACCAATGCCTACGACGACGTCGGCGACTATGCGCTGGTCAACCTCTTCGCCGGCCTGCGCGCCGAAGACGGGGCCTGGGAAATCGGCCTCTATGCGAAGAACCTCTTCGACACCACCAAGACGCTGACCCGCACCACCCCGCTGTCCACCAGCTACCAGCAGCTCGGTTTTGCCGGGCAGTTCGATCCGGTGACCCTCCGCCCGGTCTTCACCGGCCCGACCGGTGCCAACTACACCAGCACTTATACCGGGGTGACCACCACTGCCCCGCGCGAGTTCGGCATCAACATCCGCTACGCCTTCGGCTCGCGCTGATCGCGGCGGGAAACACGAAAAAGGGCGGCAAGGCACCAGCCTTGCCGCCCTTTCTTTGTGGGCAGATGACGCGAACCGTCAGGTTGTCTGCCAGCTTCCGCCCAGCGCGCGGAACAGGTCCACTTGCGCAAAGGCCACCGCGCGCCGCGCCGCCGCATAGTCGGCATCGGCGCTGGCCAGCGTGCGCTGCGCGTCAAGCACATCGAGCGAATCGATCTGCCCCCTGCTCTGCCGCGCCATGCTGACATCCGCCGCGCGCCTGGCCGCATCGCGGGCCGAGGCAAGGCGGTCCTTGCGCAGCAGCGCGTTGCGATAGGCGGAGAGCGCCGTCTCGGTTTCCTGCAAGGCGGTCAGCACGGTGCCGTCGAACCTCGCGAGGTCGGCCTTGGCGTCCGCCCGCGCCCCGCCGATCCGTGCGCGGATGGCTTCCTGGTTGGGGAAGGCCCAGGAGATCATCGGCCCCAGCAGCCAGCGCAGCGGACCGCCGCCGAACACATCGGTCGCCCCCACCGCCGTGGTGCCGACCGAGCCGCCCAGCGTGATCTTGGGATAGAGATCCGCCGTCGCCACGCCGATCCGCGCGGTATCGGCAGCGAGACGGCGCTCCGCCGCCTTCACGTCGGGTCGGCGCGCCAGCAGGGTAGCGCCGTCGCCCACCGGGATCGGCTGGCCGACATCGGGCGTCGTCGTCCGCGCGCGTACCGAGGCTGGAAGATCCTGCGGGGTGCGGCCGGTCAGCGTGGCGAGGCGGAACAGCGCCGCATCGCGCGCCGCCTGCAGGCTGGGGATCGCCGCCGCCTGCTGCTCGCGCAGCTGGGTCACGCGGATCACGTCGAGCTTCTGGCTGAGACCACGCTCGAAACGGGCATTGGTGATCCGCTCCGACGTGCCGAGCAACGCCACGGTGTCCTGCGCCACAGCGATCTGCTCGGCCGAGCTGGCGGCATCGACATAGGCGCGCACGGTATCGGCCACCACCGTCACCCGCACCGCATCGGCGTCTTCCATCGAGGCGGCAAGATCGGCGCGCGAGGCCTCGACCCCGCGCTTGACGCGGCCGAACAGGTCCAGCTCGTAATTGACCGAAAGCTCGCCGTCGACGCGGCGCCCTTCGCGGTCGTAGCCGGGCAGCACCTGGCTTTCCGAGACGCGGCCATAAGTACCGCTGGCATCGATGCCGGTCTGCGGCAGCGCGTCGGACTTGGAACCGCGCAGGTTCGCCCGCGCCTTCTCGATCCGGGCGACCGCCACGCGCACATCGGTGTTGGCGGCCAGGGCATCGCTGACCAGACCGTCCAGCACCAGATCCTTGTAAAGCCGCCACCAATTGTCGTCCGGCCATGCCGTGGTCACTTCGGCGGACTGGACGCCCGTGAAGGGCGCCCCCGCCGTAGCTGGCGGCGTCGGCGCGACATAGTCGGGTCCGACGGCGCAGGCCGAGAGGCTGGTCGCGGCAAGAAGTACCGCGACCATGGTCTTGATATTCATGGACATCATCCGTCCTTTCATTCCGCCGGGATCACCGCGTGGCTCTCGTGGTGCGGTTCCCTGGGCTTGCGCCGCAGGGCCGCCGCGAGCCTGCGGCAGACGACGTAGAAGGTGGGCGTGAACAGCAGGCCGAAGGCGGTCACGCCGGCCATGCCGAAGAACACCGCCGTACCCAGCGCCTGGCGAAGCTCGGCGCCGGCCCCGCTCGCGATCACCAGCGGCACCGCGCCGAGGATGAAGGCGAACGAGGTCATCAGGATCGGGCGCAGGCGGGTGCGGGCCGCATAGACGGCTGCCTCCACCGGCGAGTAGCCCCGCTCGTCCTCGGCCTGCTTGGCGAACTCGACCACGAGGATCGCGTTCTTGGCCGCCAGCGCGATCAGCACGACGAGACCGATTTGCGTCAGGATATTGTTGTCCATCCCGCGCAGGTTCACGCCCAGCATCGCCGCGAACAGGCACATCGGCACGATCAGGATGATCGATAGCGGCAGGGTCAGGCTCTCGTACTGGGCGGCCAGGACCAGGAAGACGAACAGCACCGCCATGCCGAAGACGATCCCGGCGGTGTTGCCGGCCGTCGCCTGCTGGTAGGCGATACCCGTCCACTCACGGCCGTAGCCCGAGGGGAGCGTTTCGTCTGCCACCTTTTCCATCGTCGCCAGCGACTGGCCCGAGGAGTAGCCCTTGCCGTAGCTGCCGTCGATTTCCACCGCCGGGTGCAGGTTGTAGCGCACCACGCGGTAGGGTCCGGTCTCGTCCTTGAAGGTCGCTACCGAGCCGACCGGCACCATCGCCCCCGAGTCCGAACGGGCCTTGAGGTTGGCGATATCCGCCGTCGATCCGCGATAGGGCGCATCGGCCTGGGCGGTGACGCGGTAGGTACGGCCGAGCAGGTTGAAGTCGTTGATGTAGGACGAACCGAGGTAGACCTGCATCGCTTCGAAGATCCTGGACGGCGAGACGCCCAGCATGTCGGCCTTGCGGCGGTCCACGTCGGCATAGACACGCGGGGTGTTCATGCTGAACAGGGTGTAGACCTGCTGGAGCTGCGGCTGCTGGTTGGCCTGCGCGATCAGCGCGCCGGCGGCCTTCTGGAGTTCACCCAGACCGCGGCCTTCGTTGTCCTCCACGATCATGCGGTAACCGCCCGGGGGGACGATGCCGTTGATGGTCGGCGGCGGAATGACGAGGACCTGTGCCTTGTCGTAGCCTTTGATGGCTTCCTGCGCCTGCGCCATGATGCCTTCGTAAGTGACGCCGAGCTGCTTGCGCTCCTCGAAGCTCTTGAAGGGGAAGTAGATGGCGGCGGCATCGGGTGCTGCGGTCTGCGAGGGCCCATGGAAGCCCGCGAACATCACCGCGCCGCGCAGGCCCTTGATCGGCAGGATGCGCTTGGCGACTTCCTGCGTCACTTCGTCCGTGCGGCTGAGCGAGGAGCCCGGCGGCAGGAAGATCGCGGCGAGGAAGTAACCCTGGTCCTGCTGCGGGATGAAGCCGGTCGGCGTCGCCCAGAACATGCCCACGGTGGCGGCGATGAGGGCGGCATAAGTCGCCATCATCTTCACCGGCGCCTTCACCAGCCTGAGCGTCAGCGCGGCATAGCGATCGCTCATCCGGTCGAAGCCGTGGTTGAACTTGTCCGCGGCGCCTTGCAGCACCCGCTTCCAGCGCGGGGCATTGGCCGCAAGGCCGTGCTTGTCCTTCAGCAGCAGCGCGGCCAGCGCGGGCGAAAGCGTGAGCGAGAGCAGCAGCGAGATCGCGGTCGCCGTGGTGATGGTGACGGCGAACTGCTTGTAGAACTGCCCCGACATGCCGGTGATGAACAGCGTCGGCACAAACACCGCGCAGAGCACCAGGACGATGGCGATCAGCGCGCCGGTCACTTCGTCCATCGAGCGCCGGGCGGCCTCGATCGGCTTCATGCCTTCCTCGATATAGCGCTCGACGTTCTCGACCACGACGATGGCGTCGTCGACGACGATACCGATCGCGAGGACAAGGCCGAACAGCGAGAGGTTGTTGAGCGAATAGCCGACCGCCGCGAGCATGATCGCGGTGCCGACCAGCGACACCGGGATCGCGATGATCGGAATCACCGCCGCGCGCCAGTTCTGGAGGAAGACAAGGATGACGAGCACGACGAGGATCACCGCCTCGAACAGCGTGTGATAGACCGCATCGATCGACTGGCCGATGAATTCGGTGGGGTTGTAGATCACCGAGTATTCCAGGCCCTTGGGGAAGGACTTGGCGACATTGTCCATCTCGGCGCGCACCGCCTTGGCGGCGTCGAGCGCGTTCGAGCCCGGGCGCTGCAGCACCGCGATCACGACGGTGGGCTTGCCCGAAAGGTAGGTGTTGGTGGTGTAGTCCTGCGCGCCCAGTTCGACCCGCGCGACGTCGCGCACGCGGACCTGACGGCCATCGGCATCGGTCCGCACGACGATGTCGCCGAACTGTTCGGGGGTGTTGAGGCGGCCCTGCATCTCGACGCCGACCTGGTAGGCATTGCCGCGATCGAACGGCGGCGCGCCGATCGAGCCGGACGAGACCTGCACGTTCTGCGCCTTCAGCGCGTCGACGATCTCGCCCGCCGTCAGGTTCATGGCGGCGGCCTTGTTCGGGTCGATCCAGATGCGCATGCCATAATCGCGCGAGCCGAACAGCTGCACGTCGCCCACGCCGTCAAGCCGCGCAAGGCGGTCCTTCACCTGCGTCAGCGCATAGTTCGACAGGTAGTCGCGGTTGAACGTGCCGTCCGGGGACTGCAGGTTCACCACCATCAGGAAGTCGGGCGAGGTCTTGCGGGTGACGACACCCATCGCGCGCACCGCTTCGGGCAGGCGCGGCTCGGCCACGGCAACGCGGTTCTGCACGAGAACCTGCGCGGCATCGAGGTCGGTGCCGATCTTGAAGGTGACGGTGATCGTCACCTTGCCGTCGCCGGTGGACTGCGAGGACATGTAGAGCATGTTGTCGACGCCGTTGATCTCCTGCTCGATGGGAGCAGCCACGGTGTCGGCAACGGTTTCGGCGGAAGCGCCGGGATATTGGGCGGTCACCGTCACCGTCGGGGGGACGATGTCGGGATACTGGCTGACCGGCAGGCCGAAGAACGCAAGCGCCCCCACCACGGTGACAAGCACCGCGATGACGCCTGCGAAGATCGGCCGGTCGATGAAGAACCGGGAAAATCGCATGGGAATATGCCCCTCTCACGGGGGACGGTCACGGAATGGACCGCCCCCCTGATGGGTGGATCAATGGGCGATAGTGGCCTGCGCCCGGACGGGCGCGATGGTGGCCTGCGCCGCGGCGGGCGAGCTGGGGCCGGAAGCGGCAGCGGCGGCCGCTGCCTTCATGTCGGGCGCGATCTGGCCGCGACGGGTATTGACCTTGGCGCCGGCGACGGCGGCCTGATAGTTGGAGATGACCACGCGGTCGCTGGGGACCAGCCCCGCACGGATCACCCGCAGACCGTCGACCAGCGGGCCGAGTTCGACCGGCTTGGCGGCAACGGTGCCGTCCTTGCCAACCGTCAGCACCACCTTGCGGGCCTGGTCGGACTGGATCGCATCGTCGGGCACCAGCATGGCCGTGACGGTGCCGCCTTCGGCCAGACGCATGTTGCCGAACATGCCCGGCGTCAGGAAGCCGTCCTTGTTGTCGAGCACGGCACGCACGCGGATCGTGCCCGAACGCGGGTCGAGCCCGTTGTCGGTGAAGTCCAGCTTGCCGTTCCAGCGGTAGGCCGTCTCGTCCTGCAGGCGGACCTGCACGTTCGCGGCGTCCTTGTGCTCGGCCTTTTCGCGCTGGGTCTTGAGGAACAGCGCTTCGGAGGCGTCGAAGGTGAAGTAGATCGGGCTGACCGCATTGATCGTGGTCAGCAGGCTGGCGCCGGTGCCGTTCTCGCCCGAGACGAGGTTGCCCACGTCCACCCGGCGGTCCGAGATGCGGCCCGAAATCGGGGCACGCACGGTCGAGAACTCGACATCGAGCGCGCGCTGGCGCACCCGCGCCTGCGCGGCGGCCAGCTGGGCATCGGCCGCCCTCACCCGCGAGCGCAACTGGTCGACCTCGCTGGCGGCCATCGCCTCGTCACCCTTGAGCCCGGCAACGCGCGCATAGTCCGAACGGGCGAGCGTCAGCGCCGCCTGCGCCGAGGCGACTTCGGCCTGGGCTTCGGCAAGCGCGGCACGGTAGGGACGCGGATCGACCACGAACAGCGCCTGTCCGGCCTGCACGAAGTCGCCGTCGCGGAACAGGATCCGGGTGACCGCGCCCGAAACGCGCGGGCGCACTTCGACGGTCTTGCTGGGGGCGAAGCGGCCGACATAGTCGTCCCACTCGGTCACCTGCCGGACCAGCGGATTGGCGGCCTGCACCACGGCAGGCGGCATGGGAGCGGCATCGGCGGGGGCTTCGTGGAACAGCTTCCACCCCAGCCCCGCCACCGCGACCAGAGCGATGGCGCCGATCGCCATGTGGCGACCGCTCCCTCGCTTGCGGCCGGTGTCGCCGGGGGGCGTCGACACCGTGGCCGTTTCTTCCAGTTTTACAGGAGCATTCACGCAGCAAGTCTCCGGACCGGGGCGCGGCTGCGCCCGATGAAATCGATGACGGCGCCGACCTTGGCTTCGCTGTGACCCGCAGCTTCAGCCTCACGGATCGCCGAGACCGGCAGGGTGTAACCATGGTGCCAGGCCCGGACGGCCAGTTGCCGCAGCGCTTCCAGCTGCTCGTTGGCGAGCATCCGGGAGGGCGGCGTCGGGCCCAGGATCAGGCGGGCGAGCCAGCGGCGCGGGCGCTGCGGGATCAGGCTGTTCAGCCCGTCCTCGCGCGCCAGTTCAACGACGCGGCGTTCGAGCCGGCTCAGCAGGCTTTCGGCGGGCATGCTGGGGGCCGGATTGGAATTTGCGACGGGCAGCGCGGTGTGCGCTGCATCGGAAAAATCGATGAAGGCCATGTTTGTGCTCCCTGAAAAGGAACCGACGCGCGCCCTCGGGACAGGAGGGGGAGGTTAAGGGCGCGCGCCGGCGTGCTCCGATGCAAGGGGCATCGGAAAGTCTTTGGACGCAGACCGGCACCGCGCGGAGACAGGGCTCCGCAGCGCCGGCTGCTTTCGGTTATTCTATGGAGCCGCCCGCGGGGGGGCGGGCGGCGCCGGGGAGGAACTCCGGCCCCGATCTCCCGTCTGTGCGGCGAGTCGGCTGTGCCCTCGTTCTGTACCGATTGGTATATATAGCGGTACAGAAATCGTCAAGCGGTTTTCTGTACCGCTCGGTAAAATTAGGTGCAACGCAGCAATTTCAAGGGCGTGAACGGTGGGTGAATGAAATTTTTTCGCGGCCCTGGTTTGGAAATGCGCTTTCAGCGCATTTCGTGGGGGAGTGGGCCGGCGCCGCCGAAATCCGCCTTCGGCGGATTTTCAGACGAATCTTACTTGCCCGGCCACATGGCGAGGAAGGTATCGACCACGCCCTTCGCTTCCTGCGTGCAGGCACCGCCCTGCGCCTTCACCGACATGCCCTGCAGCACGGTCATCAGGCAATGGGCCAGCGAACGGGGATCGACGGCATCGGGCAGGTCACCCTCATCCTTGGCACGCTCGAAACGCGCGATCAGCGAGTCTTCGGTCGCCAGCCGGCGCGCCACCACGAAGTCGCGGATGGAGGCATCCTCCATCGTGCAGGCCACGGTGGAGATCACGCTGAGGCATCCGTTCGGATCGTTGCCGCCGCCGCCGCAGTGAGTCGTGATCGCGCCGTTGAGCAGGCGCTCGGCCACGCCGCGCGCGGTCGGCGCTTCCAGCGCCTTGCCGACATAGGCCAGCTTGTCGCGCTCGTAGAGGTCCAGCGCCTTCTTGAAAAGCGCCTCCTTGTTCCCGAAACAGGCATAGAGGCTGGGCTTGGTGATGCCCATCGCCTCGGTCAGCTCGGCCATCGACGCGCCTTCGTAACCACGCTGCCAGAACACGCGCAGAGCCGAGGTAAGCGCCTGTTCGGGATCGAATTCACGCGGGCGACCACGCGGGGCGGCAATGGAGTCGGAGCATTTCATACCGGTCGGTATATAGTTATCCACACCCGCCCCGTCCAGTGGCGTGCGAGATATGATAGGTCATAACCGGGTGCAAAGGGCGCAAACACCCTCCCCCGCAACGCTTCGTCAGTCTGATCCGAAACGGCGTTTCGGATGGTTCGGCACCGAACCGAAATTCGCTCTTCCGCGAATTTCCAAAGAGCCTCCTACAGATGGTCCAGCGGCAATGCGGTAGTGAACTTGATCTCCGAGAGCGCGACCATCGAATTGATTTCCTGCACCCCGGGCACTTGCGAGAGTTTCTCGAAAAAGAACCGCTCGTAAGCCTCGATGTCCTCGGTGACGATGCGCAGCATGAAGTCCACCGACCCCATCAGCACGTAGCAATCGAGCACTTCGGGAAAGGCGTTCATGGCATCGGCGAACTGCGACAGGTTGGCGCGGCCATGCGCGGTCAGCTTCACTTGCGCAAAGACTTGCGCGCGCAGGCCGATCTTGCGCCGGTCGAGCACGCAGACCTCGCTGCGGATATAGCCTTCGTCCTTGAGCCGCTGGATGCGCCGCCAGCACGGCGCCTGCGACAGGCCGATCTCCTGCGCGATGTCGGCCGAGGAGCGCGAGGCATCGACCTGGAGAATCGCCAGGATCTTCTTTTCGTACTCATCGAGCCCGCTTGACATATTCAATTCCAAAATTTCACATTCACCGAATAGATGACGCCATACGTAGCGCATTTACCGGCAAATTCGCAATTTTTATCAGGCCAAACACTGCTATTTCCAACGCTCCCCCAAAGTGAGGACGACAACGGAAATGGTGAACACGCTGGATTGCGAACTGGGTGAACAGTTCGTGGTGATCGACGACCCCGAAAGCGGCGCGAAGGGCGTGATTGCCATTCATTCGACCTCGCTTGGCCCGGCGGCGGGCGGCTGCCGCTTCTGGAACTATGCCGATCAGGACGCACTGGCGACCGACGCCCTGCGCCTTGCCCGCGGCATGACCTACAAGAACGCGATTGCCGGACTGCCCTTCGGCGGCGGCAAGGCCGTGCTCCAGCGCCCCGAAGGCAGCTTCGACCGCGCCGCCATGTTCCGCGCCTTCGGCCGTGCGGTCGAGAAGCTGGGCGGCCAGTACGTGACCGCGGAAGACGTCGGCACCACCATCGCCGACATGCGCGCGATTGCCGAGGAAACCCGCCACGTGGCCGGTCTCGACAAGAAGCCGGGTTTTGCCGGCGGCGACCCCTCGCCCTGGACCGCGCTCGGCATCTTCAAGTCGATGCAGGCCGCCGCGCGCGTGAGCCTGGGCTCGGACGTGCGCGGGTTGACCGTGGCGCTGCAGGGCACCGGCAATGTCGGTTCGCACCTGGCCGAGCTGCTGCATGAAGCCGGCGCCAGGCTGGTCCTCGCCGACGCCGATCCGGCCCGCGCCGAGGCGCTTGCCGCCAGGTTCGGTGGCCGCGTGGTCGCGCCCGACGAGATCCTCGCCGCCGAAGCGGAGATCTTCGCCCCCTGTGCGCTGGGCGCGGTGCTGAACGAACAGACCATCCCGGTGCTGCGCGCCCGCCTCGTCTGCGGCGGCGCCAACAACCAGCTCGCCACCGAACTGGACGGCGCGCGTCTGGCCGAACGCGGCATCGCCTATGCGCCGGACTACGTGGTCAACGCGGGCGGCATCATCAACGTGGTGGCCGAATACCTCGGTGAGACCGAGGACCAGGTCGGCGGCCGTATCGACCTGATCGCCGAGCGCCTGGGCGAAATCCTCGCCACGGCCGAGAGCGAAGGCCGTCCGAGCCATGTCGTCGCCGACGAGATGGCCCAGCAACTGGTCGCGCGCGGCCGTCTGGTCGCAGCGTAAGATTGAGTCTGGGGCGGGGCCAAGCGCCCTGCCCCAACATCTTTCGGCCTTTTAGGCCAACCTCCCCGAATACGCTTCGTCGCCCCCGCGAAGGCGGGGGCCCCGCTTTCTTTCGCCCCGCCGCAAGAACAAGCGGGAACCCCGCCTTCGCGGGGATGACGGAATAGAGAGCGGGATGTTGGGCTCCGTTTAGCCCTGCGCTTCGCCGACGGTCCAGTAACCGGACGAACGCAGCCAGCCCAGCGGATGGCCCATGTCGTCGGTCAGCCTGGCGCGAATGGCCTGCGCCACCGCCGCTTCCGCCGCGATCCATGCATAGCCCTCGCCTTCCGGCAGTCCGGCATCGCCCAGCGCGGCCAGCAGCGGCGCGGGGTCTTCGCCGTGGCCTGCGTGTTCCACCCAGATCCACGTCAGCCCTTCCCGCGCCGGGACCGGCGCCCGCTGGATCCCCGGCGCGACCGAAACCAGCGCGGTGACGGGAACGCCCGGTCGCAGCTCCTCGATCCGGCGCGAGAACTGCGGGATCGCGGTCTCGTCGCCGACCAGCAGATACCAGTCGAAATCGTCGGTCACCACCGCCGAGCCGCGCGGACCGCCGATATTGAGCACGTCGCCGGGCCTGGCCGCCCTCGCCCATGCCGTGGCAGGGCCTGCGGGATCATGCAGAGCAAAATCGATCGCCAGCGTGCGGGCGGCACGATCGAACAGGCGCGGCGTATAGTCGCGCATCGCCGGTTTCTCGTCCGGCCCGGCGCCCGCGACGGGGAAAAACAGCTTGATGTGATCGTCGGGCGATCCGCTCTCGAAATCGGCGAGATCCTCGCCCTCCAGCCAGACCCGCAGCATCGCCGAGCCCAGCGGCTCGACCCGGCTGACGACAAGGCTGCGGCGCCTGATCTCGCGGCGGATGCGCTGGACCGAATGGCGCGGGAGGGAATCCTGGGGGACAGCCGGATCCCGGCCATGATCGAGGGGGGCGGAAACGGGTTCCTGATTCGGTTCGCTCAGCGTCAGGCTCCATATCTGGCAATCGCACCGGCCGGTGAGGCCGGTGCTGGGGGGGCCTTTGTTCTGCGCGCACCGCACGGCGATGGCAAGCTGGCGGCCGAGGCTGGCGGCGCCCCCAACCGGACGGCAAGAGGGCCACACGGCACGGGACGGCCAGGGAATCCGGGCCCCGAACAAGGAAAGGGGCGGGACACCGAAGCGTCCCGCCCCTCCGCTGGGAGCACATAGATCGAATAAGCGCTGCGCGCTTTCGATCAGAACATGTCGGCGTCCAGCGCCATCATCGAGGCCTTGCCCGACTTGATGGCGAGGAACGCGGCGGTCGCCTGCGGCAGCAGACGGTCGAAGAAGAACCGCGCGGTGGCGATCTTGGCGGTGTAGAACGCCGCTTCCCCGGTGCCTTCGTCCAGCCTGGCCTTGGCGATCAGGGCCGCCTTGGCAAAAGTGTAGCCCATCGCGACAAGGCCCAGCAGGCGCAGGTAGTCGGTGGCGGCAGCGCCGGCTTCCTCGGGGTCCTTCATGCCCTTCTGGGCAATCGTGCCGGTCGAGAGCTGCAGCGCGCCGAAGGCCTTTTCCAGCCCCTCGATCATCTTGCCGAACGTCTCGTCCGCCTTGTTGACCTCGATGAAGTCCGACACCGGGTGGAAGAACGAGCGGAGATAACGACCGGCATGCGCGGGCATCTTGCGGCCGACGAGGTCGAGCGCCTGAATGCCGTTGGTGCCTTCGTAGATCATGGCGATACGGGCATCGCGCACGAACTGTTCCACACCGCTTTCGGCGATGTAGCCGTGGCCGCCGTAGACCTGCACGGCAAGGTTCGCGCTTTCATAACCGCAGTCGGTGAAGAGCGCCTTCACCACCGGCGTCATCAGCGCGATGAAGTCTTCCGCGCGGGCCTTCACCGCCGGGTCGGTCGCATGCTTTTCGGCATCGAGCGCGCGGCTGACCCAGGCGCCGACGGCGCGGCTGCCTTCGTTGTAGGCGCGCGCGGTCATCAGCATGCGGCGCACGTCAGGGTGGACGATGATCGGATCGGCCGGGCCCTTGGGGTTCTTCACGCCCGAGAGCGAGCGGCCCTGCACGCGCTCCCTGGCGTACCACACGGCCGACTGATAGGCGGCTTCACCCACGCCAAGCCCCTGGATGCCCACCGAAACGCGTTCGGTGTTCATCATCCTGAACATGGCTTCCATGCCCTTGCCGGGCTTGCCGACCAGCCAGCCGATCGACTCGTCGAAGTTGAGCTGGCAGGTGGCCGAGGCCTTGAGGCCCATCTTGTGCTCGATCGCGGCGACCGAAACACCGTTGGACGGGCCGGGCGTGCCGTCTTCCCTGGGCAGGAACTTGGGCACCAGGAACAGGCTGATCCCCTTCACGCCTTCCGGCGCATCGGGAAGCCGTGCGAGCACGAGGTGGATGATGTTCTCGGTCAGGTCGTGCTCGCCCGCCGAGATGAAGATCTTCGCGCCGGAGATCTTGTAGCTGTCATCACCCTGAGGAACCGCCTTGGTGCGCAGCATGCCGAGATCGGTGCCGCAGTGCGGTTCGGTAAGGCACATCGTGCCCGACCAGATGCCTTCGACCATCTTGGGCAGGTAGGCCTGCTTCAGTGCGTCGCTGGCGTAACCCTCGATCGCGGTGGTCGCGCCGTGGGTGAGGCCGGGATAGAGGCTGAACGACAGGTTAGCCGAGCAGATCATCTCCTCGGTCAGCTTGTTCAGCGCTTCGGGCAGGCCCTGACCGCCCCACTCGGGGTCGGACGCCAGCGCGCACCAGCCGCCTTCGCGGAACATGTCGTAAGCTTCCTTGAAACCCTTGGGGGTGCGCACGACGCCGTTTTCGAGGGTGCAGCCCTCGATGTCGCCGCTGCGGTTGAGCGGCAGCAGGACTTCCTGCGCCACCTTGGCCGCCTCTTCCAGCACCGCGTCCACCAGATCAGGCGTGAATTCGGCGAGGGCTTCGAGATTGCCGAAGCCGTCGTCATTATGCAGTTCGTGGAGCACGAACTTCATGTCGCGCAAGGGCGCTTCGTAGACTTGCATGTCACTCTCCTCGCGGGTCGCAACGTCGATCCATTTCACCCGTCATCCCCGCGAAGGCGGGGATCCCGCTTCTTGCGGCAGGCACGCCGCCGGAAGAAAGAGCGGGGTCCCCGCCTGCGCGGGGACGACGAATAGGCTTAGGCGACGTTGCGATCCTTTCTCAGTTCAATCAGTTCCGCAGCGGCTTGCCGGTTTCGAGCATGTGCTCGACGCGGGCGACCGAGCGGGCGTCACGCAGGCGGCCCATGAAGGCATCGCGTTCCAGCTTGAGCAGTTCGCCCTCGCTCACCGTGTCGACGAGGTCGAACTCGCCGCCGCCGGTCAGCACATCGGCCAGCACGCCGGAAACGACCACGTCATAGTCGGTCGCCATGCCGCGCTTGTGGAAGCCTTCCACCGCAAGGCCAAGCGCCGTGCGGCCACCGGCGCCGGGCAGCTTGAACTCGGGCGCTTCGGGCGGGGTATAGCCTTCCACCAGCGACAGCGCCTTCTGCTTGGCGTCGTAGAGCAGGCGATCGCGGTTCATCGAGATGCCGTCCCCGCTGCGCAGGATCATCATCTCGCGCGCCTGCTGGGCAGACTTGGAGACCTGTGCGGTCGAGACCATCTCGAACACCTTGGCCACGGCGGGCATCGGGCCCTTGGGCATGCCCGGAGCCCCCCGCCAGCGCTCGATCATCTCGCCATTGCCGCCCCAGCCCGGAACGAGGCCGACGCCGCATTCCACAAGGCCGCAGTAGAGTTCGGCATGGGCCTGGATCGCGTCGCAGTGGAGCAGGATCTCGCAGCCGCCGCCCAGCGCCATGCCGGCAGGCGCGCCGACGACGGGGAACGGGGCGTACTTGAGGCCCTTGTAGGCGAGCTGGCCACCTGCAACGAGCTTCTCGATCTCGCTCCACGCCGCGATGTTCACCGCGAAGAGCGCGAGGCCGAGGTTGGCACCGGCCGAGAAGGTATCGGCATCGTTGTAGACGACCAGCGCCTTGTACTGCGCCGCCACCAGCGGGATGGCCTGCCCGATCAGCTTCATGACTTCGCCGTCGAGCGCGTTCATCTTGCCGGTGAATTCAAGGCAGACAACGCCGTCGCCAATGTCCCAGAGCGCCGCCGAGGCGTTCCTGAGGATGGGCTTCGACGACAGCTTCACGTCGGCAAGGCGCATCACGCCTTCGGGGCGGACCACGTCGCGGTATTCGCCGTCGAGGCCGAGGAACTGGCGCTTGCCGTTCTCGATCCGGTAGAACGTGCGGTCGCCCGCCACGGTCAGGATCTCCGGCACGGCCTTGCCTTCGGCGGCGAGGCGTTCGGCAAGGTACCTGGCGCCGAGCGTGTCGATCATCTCGAACGGGCCGGCCTTCCAGTTGTAGCCGAGCTTCATCGCGTCATCGACGGCCACCACGTCATCGGCGGCCGAGGGCACAAGGCTGGCGGCATAGGCCAGCGTGTCGCCGAGCACGGCCCATGCATAGGCGCCGATGTCGCCCTTGCTTTCGACCAGCGCCTTGAGGTCGCCCTTGGCAGCAGCGCCGCGCGGGCCCTGTGCAGTGATCGTCGGACGGTATTCGCCGGTCTGGAGGTCGATGGTTTCCTTACGGCGACCGGCCTCCTTGTTGAGACGGTAGAAACCGCCCTTGCCCTTGCGGCCGGTATAGCCTTCGCCGATCATCTTGTTGATCAGCGGGATGTCGCGGGCGATACCGTGATAGAGGTCACCAGCAGGCAGCGTCGAGGTGAGGCTGGCCTGCAGATGCGGCATCAGGTCGATGCCGACGAGGTCGACAAGACCGAAGATACCGGTCTTGGGCACGCCCATCGGCCTTCCGGCAACGGCGTCGGCCAGTTCGACGGTGATCCCCATGTCGAACGCGGCATTGAGGCCAAGCTGGATCCAGTAAGTGCCGATACGGTTGGCGATGAAGCCCGGGGTATCCTTGGCCTTGACCACGGTCTTGCCCAGCGAGACGTCGGCGAACCGTTCGACCTTGGCGGCAACGGCCGCGTCGGTATCGGCGCCGGTGACGATCTCCATCAGGCGCATGTAGCGCGGCGGATTGAAGAAGTGGGTAATCAGGAAGTCGCGCTTGAACGCGTCCGAACGCCCTTCGACCAGATTGGCGAGCGGGATCGTCGAGGTGTTCGACGAAACCGCGGTGCCCTCGCGCTTCACCGCTTCGAGCCTGGCGTAGAGGCCCTGCTTGATGTCGAGACGCTCGATCACCGCCTCGATCACCCAGTCGCACTCGGCGATCTTGTCCAGGTGGTCTTCGATGTTGCCGGTCTCGACCAGCCTGGCGGCCGACTTGCTCATGAACGGCGCCGGCTCGGTCTTGAGCATCTTCGCCACCGCGCCTTCGGCCACCACGTTACGATTGGTGGCATCCTTGGGAACGATGTCGAGCAGCAGCACCGGCACGCCGGCATTGGCGACCTGAGCGGCAATCCCGGCACCCATGGTGCCGGCGCCGATCACGCAAACTTTCTTGATCGTATTGTCGCTCATTCCACCGACTCCAGGATCGTGGCAATGCCCTGACCGCCGCCGATGCACTGGCTGGCGAGCGCATACTTGCCGCCTTCGCGCTTCAGCAGCGAGGCCGCCTTGCCGACGATGCGCGCGCCGGTGGCGCCGAGCGGATGGCCGATGGCGATGGCGCCGCCGTCGATGTTCACCTTGGCCACGTCGAGGCCGAGGTCCTTGATGCAGGCCAGCGCTTGGCTGGCGAAGGCTTCGTTCAGTTCCACCACGTCGAGATCGCCGGCAGCGATGCCCGCACGCTCGAGCGCCTTCTGGCTGGAAAGGATCGGGCCAAGGCCCATAGTTTCCGGCGCGCAGCCCGAGATCGCCACCGACTTGATGCGGGCGAGGATCGGCAGACCGTGGGCGCGGGCATAGTCCTCGGTGGTGACCAGCACGGCGCTGGCGCCATCGGTCAGCGGCGAGGAGGTACCGGCGGTCACCGACCCTGCGGCATCGAACGCGGGCTTGAGGCCGGCAAGGCCCTCGGCGGTGGTTTCGCCGCGGATGGTGCCGTCTTCGCTGACGATCCCGCCCCTGGTCTCGATCGGCACGATCTCGTCGGCCAGCTTGCCCGCATCACGTGCGGCGGCGGCCTTCTGCTGGCTGGAGACGGCCAGCGCTTCCTGGTCGGCGCGCGAGATCTGGTACTTGGCGGCGACGTTCTCGGCGGTCTCGCCCATCGACATGTAGGCGGCGCTCTTCGCGGCCAGCGCCGGGTTGGGCAGCGGGTTGAAGCCCATCATCGGCACCCGGCTCATCGATTCGACACCCGCGCAGACGAAGACTTCACCCGCCCCGATGGCGATCTGGCCCATGGCATAGTGGATCGAGCTCATCGAGGAGCCGCAGAAACGGTTCACGGTCATGCCGCCGACCGAGATCGGCAGGTCCGCCAGCAGGCCGACGAGGCGGGCGATGTTGAAGCCCTGCTCGCCTTCGGGGAAGGCGCAGCCGACGACGACGTCCTCGATGTCCGACGGTTCCACGCCGGTCCTGGTGATGAGTCCGCGAATCACTTGCGCGGCCAGATCGTCGGGACGGACGCGGGCCAGGGCGCCCTTGTTCGCCAGATGGAAGGGCGAGCGGGCATAACCCGCGATCACGACACTCTTCATGCATTCTCTCCGTCGGAGCCTTACGCCCCACCACCCATCGGGGGGCGTCACCGTTCTTCCCTAAGGGTGCAATTCTTTCCCTATACGTCAAGCAAATTTTCGGTTACGACTTCGGGACACCTCACCCTAAGGGCGCTGCCCTCGGGGTACAGAAGGTACGAATTGGAGAGATGATGGAAAGGTCGCTCATGAGACTTTGGAAACCCGTGGGGACGGCGCTGGTTGCCGCTGTCGTGCTCATGAATCCGGCGTTTGCCGCCAATCCCGACCAGGTCGTCGGCAAGTGGCGCACGCCTTCGAAGCACGGCGTCATCGAGCTTGCGCGCTGCGGCGAATCGGTCTGTGGCCGCATCGTCGAATCGGACGGCATCAAGGCCAATCCGGACCTGCGCGACGTGAACAACAAGGACGCCAGCCAGCGCACCCGCAAGGTCAAGGGCCTGCAGATGGTCGGCGGCTTCAAGCGCCAGGGCAACGAGTGGGTCAACGGCCAGATCTACAATCCCGAGGACGGCGGCACCTACAAGGCGACGATCACGCCGGTGGACGCCAACACCCTCAAGCTGAAGGGCTGCATCGTCTGGCCTCTGTGCAAGACCCAGACCTGGACACGCATTCCCTGATCGCGGCGATCGCCGGGACCGCGGAACCACGATGAAAAACTGTACCGTCACGCGCCCCTGACGCGTGACAGGAATTCTAAAAAGCTTCAGGGAACAAAGATTTAGGGAGACGATAATGCACAAGTTCACGGGCCGCATCGTGCTCGCAGGCACGGCATCGGTACTGGCGCTCGGCATGGCCGGCGCCGCGCATGCCCAGGCCTTCTACCTTCAGGAACAGTCGGTGCGTGCCCAGGGCCGCGCCTTCTCGGGCGAAGCGGCCGATACCGGCGTGGATTCGCTGTGGTGGAACCCCGCCGCGATCGGCGGCCTCGACGGCGGCCAGGCCGCGATCCACGCCAGCGCCATCCTGCCGCGCGGCAAGGTCGTCGATGACGGCACCCTGATCGTGCGCCCGGGCCAGACCCCGGCCTCGGTCGGCGGCAATGCCGTGTCCAAGAACCCGATCGACAACGGCGTGCTGCCCTCGGGCGCGGTGGCCTACGGCTTCGGCAAGGTCGCCTTCGGCCTCACCGTCACCTCGCCCTACTCGTTCACCACCAACTACGATTCCGACAGCTGGGCCCGCTATTCGGCCGACAAGACCAAGCTGCGCACCATCGACATCCAGCCGAGCGTCGCCTTCCAGCCGGTCGAGGGCCTCTACCTCGGCGCCGCGCTCAACGTCGAGCATGTCAGCGCCACCCTCGGCAACTACCTGCCCAACCTCTCGCCGCTGCTGGCCGACGGCCATCAGCAGCTCAAGGGCAGCGGCTGGGATCTCGGCTGGTCGGTCGGCGCCCAGTACCACAACGGCCCGGCCTCGATCGGCGTCGCCTACAAGTCGGCGGTCAAGCACAAGCTGAAAGGTTCGCTGACCATCGACGGCCTGCTCGGCCCGCTGGCCGGCAACAACATGTCGCTCGACACCACGGCCGAGTTCAGCACGCCCTGGCAGGCGATCATGTCGGCCCGCGTCAAGGCCACCAAGCAGCTGACCCTCAACGCCCAGGTCGTGGCCTATGGCTGGAGCAAGTTCGACACCATCGACCTCGGTTCGCCGCTCAACAGCTCGATCCCCGAGAACTACAAGGACGGCTTCTCCTACGCCTTCGGCCTCGACTATGACCTGAGCCCGAAGTGGACCCTGCGCGGCGGCATCCAGTACGGCGAGACCCCGACCCAGGATGGAAACCGTGACGCCCGCGTGCCCGACAGCAACCGCTGGAACTTCTCGGCCGGCACCACCTATAACCTCAGCAGCAAGATCGCGATCGACGCGGCCGCCTCGTACATCACCTTCAAGGATGCCCCGATCGACCGCGTGACCGCCGCCTATGTCGGCACCGCCGCGCAGACACCGGTCCTCACCAACGGCTCGCTGCAGGACGCCTATGCCATGGTCTTCTCGCTTGGTGCCCGGGTGAGCTTCTGATGACATCCGTGGCGACGATCGACAGCAACACTCCCGCGACAGGAGGCACCTTGGAAACGCAACTCCCCTCTTACACGCCGGACGAAATGCCGCCGATCGCGCCGCGCTTGCTTACCGATCTGCTGGACCATGCCGTGGACGTCCACGGCGCCTGGCCGGCGATCGACTTCATGGGCCGCAAGTGGTCCTATGCCGAAGTCGGAGACCTCGCGCGGCGCGCCGCGCGGGGCCTTCAGGACCTCGGCGTGGTCAAGGGCACGCGCGTCGGCCTGTGCCTGCCGAACACGCCCTATTACGTGATCTGCTACTTCGCGATCCTGCGCATCGGCGGCATCGTGGTGAACTTCAACCCGCTCTACACCGAGCGCGAGATGGCGCATCTGGTGAAGGATTCGGGCGCCGAGATCATCATCGCCTCCGACCTGGCGCTCTCGCTGCCCAAGATCGAGCCGCTGGTCGGCGCCGCCTGCGGCAGCCTCAAGCGCGTGGTGGTCTGCCCGATCGCCGATGCCCTGCCCAAGCTCAAGGGCCGCGCCTATCGCCTGCTCAAGCGCAAGGACATCGCGCATGAGCCGCACGACCTGCGCTTCGTGCGTTATGCCGACCTCATCGCCCGCAATGCCGATCCCGACCCGGTCGCGCGCGATCCGCAGGACCTTGCGGTGCTGCAGTACACCGGCGGCACCACCGGCGTGCCCAAGGGGGCGATGCTCACCCACGCCAACCTTGCCGCCAATTCCGCGCAGATGTGCGCCCATGTCGGCCACATGCCCGACCACCAGGAGCGCACGCTCGGCGTCCTGCCGCTGTTCCACGTCTTTGCGCTGACCACGGTGCTCAACTACTCGGTGGATACCGCCGCCGAGATGATCCTGCTGCCGCGCTTCGAGATGAAGTCGTTCCTCGCCACCGCGCGGCGCACCAGGCCCACGCAGTTCTTCGGCGTGCCCACGCTCTACACCGCGCTCAACAACCAGGACCTCCACGGCGAGTTCGACAATGTGCGCGTGTGCATCTCGGGCGGCGCGCCGCTGCCGCTGGAAGTGCGCCAGAAATTCGAGCAGCGCACCGGCGTGCGCGTGGTGGAAGGCTACGGCCTGTCCGAAGCCTCGCCGATCATCGCCTGCAACCCGCTCGAGGGTCTGGTCAAGAACAACTCCTGCGGCCCCGCCTTCCCCGGCACCGTGCTGGAGATCCGCGATCCCGACAATACCCACCGGATTCTCGGCCCGGGCGAGCGCGGCGAAGTCTGCGCGCGCGGACCGCAGGTCATGGCGGGCTACTGGAACCGCCCCGAGGAATCGGACAAGACCTTCATCTTCGGCGCCCTGCGCACGGGCGACATTGGCTATCTCGACGAAGACGGCTATCTGTTCCTGGTCGACCGGATCAAGGACATGATCCTGTGCGGGGGGTACAACGTCTATCCACGGATCATCGAGGATGCGCTCTACGAGCATCCGATGGTCCACGAGGCGATCGTGATCGGCGTTCCCGACGCCTATCGCGGGCAGAGCCCCAAGGCCTTCGTGGCGCTGCACCCGGGCGATGTTCTGGATCAGGACACGCTCATGGCGTTCCTGCGCGAAAGGCTGAACAAGATCGAAATGCCCAGCTCCATCGAATTCCGCGACAGCCTGCCCAAGACGCTGGTCGGCAAGCTTTCCAAGAAGGAACTGGTCGAGGAAGAGGCCGCCCGGCGCGCCGCTTCGGGTGAGGCTGCATGAACGGCGCGGGGGCAGCGCTGGACGGCAGTGCCGAAGGGGCACCGGTGCCCGAAACCGGTCCCGGCACCGACATGCTCGGCATCCAGGAAGCCGCCACGCAGCTCGGCGTGACCATGCGCACCTTGCGTTTCTACGAGGACAAGGGCCTGATCGCGCCGCACCGCGCGGGCACCACCCGCATCTATTCGAAGCGCGAGATGGGCCGCATGCAGCTGATCCTGCGCGGCAAGCGGCTGGGTTTCTCGATCCGCGAGATCAAGGAATTCCTCGACCTCTACGACGTCGACCCGGAGCATCAGGAGCAGGTCCGCGCCCTGCTCTCCCGCATCCGCGACCGGATCGAGGAACTGCGCCAGCAGCGCACCGCGATCGACCAGACGCTGGAGGAAATGCTCTCGATCGAACGCCAGTCGCTCGCCTGGCTGGAAGGCTCGCCGGTGAAGCCGGTGAAAGGCCCTGCCGGTGCGTGAAGCGGCCGTCGCCGACCTGATCGGCCTGCTCACGGTCGAGGAAATCGATACCGGCATCTTCCGCGGCGGCGCCGTCTCGCCGCAGCCGGGCCGCGTCTATGGCGGTCAGGTGGTGGCGCAGGCGCTGGCCGCCGCCGCGCGGGACATCGCCCCCGACCGGCAAGCCCACTCGCTCCACGCCTACTTCCTGCGCGCGGGCGATGCCGGACGGCCGATCGTCTACCGCGTATTGCCCGATTTCGACGGCAACAGCTTCTCCAATCGCCGTGTCGTCGCCATGCAGGGCGGCAAACCGATCCTGAACCTCGCCGCCTCGTTCCACCGGCCCGAAGAGGGGCTCGCCCACGCGGTGCCGATGCCGCTAGTACCCGCGCCCGAACAGTGCCCGGACTTCAAGACCGCGCTCGCCGCCGCCGGGCAGAAGCTGCCCGGCTTCCTGCTCGAACGCCTCGCTGCCTTCGAGATCCGGCCCTGCCCGCCCGCGCCCCCCGGAACCGGCGAGCGCGATCTGCCGCAGCGCAACCAGTGGTTCCGCATGGCCGCGCCGATGGGCGAGGATGCGGTGATGCAGCGCGTCGTCCTTGCCTACGCCAGCGACTTCGCGCTGATCTCCACCGCGCTGATGCCGCACGGCATGGGCTTCTTCTCGCCCGGCGTCTCCGGCGCCAGCCTCGATCACACGATCTGGTTCCACCAGACCCCGCCCATCGACGACTGGCTGCTCTATGCGATGGACAGCCCCTGGTCCGGCCACGCCCGCGGCTTCGCACGCGGGGCGATCTATTCGCGCGACGGGACTCTGGTGGCGAGTGTGGCGCAAGAGGGGTTGCTTCGGGTGAAGCAAGGATAAGAGAAAGCAGGGGAGCAGAGCCCCCCTGCACCCCCGATACCGTCTGGGTCAGGCCGACCAACTGCGCAGCGCACCCATGGCGGCGTCGGGAGACTTATTGGCTGCGCCGCAAGGAGCGCACGACAGTTTGGCGAGGCGCAACGAAGACATTATGCGGGTCTGGGGGATCATCCCCCAGGACTTCTCTCTTTTACCTTAAGCCCCGATCAGTTCCCGCCCGATCAGCATCCGCCGGATCTCGTTGGTGCCCGCGCCGATATCCAGCAACTTGGCATCGCGCAGATAACGTTCGACCGGCCAGTCCCTGGTATAGCCCGCCCCGCCCAGCGCCTGCACCGCCTCGCCCGCGACGCGGAAGGCGTTCTCGCTGGCGAGCAGGATCGCCCCGGCCGCATCGAAGCGGGTGGTCTGCCCGGCGTCGCAGGCGCGCGCCACCGCATAGACATAGGCCCGCGCCGATTGCAGCGCGACGTACATGTCCGCCACTTTCGCCTGCATCAGCTGGAACGTGCCGATGGCGCTGCCGAACTGGCGGCGTTCCCGCACATAGGGGATCACAGTGTCGAGGCAGGCCTGCATGATGCCGATCTGGAGGCCGGCCAGCACCACGCGCTCGTAGTCGAGGCCGCTCATCAGCACTTTCACGC
This sequence comes from Novosphingobium sp. KA1, assembly GCF_017309955.1. Taxonomy (NCBI): domain Bacteria; kingdom Pseudomonadati; phylum Pseudomonadota; class Alphaproteobacteria; order Sphingomonadales; family Sphingomonadaceae; genus Novosphingobium; species Novosphingobium sp. KA1. The sequence goes on along the minus strand of NZ_CP021247.1, from coordinate 2,298,674 downwards.
CGCCGTTGAGCGGGCCCATCACGTTCCCGGCAGGCACGAAGCAATCGTCGAACACCAGTTCGCAGGTGGGCGAGCCGCGCATGCCCAGCTTGTCGATCTTCTGGCCGATCGAGAAACCGGGCATGTCCTTCTCGATCAGGAAGGCGGTGATGCCCTTCGATCCGGCCTCGGCATCGGTCTTGGCATAGACCACCAGCACATCGGCACAGGTGCCGTTGGTGATCCAGAACTTGGTGCCGTTGAGGCGGAACCCACCCTCTACGGCGTCGGCGCGCAACTTCATGCTGACGACGTCCGACCCGGCGCCGACTTCGGACATGGCGAGGCTGCCCACATGCTCGCCCGAGATCAGCTTCGGCAGGTACGCCGCCTTCTGCGCGTCATTGCCCCAGCGGCGGATCTGGTTGACGCAGAGGTTCGAATGGGCGCCGTAGGACAGGCCCACCGAGGCCGAGGCACGGCTGACTTCCTCCACCGCGATCACATGCTCCAGATAGCCGAGCCCGGTGCCGCCCCACTCTTCCTCCACCGTCAGCCCGTGCAGGCCGAGTTCGCCCATCGCGGGCCAGAGTTCGCGCGGGAACCGGTCCTCGGCATCGATCTTCGCAGCCAGCGGCGCGATCTGCTCGTCGGCGAAGCGGGCGACGCTTTCGCGGATCATCCCGGCGCTTTCGCCCAGTGCGAAGTCGAAGTCGGGGGTGGCTTTCATGTCGTCTTCCCAAAATTCCACGGCGCGTCCTTGCGGCCTTTGCGGACGAAACTATCGAAAGCCTCAGGTTCAAACAAATTGAAACTTACAGGATCCTTGAATAGATTTTACCAATGATAAAGCGCGCCCACATCCGGCATTTCCTGGCCGTGGCCGATTCCGGCAGCTTCAAGCAGGCAGCGGCGCGGCTGCATGTGACCCAGCCCACCGTCTCCACCGCCATCGCCGAACTGGAGCGTCTGGTGGGCTCTGCGCTGTTCGTGCGCGACCGGCGCCATGTCCGCCTGACCGAGCCGGGCGGCGCCTTCCTGCCCATCGCCCGCGACCTGGAAGCCGGCTTCCGCCGCGCCGACCAGTTCGCCAAGGCCTCGGCCTATCCCGAGCAGCCCTGGCCGGACCTCAAGCTGGGGGTGATCCCGACGATCTGCGGCTCGATGCTGCAAGCCATCGCCGCGCAGTTGGCCGAGCACTACGGCGTGGAACTGGTGGAGGGCAACGACCACGACCTGCGCGGCCAGTTGGCCAGCGGCAAGATCCAGCTTGCCCTCACCCTGCTGGGCAAATCCGAAAACGGGGCCGAAAACCGGCCGGAAGTCACGCCGCTGCTGGAGGAACCCTATGTCGTGGTCATGGCGGCGCGCCACCCGCTGGCCGGAACCGCCGAACTGGCAGCCGGGGACCTCGCCAGCGAGATCATGATCGCCCGCCGCTCCTGCGAGGCGCTGCAACGCACCAGCCGCTTCTTCACCGATGCCGGGGTGCGCCCGCGCTTTGCCCTGCGCAGCGAGAACGAGGACCGCTGCCTGCGCATGGTCGCGGCGGGCCTTGGCATAACGGTGGCGCCGCGCTCGCTGGCCCCGGAAGGGACGGCGACGGCCGAAGTGAGGGATTTCGGCCTGACGCGGCGCCTGGGTTTCATCCGCGCGCCGGTCCATCCCGGCAGCGCGGACGAAGCGGAAAAGCTGGCGGCGATACTGGAGACGATCGCCGCCAGCCTTCCCCCTAACTGATCATTCCGGCGGGGTATCCTTGTAGGTATCCCAGTTCTTCAGCCAGGCATCGACGACCTTGGAGCCGACCACGTAGAGGCTCTCCACCGAGGCTTCGAGCCCGGCATACCCCTCGTTCTCGCGCAGCAGGTAGGAGGCGGCATCCACGCCCGGCGGCGGCATCGTGTAGTTGGAACCGGCCCGCAGGACGAGCACGCGGTCCTTCTGCGCGCGGCCGATCCGGTCGAGGTAGGTCATCGCCTGAAGCACGCCGGTGTCTTCCATGGCCGAGGTCACGAATTCGCCCTTGCCTTGCGTCCAGTAATGCACCCAGTCGTTGGCCCAGTCGGTCAGCAGCTTGCCGTGCCAGAAGGTCATCGCCGAAAGCGTCTCGCCCTCCAGCACGAACGGCGGCTTCTGCGCGTTGGGATAGCCGGTGAAGCGCATGCGTTCGGTGCGGATCGCGTCGCTGTCGGGCAGCTTGACGTCCCTGGTCAGCTTGAACGCCCAGCCGACCAGTTTGGGGTTGATCTGGTAGACTTCGCCGCCCGAAGTATCGATCGGCGTGGTGGTGTCGTTCGGGCCCTTGAGGTGGCGCGGGAAATAGCCGCTTTTCCAGTCCTTGGGGATCTCGCGCGCGTCGATCTCGTGGGCCAGGTCGCCATCGACCACATAGCGCGCCCAGGCCGCCGAGCCGATCGAGGCATCCTGTGGGTCGATCCCGGCGATGCCCGCCACCAGCCAGTAGGCCTTCGACAGATCGAAGCGCGGATCGAGGCCGAGCGCCATCGTCGCCGCCGTCGAGCGCGCGGTGCCGACGCCGGTCACCATGCCCAGAACCTGCGTTTCCGGGTTGTAATAGAGGTCATGGAACGACTGCGGGAAAGGAATGCGCTGGGTGAGGTGCGCGCGTTCCTTCCAGAGCTGGAATTCGCCCGCCGTATCGCCTTCGTCCTTGCCGATCTCGAACAGCGAGACGACCACCACTTTGACCGGCAGCGGCGCCGCGCAGGGCTTGCCCGGCTGGCAGGCGGAAATGTCGGGAACGGCAGGAGCCGCAAGCGTCGGGGCGGCGCCCAGCGCCAACGCGGCGGCCGCCAGGAACACCGGAAATGTCTTCGAAAGGATCATCAAGAGCACGCGCCTAAAAGGGAACCGGGGGCGCCAGTAGGGAAGCGCCCCCGGAAGAGGAAAAATCAGAACTTGTAGACGATCGAGCCCTGCCAGCTGCGCGGGGTTTCCGGCAGCACGATGGTCGAGCCGAACAGTTCGGTGAAGTTGGCGCGGAAGTAGCGCTCGTTGGTGGCGTTCTTCACCACCACGCGGAAGAGCCACGGCCCGGTCTCGTACGAGGCCGAGAGATCGACCTTGGTATAGGCCGGCAGCTTCACCGCCTGCGACTGGCCGGAATAGACCGAATCCACCTTCACCGCGCTGGCGCTGAGCGCAAGGCCCATGTCGAAAGCATAAGTCGCCGTCAGCGAGTAGAGGTTGGTCGGGATACCGGCGCGGCGCGACTTCGCCTTGCTGTCGACCAGCACGAGGCCGATCGGCTGGCCGCCGAGGTAGAGCGTGGGATCGGAGACGTTGACCAGATCCTCGATGCCGAAGAAGCTGAACAGCGAACCGTCCTCGATCGCGGTCAGGTTGTAGACCTTGGTGCGGGTGTAGCCGCCGGTCACCAGCAGGTGCTTGTTGACCGACCAGCGCGCCTCGGCCTCGAGCCCCTTGGTCTCCACCGACTGGTTCACGGTGATCGACTGGATGTTGTAGTCGGTACGCTTCTGCTTGTAGACCGACAGCGCCGCATAGAGCCGGTCGTCGAGGAAGCTGCCCTTGATGCCGCCTTCGTAGAGCTTGGATGCCGAAACGAAGGTGCCGGCAGCGACGTCGCCCGCGTAGAGTTCGGCGCCCTGCCCGGCGATCACCGTCGACTGGCGGGCGATGGTGGCATAGGGGATCACGCCGAAGGGCAGCTTGTAGTTGGCGGAGGCCGACCACGACCAGGCGCCCTTGCTGTTGCTGGCCGAGACCAGCGTGGGGGCGACCAGCATCTTGGTGGGGTCGTAGGTCGACTTGGCCTTGATGTAGTCGTAGCGGCCGCCCAGCGTGATGCCGAGGCCGAAGTTGAAGTCGAGATCGGCAAGGCCCGCCAGCGCGTAGTCGGTATAGTGGCCGGTCACGTAGTTCGAATAGCCGCAGTCCGCCGCCGTGTAGCCGGCCTCGGTGCTGAACGGGCATTCGGTGGCGAGCAGGCGGTCCGACAGGGCGTTGTAGCCCACCGTCAGGTCGACGCGGTGGAAGTATTCGTAATCGAAATCGTCACCGTGCTTGAACTTGGTGTAGCGGATCGAGGGCGAGACCTGGAACGCGAACTTGCCGATATCGCTGGTGAACTTCTTCGAGAGCACAATCTTGTCCTCGAACACCCAGGAATCGTGGAATTGCGCGAAGCCGTAGGCGTTCTCGTTGATGTTCTCGTAGCTGTCGTAGAAGGCCTGGTTCTTGATCTGGAGGTCGTCCTCACCATCCCAGATGAGGTCCGCGTAGAGGGTGGTGCCACGGTTATCGAGCCGGTCGTCCTTGCCCGCCAGCACGTCCTTGCGGCTGAGCTTGGTGGTGCCGGTGTTGGTCAGCGCCATCCAGGGATAGGTGTCCGTGAAGGTCGCGTCGGTGAACGAGGCGGCCGGCACCCCGAACGGGCCGAAGCTGCCGATCGCCTGGAACTCGCTGGCGGAAATCTGGCCATCGCCATTGGCATCGACCGATTGCGCGGCGCCGGTGATGTAGGTGCCGTGATCGACCAGATCCTGCGTCAGGCGGTTCCAGCCGCCGTTCTGCACGCCCTTGAAGTTCTGGTACATGCCGCCGAATTCCAGCCGCAGGTTGGGCGTGAAGTCGGTATCGAAAGCGGCCTGCAGCACCGTGTTCTTGGTGGAAATGTTGCGGTAGTAGCTGCCGGAATCTTCCACTTCGGCGAACAGGCTGTAGCCGAATTCCTGGCTGCCGATCTTGCCGGGACCGCGGATTTCGGCCTTGAGATCGGCCTTCTCCCACGAGCCGCCGGTAAAGGTCACTTCGCCTTCGGGATCGGAGAGGTAGGAACCGCCCGCCACGCGCGCGGTCTTGGGCACGAAGTTCATGTAGCCGCCGGTCTTCGACGGGCCGTAGATCGGCGAGGCAGGACCGCGCACGATGTCGATGCGGTCCGAAGCGCCGATCGGGGTCGGGTAGTTGCCCGGATTGTCGAGGCGGCGCATGCCGCGGAAGTAGACTTCACCCGGCGTGCCGCGAATGTCGAGCGCGCCGCCAACCCCGAAGAACGAGTTGGTGAACGTGCCCGGCGCCTGCGCGACGAGATCGTAGATATCCGTGATGCCGAAGCGTTCGATCTGCTCGTTGCTGATCGTCGAGGCCGAGCGCGGCGTTTCGGTGATGGTCTTGTCGAACCCGAACACCGAGCCGACATCGGCGACCGGAAGCGCGCCGAGCGAGCCGGTGACGACGATGTCCTTGGCCGGTTCCTCGGTCGGTGCCGGATCTGCCGGAGCGTCTTCGGCAAAGGCGGGCGAAGCGATCGCCGATCCGCACAGCAGCGCGGCCGTGAGACCCATCAGGGCCCCTCGTCGCTTGCCGTACTTCATGGCCGAGCGGAAAATCACCTCATTGTTGTTCGTTGCGGTCATCGTGCCAAACCCCCTGAATTCCGCGCCGCTCACCCCTGATGCGGACCGGATTCGCTTTGTGTGTGTCCCACCTCTCCCATGGGGCTTATTCTTGTTGCGGCACGTCCTGTGGCGGCGCGCCGGGCACCCATTCCTTGTTTTTTATTCGTTCGTACCGGGCGCAGCCTCCGATGGGGGGCTGGGCGCCGGATTCCAGTCGTCCATGCCTGCCTCGAAGCGGTCGAAACGCGCTTCGAGTTCGGCTTCGAGGCCGGCCTTCTCGCTGCCTGCCTGCAACGCGCGGCAGGCAGGCGCGGCAAAACCGGCCGCGCAGGCCGCCACCGGCTCGCCCGCGCGGCGATCGCGCCAGAGGCCGGTGCCGGGCATGAAACCGAACTCCAGGCTGTCGCGTGCGACTTTCTTGAGATCGGCGTACGTCAGCCCCTGCTCGCGCACGGCCCGCTCGTATTCGTTGGTGAGGTCGGTGCGCAGGATGCCCTGATCGTCGGTCGAGAGCGTCACCGGCACCCCGAAGCGGCGGTAGAGATTGATCGGATGCGCTCCGCCCTTCAGGCCCAGGATCACGTCGTTGCTGGTGAGGTTGACCTCCACCGCGATGTGATCGGCAGCCATCTTGCGCAGGGTGGCGGGCGCGTTGTCCTCATAGGCGATGCCGCTGCCGTGGCCGATACGCTCGGCCCCGGCCTCGATGGCCTTTCGCATATGGTTCTTCATCGCCGCGGGCGGCACTTGCCCGAAGGCCAGTTCGCCGGCGTGGAGGGTGCGATGGACGCGCGGATATTTGACGGCAAGGAAACGCACCATCGCCATGTGCAAGTCGTAATCGCGAAGGGCGACCGGCCAGTCCTCGGGCTGGACCAGGTTGATGCCGACATAACGCGGATCGGCATCGGCCAGCGCGAAGGAGAGGATCAGCGAGCGGAACACTTGCGCGGGCGGCAGCGCGCGGAACCCGCTGGCGAGATAGTGCAGCGCCACCCCGCAGGCCGGGTCGGCCGCGGCGGTTCCGCAGGCGAGCCCCTTGCGCACGGTCGCCTCGTCGCGGTCCAGTTCGGCGCGGGCCTGGGCGATGACGGGCGCCAGCGCCTTCACTTCCTGCGCATAGCGCGCGGCCAGCCCCGCCTCGCCGAGCGGCACGTCAGGCGCGGCGAGGATCGCGGCCATCATGACCTCGGGATTGTGCATGAGTTCGAGATAGAGGCCGTGATCGCCCGCGGTCGTGCGCAGCGCCACCATCATCGCCTGCGCCATCTGCCCGCGCGCGGCAGGGCCGAACCGGTCGAAGCTGATGAAGAACTGGGTATGACCGGACACATCGTCCGCGCCGATCCCGTGCTGCCAGCCGCGCGTGCCGAGGTGATCGACCAGCTTCGCGTAGTCGAACGGCCGGTCGCTGGCCAAGCGGGTGATCTTGTCGGCCTCGGCGCAGGGCGGCGGCACCAGCGCGAGATCGGCACCGGCGCAGAACCCCGCCTTGCCCGCCCAGCCCAGCCAGTCCTCCGCCGAAGGCGTGCCGCCGAGGTGGTTGTGCAGATCGCCGCCCTTGGGCATCGCCTGAAGGAACGTGCGCAGCATCGCGGCATTGCCCGACAGCGCATCCATCACGCGGGCCGCGCGGGCCTCTCCGGCGGCGTCGGCCCGCGCCGCCGGGGCAGACGCCAGTACCGAACCGGCCAGAAGTATCGAGGCGAGCAGCCGCTTCACTTCGCAGCGCCTCCGGGAATCTCGTTCCTGTACTGCTCCCAGTGCGCCAGCAGCTCATGCACCACCGGCGCGCCGACGCGGTAGTTCGCCTCGTAGGCCGCCACTTGCCCCGGCCCCTCGTCGCCGACGCTGGCGAGGGCATCGACGCCGGGCGGCGGCATCGAGGGATTGCTGGCCGTGCGCAGCACCAGCACCCGGTTGAGGTCCACCAGCCCCTGCGCCGCGGCATTGAGCATGGCGCCCTGCATCGACTGGCTTTCCATGTTGGTCATCACGAACCGGCCCTTGCCGCCGGTCCACAGCTTCACCCAGTCCCGCGCCCACTGCGTGCGCTCCGGCCCGTGCCAGTAACGCACCGAGCCCAGCGTCTCGCCCTCCAGCACGAACGGCGGCTTCTGGGCGTTGGGATAGCCCTTCCAGGCCGCCCGCGCCTTGGCGAGTTCGGGATTGTCCGGGATGACCACGTTCCTGGTCATCCCGAAAGCCCAGCCCTCCAGCCCCCGGTTGAGCGGCGCGGCCATCGACAAGGCGCCCGCATCGGTCATGCCGGCAAAGCTGTCGGGATTGTCGGGAAGCTGGTTGGGGGCCTTGGCGCCGATCGCGAAGAGGCCGTAAGGCCAGCCCTTGGGCGCCGCGCGGTCGTCGAACTCGCGCAGGGTATCGCCCGAGACCACCCAGCGCGACCATGCCGCGCTGCCGACCGAGGCCACTTCGGGATCGACCCCGGAAATTCCGGTGAACAGCCAGTAGGTCTTCGAGAAATCGAAACGCGGGTCGAGCGTCAGCGCGGTCAGCTGCTCGCCGACGCCGCTCATCAGCGATCCGGCGCTGCCCCAGACGATGCCGTAGAGCCCGTCCTTGTTGCGTAGCAGCGGATGCAGGACGCCGCGCACCGCGATCTTCTCGTCGAGATGCTCCCGCTCGGCCCAGAGCTGGAATTCGCCGGGCGCATCGCCGCTATCGGCGCCGGGTTCGAAATTGGCGACCACCACGACCTTGACGGGAATCGGGGCCACCACGGGGAGGGCAGGCACCGCCGGCTCCGACGCCTGCGCCATGGACGCTCCCGCGGACAGCACCGCCAGCACCGCGAGCGCGCAGGCCAGCCTCCACCTCATGCGGGACGCAATCGATTGAATCGTGCTCATGAACCCCTGAACCCCGTGAGGGGGCGCGAACTCTTTGAGAGTGTTGGGAAACCCCTTGGAATTTGCGCCCCCGAGCCGATCGTGCGCTCGCAGGCCGCCGCCCGAAACGCGGAGATTCCGCAGGTTCCGGATGGCTGCCCCAGTCGCACCTTTCGACGTTTCCCTTTGCGTAAGGGCTTGACTCGGTGCGAGCAAACGCAATGATTTCGACGCAGCGTTGCAAAAATTAGAGCAGGTTCACGGTCGCATGCCGGCGTTTTCGCGTTTTCTCCGTTATTTCATGGCCGTGGGCAGGCTCGGCTCGATCCGCAAGGCGGCCGACGAGCTCAACGTCTCCGCCTCGGCGATCGACCGGCAGATCCTCAACGTCGAGGCCGAACTCGGCCTGCCGCTGTTCGAGCGCCTGCCCACCGGCCTGCGGCTGACCGCGGCGGGCGAGATGATGATGGCCTCCGGCAGCCAGTGGCAGCACGGCATGGCCAGCCTGCGCGCCCGGATCGAGGACTTGCGCGGGCTGAAACGCGGCCATGTCGACATCGCCGTGATCGACGCGCTCGCCAAGGGTTACGTGCCCGACATGATCCACGCGATCCAGCAGGCCTATCCCGGCATTTCGGTGGGCGTGAAAGTCCAGGGCAACGAACAGGTGCGCCGCGCCATCGCCGAGGGCGAGGTCGACTTCGGCATCCTGTTCGAGCCGCATTCCTACCGCGACCTGACCGTGCGCGCCTTTGTCGAGGTGGTGCTCGGCTTCCTCACCCCGCCCGGCCATCCGCTGGGCGCGCGGCGCGAGGCGCGGTTTTCCGCCTGCGCGGGCGAACCGATGATCGCCCCGGCCGAACCCCTGGCGGTGTGCCAGCAGATCGCCGTGCTCGAAGGCGCCACCGGGGTCGTGCCCGAACGCAAGGTGATGAGCGACAACATCCAGATGATCACCTCGCTGGTCATGCGCGGGGTCGGCGTCGGCGTATTGACCTCGCTCGACGTCGCCACCGAGGTGCAGCGCGGACTGCTCAACTTCACCCGCATTTCCGATCCGCTGCTGCGGCCGATGACCCTGGCGCTGTGCACCGCGTCTGCCCGCACCCCGTCCTACGCGGCGGCGCTGGTGCTGGGCGAGATCGAGAACGGCTTCGGCCAGCTCAGCTATGCCGCCTCGACACGTCCCCAGGCAGGCCACGCGCCCGCCGACCGGCCGGCCGGCAACCGGCCAGCCGCCGAGATGCCCGCGCACGTCGATTGATCGGCGCCCGCGAACCCGATATTTTCCTTTCCAACCTCTCCCTTCAGGAACTCCGACAATGTCCGAATCCGCCGAGCCCCAGCTCCATTTCCTCGAATACTACGAAGACTTCCTCGCCAAGGTCCGCCAGCTTTCGCGCAAGGTCTCCGAGAGCGCGTGGCAGCCCGATTTCGTGATCGGCATCGGCCGCGGCGGGCTGGTTCCCGCCGTCTACATGTCGCAGCAGCTCGACCTGCCGATGCTCTCGATCGACCATTCGTCGAAAGTCCCCGGCTTTGCCGACGAACTGCTGGCCAAGATCGCGGGCATGAGCGCGAACGGCACCCGGGTGCTGTTCATCGACGACATCAACGATTCGGGCGGCACCATCGAGTATATCCGCGGCCTGCTGGCCAGCAACGGTGGCGTGCAGGAGAACCTGCACTTCGGCGTGCTGATCAACAACAAGAGCTCGAAAGTCGAAGTGGACCTGTGGGTCGACATGATCGACCGCGCCGAGGACAAGCGCTGGTTCGTGTTCCCGTGGGAATCGGTGGGCACCCGCGATGCCATCATCGAGGAAGCGATGTCGGTTCCCGAACGGCTGTCCTGAAATTACAGGCCTGACCGGCGGGCTTTGCCGCGCCCCCGGTCAGGACCTTGTCCGGCCCGCCTATTTTCGGATGCCTATTTCCGGCTGCCTATTTCCGGCTATTCGCCATCAGCCGCACCATCAGCGCATCGAGCCGGGCGGCATCGATCTTGCGCACGACCCGCGCCTTGCGCTCGCCCAGACCCGGCTGATAGCCCTCGCGCCAGCTCAGCATGTCGCCGTAGCCCGCGCCGAACTGCGAGTTGAAGTCGACGTAGAGGTCTTCCGCCTCGCTCACCATGCCGGGATCGAGCAGCACGCCCGCGGCGATCTCGTCCCACATCGGGAAGCCCGGCTCCATGCGGGCAATGAACGTGCCGAGTTCGGGCGCGGCGGCGGCGCTCATCGCCTTGACCAGTTCGGGGGTCAGCTGCGTCCCCGTCGAGGGGTCGGCGGGGATCACGGTGATCTTGCGCCAGGGACTGCGCGAGACGATGCTGGCCGCCTCGGGATCGAAGCGGGCGTTGAATTCGCGGCGCGGCGAATTGGCATATTCGCGCGCGAACTGCGCGGCCGAGACGTTGTCGAGCTGCTGCTGCGGATTGAGGCTGCCGCCCATGTAGACCAGTTCCCCCGCCAGCGAGGCAAACGCGGGGTCCAGCCGCTGTGCCAGCGCAAGGTTGGTGAGCGGCCCGCAGGCGACGATGGTGATCTGCCCGGGATACTTGTGGACCATGCGGATCAGGAAGTTCGCCGCGATCTCGCTCGAGGCCTTCAGCTTCGCATTGCCCCAGGGCAGGTCCACCGGGTCGTCGGGGCCATGATAGGCAGGCGTCGACTGCCTGGTCGGCTCGACCCACTGCTTCATCCACGCGCCCTTCCACGTCAGCTTGCCGTAGAGCGCCTCCCAGCGCTCGGTCAGCACTTCGGAATTGAGCAAGGGATAGGTCGCGCCCTCGGCCACCGGCACGTCGGGGCGGCGGGCGATCTCCAGCCCGCGCAGGGCCATGGCGGTGGCGCGCTTGGCCCAGGTATTGCCGGAGACGGTGGTGATGCCCACGACATCGACCTTGTCGCTCTCCAGCAGCATCAGGTGCATCAGCGCGAAGCCCTCGTCATCGATGATGACTTTCTTCTTCGGCTCCTGCGCATGGGCCGCGATGGGCACCGCCAGCGCCAGCAGTGCCGTCAGGACCGCGCGAAACAGCGTCGCCATCAGCCGTGCTCCGCCATGAAGGCGTCGATGCGGGCAAGCTGCGCCGCCACCGCCGCCTGCGGCAGGAACGAGCCGGTGAAACTGTTGCGCGCCAGCCTCGCCAGCGCCGCGCGGTCCAGCCCGCGCGCCTTGGCAACGGCGCGGTAATTGTCCGCCACGTAGCCGCCGAAATAGGCCGGATCGTCGGAATTGATCGTGGCCTTGAGGCCGTGGGCCAGCATCGCGTCGATCGGGTGATCGGCCAGATCGTCGACCACGCAGAGCTTGTGATTGGACAGCGGGCAGACCGTCAGCGTCATGCCCTCGCGCGCCAGCCGTTCGACCAGCGCGGGGTCTTCGAGCGCGCGGTTGCCGTGATCGATGCGGTCGACCCCCAGCACGTCGAGCGCCTGGTGGACATAGTCGGGCGGGCCTTCCTCGCCGGCATGGGCGGTGATTTTCAGCCCCTTTTCGCGCGCGGCGGCAAAGACGCGGGCGAACTTCTCGGGCGGATGACCAAGCTCGGAGGAATCGAGCCCGACCGCCGCGATCCGGTCCAGCCAGGGCTCCGCCTCGGCCAGCGTGGCGAAAGCCGCCTCCTCGGAAAGATGGCGCAGGAACGAGAGGATCAGGCTGCTGGTGATCCCGTATTCCGCCTCGGCCGCCGCCATCGCCGCAAGCAGGCCCTCGATCACTTCGGCAAAGGCGACGCCGCGGTCGGTATGGGTCTGCGGATCGAACATGATCTCGGCATGGACCACCCCGTCCGCCGCCGCGCGCGCGAAGTAGGCCGCCGCAAGGTCCTGGAAATCCTGCCGCGTGAGCAGCACTTGCGCGCCCGCATAGTAGATGTCGAGGAAGTCCTGCAGGTTCGAGAAATCGTAGGCCGCGCGCACCTCTTCGACGCTGGTGAAGGGGATCGACACGCCGTTGCGCGCCGCCAGCGCAAACATCAGCTCGGGCTCGAGGCTGCCTTCGATGTGGAGGTGAAGCTCGGCCTTGGGCAGGCCGGCGATAAAGGTGTCGAGGTCGGTCATGTCTTGTCCCTGTTCCAGGCGCAGTCGCCCAGCAGATAAGTGCGCTGCACGGCGCGGTCGTCGCCCAGCACCTGCAACGCGAAGAGCCGCTGCGCAAGGTCCGCGCCCTGCGTGCGGCGCGCCAGCAGCGGCGTAGCCTGTGGATCGAGCACCACAAAATCGGCCTCCTGCCCCACCGCGAGGCTGCCGACGCGGTCTCCTATGTGCAGCAGCGCGGCGCTGCCCGCCGTCGCCAGCCAGAGCGCGCGGAAGGGATCGAGCCGCTCGCCCTTCATCAGCGCCGCCTGATAGGCGATGCCCTGGGTGTGCAGCAGCGAGAACGTCGTCCCCGCGCCGACGTCGGTGCCGAGGCCGAGGCGCAGGCCGTGCCGGTCGGCCTGCCCGAAATCGAAGAAACCCGAGCCGAGGAACAAGTTGGAACTGGGGCATACGGCGATCCCCGCCCCGCTCTCGTGCAGGCGGTGGCAGGCGCGGTCCGAGAGGTGAATGCCATGCGCAAAGACCGAGCGCGCGGTGACGAGGCCGAACCGGTCGTAAGCGTCCAGATAGTCCGCCGCCGCGGTGAAGCGCGCCTCCACTTCGGCGCATTCACGCCGGTTTTCGGCCAGGTGGGTGTGCATCAGCACATCCGGATGCTCGGCCAGCAGGGCCCCGGCGTCGGCCAGCTGGGCATCGGACGAGGTGAGCGCGAAACGCGGCGTCACCGCATAACCCAGCCGCCCGCGCCCCCGCCAGCGGCGGATCAGCGCCTCGCTCTCCGCCCGGCCCGAGGCGGCGGTGTCGCGCAGCCCCTCCGGCCCGATGTCCATCAGGACCTTGCCGGAAATGATACGCATCCGCCGCTCCAGCGCGGCTTCGAACAGGGCATCGACGGACTGTTCGTGCACGGTCGGGAACACCAGCGCGCTGGTGGTGCCGTTCCGCAGCAGTTCGTCGAGGAAAAAGGCCGCCACGCCCTCGGCATGGGCCCTGCCCGCAAAGGCCTGTTCGGCCGGGAAGATGTGCCGCTCCAGCCAGTCGAGCAGCTGCTCGCCGTGCGCGGCGATGCGGTCGGTCTGCGGGTAGTGGATGTGCGCATCGATGAAGCCCGGCACGATCAGGCCTGGCAATGCCTCGACCGGGACATCGCCGTAACGCGGCGCCAGATCGGCATGGGGCCCGCGCGCGATGACGATGCCGTCCTCGACCACGAGCAGGGCATCGGTATCGTGGCGCACGGCTTGCGGGTCGGTGCGCGGATCGCCGGACACGGACAGCACTTCGCCGCGAAAGGCGCGGATCATCGGGTACTCCTCAATTGCAGCAGCTGCGCGATCACGGCGATGGCGATCACGTCGGGTTCCTTGCCCGTCACCCCCGGCAAGCCGATCGGCGCGGTAAGGCGGGCGATCGCCGCCTCGTCCAGGCCATCGGCCCTCAGCCGCGACTCGAAGCGGGCGATCTTGGTGGACGAACCGATCAGCCCGACAAACGCCAGCGGCGGACGCGAGAGCGCGGCCAGCGTCAGGTGATAGTCGAGCGGATGGTCGTGGGTGAGAATGGCGACGGCGGCATCCTCGGGCGCTTCGGCGATGCAGTGGGCGATCGTGTCCTCGGCCATGACGGTAACGCCGTCGATCCGCGCCTGCTCGGGCCGGGTGTCGAACCAGGCGAGCTGCAGCGGCAGGCCCGTCAGGTGCCGCGCGATCGCCTGCCCGACATGGCCCGCGCCGAACAGGTAGAACGGGCGCGGCCGCTCGCCCACCGGCTCGGCGATGCGGGCGCCGATGCCCGGACGCTCGCCGCGCGCGGACTGATGGGTCGCGGTCTCGCGCACGAACACCGCGCGCTGCACCGCGCCTTGCGCCAGCGTCGTCACCAGCATGCGCCCCGGCTCGGCATCGTGCAGCCAGTCCAGCGCGGCGGGATCGAGATGCTCGATCAGCAGCCGCACCCGGCCGCCGCAGCACTGGCCGAGCAAGGGGCCGAGCGGATAGTCCTGCACCCGCCAGCTCCCCGGCGGCAGCGCCAGGATCGCGCGCGCCTGCTCGGCGGCGCGGAATTCGAGCTGCCCGCCGCCGATCGTGCCCTGCTGCCCGCCCTGCGTCACCAGCATGCGCGTGCCGCCGCCGCGCGGCGCCGACCCCTCGGTGGCAAGCACCGAGATGAGGGCGCAAGGCTCCTGCGGCAGCCTGCGCAGCCAACCGGTCCACTGCGTCATCGCGCGGCCAGCTCCCGGATCGCGGCCAGCACCCGCTCGGGCGTTGCCGGGGCGCCAAGCTCGGGCATCGTCCGCTTGCCCGGCGCGGTGGCGGCAACCGCGCGGTTGAGGGCCGAGAACACCGAGATCGCCAGCATGAACGGCGGCTCGCCCACCGCCTTGGAGCGGTTGATCGTCGGCTCCACGTTCTCGCCGTCCCACAGGCTGACGGTGAAATGGCGCGCGCGGTCGGACGCGGTCGGGATCTTGTAGGTCGCCGGGCTATGGGTGAGCAGGCGGCCCTTGCCGTCGAACACCAGGTCCTCGGTGGTCAGCCAGCCCTGCCCCTGCAGGAAACCGCCCTCGATCTGCCCCTTGTCGACCGCCGCGTTGAGCGAGCGGCCGACGTCGTGCAGGATGTCCACCGCCAGCACCTTGTGCTCGCCGGTCAGGCTGTCGATGGCGACTTCGGACACCGCCGCGCCGTAGGCGAAGTAGTAGAACGGCCGCCCCCGGTGCGCGGCGCGGTCGTATGCGATGCCGGGCGTGGCGTAGAAGCCGGTGGAGGAAAGCGAGACGCGGCCCATGTGCGCCTTGCGGGCGACTTCGGCGAACGTCAGCCGTTCCTCGCCCACCAGCACGCCTTCGCTGGAAAACACCACCTCGTGCGCGGCGCAGCCGTGGATGCGGGCAAGGAATGCGGTCAGCCGGTCGCGGATGGTCCTGGCCGCGTTGTAGGCCGCCATGCCGTTGAGATCGGAGCCGGAACTGGCCGCCGTGGCCGACGTATTGGGCACCTTGTCGGTCCGCGTCGAGGTGATGCGCACCTGCGCAAGCGGCACCGCGAACACGTCCGCCACCACTTGCGCGACCTTGACGTAGAGCCCCTGCCCCATCTCGGTGCCGCCGTGGTTCACCTGGATCGAGCCGTCGGCATAGACGTGCACCAGCGCGCCGGCCTGGTTGAGATGGGTGGTGGTGAAGCTGATGCCGAACTTCACCGGGGTCAGGGCAATGCCCTTCTTGATGACCGGGCTGGCGGCGTTGAAGGCGTCGACGGCGCGCGCGCGGGCGTCGTAATCCGCATCGCGGCGCAACTGCGCGATCAGCTCCGGCGCGATGTTGTCGGCCACGGTCATGCCGTAAGGCGTCACCGCGCGCCCCGGGCCGTAGAGGTTGGCGCAGCGCACATCGAGCGGGTCCAGCCCCAGCGCCAGCGCGACGTGATCGATGATCCGCTCGATCGCCAGCATGCCCTGCGGCCCGCCGAAGCCGCGAAACGCGGTGGCCGAGACGGTGTTGGTCTTCAGCCGCTCCGAGACGATCTCGACATCGGGCAGGAAATAGCAATTGTCGGCATGGAACATCGCGCGGTCGTTGATCGCGGGCGAGAGGTCCTCGCTCGCCCCGCAGCGCGAGGCGAGGTGGAGCGAGAGCGCGAGGATCTGCCCGGCATCGTCGAAACCGGCCTCATAGGCGACCTCGAACTCGTGGCGCTTGCCGGTCAGCACCATGTCGTCGTCACGGTCGGCGCGGAACTTGGCGGCGCGGCCGGTCTTCACCGCCACCAGCGCGGCGGCGGCGGCAAAGCTGGTGGCCTGGGTTTCCTTGCCGCCGAAGCCGCCGCCCATGCGCCGCACCTCCACCGTGACATCGGCGGACGAGACCCCCAGCAGATGCGCGACAAGGTGCTGCACCTCGCTCGGATGCTGGGTGGAGCACAGCACATGGACCTGCCCGTCCTCGCCCGGCGTCGCCACCGAGACATGGCCTTCGAGATAGAAATGGTCCTGCCCGCCCATCGCGAACCGGCCCGCGATGCGGTGCGGCGCGGCCTCGAGCGCGGCGCCGGCATCGCCGCGCGCCATGCGCTGGGTCGCCTCGATCCGGCTACCCGCCGCGCGCGCCTCGGCGATGGTGACGACGGCGGGCTGGGTCTCGTAGACCACCTTGCCGAGCCGCGCGGCCTTGCGGGCCGCGCGCTGGCTGGTCGCCGCGACGAGGAACAGCGGCTGGCCCGGGAACAGGACTTCGCCGTCCGCCAGCAGGCCCTCGTCATGGCGGACCGGGCCGACGTTGTTGTCGCCGGGAATGTCGGCGGCGGTATAGACGGCAACAACGCCCTCCGCCGCGCGCACGGCGGAAAGGTCCATCGCGGCGATCCGCGCGCGCGTCTCGCCCGCCTGCCCGAAGGCAAGGTGGAGCATGTCCGCAGGCTCGGGCGCATCGTCGGCATAGCGGGCCTGGCCGGTGACGTGGAGGTGCGCGGAATCGTGGGGGTTTTCGGGCCGTGCCCGGGCCTGCCAGGCAGGATCGCGCTCAGCCATGGCCGGCCTCCAGATCGAGCACCGACACGCAAGCGCCCTGCTCGCGCAGCCACAGCCGCCGGAACAGGTTGGCAGCGGCATCCAGCCGGTAGGCGGCGGAACCGCGCACGTCGCTGAGCGGGGTGAAATCGCCGCGCAGCGCCTCGGCGGCGGCGTCCAGCGTGGCCTCGCTGAACGGCTGCCCGACCAGCGCCGCCTCGCAGGCCCCGGCGCGGCGAGGTGTTGCCGCCATGCCGCCGAAGGCCACGCGCGCCGCGGTTATCCGGTCGCCGGTCACCGTCAAATGGATCGCCCCGCAGACCGCCGAAATGTCGCTGTCGAACCGGCGCGACAGCTTGGCGATATGGATCACCGCGTCCGGGCCGGGGCGCGCAATACGCACGGATTCGACAAACTCGCCCGCGCGGCGGTCCTGCTTGCCGTACTCCAGGAAATAGGCCTCGAGCGGGATCGTCCGCCGCCCCGCCAGCGAGCGCAGGGTCAGCTCGGCGCCCAGCGCGATCAGCGCCGGCGGACCGTCGCCGATGGGCGAGCCGTTGGCGATATTGCCGCCCACGGTCCCGGCGCTGCGCACCTGAAGCCCGCCGATCCGGCGCACCAGTTCGCCCAGATCGGGATGCAGCCGGGCCATCGCCGCATGCGCCTCGGCATAACGCACGGTAGCGCCGAGCGTCAGCGCCTCGGCGCTCTCCGCGATCGTGCCGAGGTCCGCCACGTCGGCGAGGAAAATCACCTCGCCAAGATCGCGCAGCCCCTTGGTGACCCAGAGGCCGACATCGGTTGCCCCGGCCACCAGCCGCGCTTCTGGATGATCGGCCAGCAAGCGCGCGAGTTCGTCGCTGCTGCGCGGCGCGAACCATTTGCGCCCGCGCCATTCGCCGCTGGCGCCCTCCCCCGCGATATCATGCAGACGCGCAGCCAATTCGCGTTCGTCCGCAGCCGCTGTTTCAATCGTCTCGATCATCTCACCTGCCGCGAGGATCGGGCCATAGCCGGTGCAGCGGCACAGATTGCCCGCCAGCACGTCGGCCACGGGCAGCTCGCAGCCCAGCGCGCCGCGCGCCTTGCCGTGCAGCGACATGACAAAACCCGGCGTGCAGAACCCGCATTGCGACGACCCGTTGGCCGCCATGCAGGCCTGTACCGGGTCCAGCGTGCCGCAGCGCGACAGGCTCTCCACGGTCTTCAATGCCTTGCCGTGGAGCATCGGCAGGAACTGGATGCAGGCGTTGACCGCGCGCCAGAGCACGGTGTCCGCCCGCGCCTCGCCCACCAGCACGGTGCAGGCCCCGCAGTCGCCCTCGGCGCAGCCTTCCTTGGTGCCGGTGCGGCGCAGGCGGTAGCGCAAGTGGTCGAGCAGGGTGGCGGCGGGGTCGACCTCGCCGAGTTCCACCACCTCCCCGTCGAGAAGGAAGCGCACGGCCATGTCAGCTGCCCCGGTAGGTCGAATAGCCGAAGGGCGAGACCAGCAGCGGCACGTGGTAATGGCCGTCCGCATCAGCAATGCCGAAATGGATCGGCACCCGGTCGATGAACGGCGGCTGCGGCAGTTCGGTGCCCTTTGCCCGGAAGTAGTCGGCCACGGCAAAGGTCAGGGCATAAGTCCCCGGCGCGAGCGCGGGAAGGCCGGGGCAGCGACCATCGGCATTGGTGGTGCCGGTGAACAGCACCGTGCCGGCAGCGTCGGCCAGTTCGAGCGCCACGCCCGCGGCCGGGCAGCCGTGGGCGGTGTCGAGGACGTGGGTGGACAGGGTGGAAAGGCTGCTCATGCGGCACCCGCCCTGGGCCAGGCGCCGAGGAACTCATGCTCGTCGTAAGCCATGAAATCGCGCACCAGTTCGTCACGGTCGTCGAGGAAAAGCTGGTCGGCCACGCCCCGCAGCAGGCGCGGCAGGGCATTGTGCAGCCCCGACAGCGCCGAGGCCGAAAGCCCCAGGCTCACCAAGGCCGAATAGTTGAACGCAAACAGCCCGTGCAGCGGTGCGCCGTCGGCGCCGGGCCGCGGCAGGAACTCGAACGCCTCGCCGAGATAGGGATGCGCATCGATCAGCATGTTGCGCGGACCGGCGGGCGTCACCCGCTCGCCCCAGCGCAGGATCGAGTCCGCGACCGCGCCCAGTTCGGGACGCAGGCCGGGATCGCTGACGAGGCCGGTGGAGATCACCACGAAGTCGAACTCGTGGAACCCCTGCGGCGAGGTCACCCTGACCCGCCCTTCGTGCTCGGCCACGTCGAGCCAGGGCGCGCCGAGGTGCAGATGGAAACCCGGCCATGCCGCCGCACGCTCGAACGTGTCGTTGGTCGGCGGCTGGTTGTGGCCGAGGAAACAGTCCATCGCCGCATATTTGGTGACGTCGTCGAGCGCGGGGTAACGCGCGGTAAAGCCCACCCGCTCCATGAAACGGATCGGGTTGACGCGCGGCAGCTGCTTGCGGCGGATGAAGACTTCGGCCGCCGCGACGCCCTGCGACAGCGCGTGCTGGGCATTGTCGAAGGCCGAGGCACCGCCGCCGAGGATGCCGATGC
Source organism: Novosphingobium sp. KA1 (assembly GCF_017309955.1). Taxonomy (NCBI): domain Bacteria; kingdom Pseudomonadati; phylum Pseudomonadota; class Alphaproteobacteria; order Sphingomonadales; family Sphingomonadaceae; genus Novosphingobium; species Novosphingobium sp. KA1. The sequence continues at coordinate 2,279,360 of NZ_CP021247.1, read as the reverse complement.
GCCTGCCGTGGAGCGCACCGAAGTCGATCGGCTCGCTGGTATGGGCCCAGAGCGCCTTGGGCAGGTTGTCGCGCACCATCGCGGGCGTGTGCCACTCGCCGCCGCCCTGGATGCCGGTGGCGAGCACCACCTTGCGGGCATGTTCCACCAAGCCGCCGGCGAAGTGCAGACGGTGCAGGCCCTGCTGCGGCAGCGGTTCGATCCGCGTGAGCTTCGCGCCGTTCTCGACCGGCAGGTCCAGCACCGCGCGATACCAGCGCAGATAGTCCATCCAGTCGCCGCGCGCGATCTTGTCCACCGCCTCCCAACCGGCAGCGCCGTGCTGCGCCTCCCACCAGGCGCGGTAGGTGAGCGAGGGAATGCCGAAATCGATGGGATTGAGATGCTTGGGCGTGCGCAGCGTCACCATGCGCGCATAAGTCTCCCAGGGGCCTTCGAACCCGGCCGCGTTCTCGTCGAAGACCATGACGTTCGCCACGCCCTCGCGGCGCAGGCCGAAGGCGGTGGAAAGCCCGCACTGGCCGCCGCCGATCACGGCCACGTCGAGCACGCGCTCGCCTTCATACTCACGCGGGCGCACCCATTCCGGGCGGACAAAACCGATCAGATCGAGCTCGCGCGCAAGCTGCGCCTCGAGCGCGGGCAGGCCAATGGCGCCGGTGGAAGTCATGCCATGTCCTCAAGCCGCAGGCGAACGATCTCGCCGATCTGCTCCAGCGCCGTGGCCACTTCCGCATCGCGCCCGTTTTCGAGCCGACGTTCCATGGCCGCCAGAATACCCGCCTTGTCGGTCAGGCGCACGCAGATGATGAAGGGGAAGCCAAAACGGTCGCGATAGGCGGCGTTCAGCGCGTGGAAGCGTTCGTATTCGTGAGGCGTCAGCCGGTCGAGCCCGGCGCTGGCCTGCTCGGCGGCGCTGGCCTCGGTCAGCGTCCGGTCGATCGCCGCCTTGCCGGCGAGTTCCGGGTGCGCGCGGATCAGCGCCAGCTGCTCCTCGCCGCTTGCCTCGTGCAGCACCGCCAGCAGGTCGGCGAGCCGGTCCCCCGAGGAGGGCCGCGCATCGGCGCGTTCCTCAACCCAGGGGCTATGCTCGAAGAGCGCCGTCATTAATGGGTGTTCCCTTCAAGGCTGACGTGGGCGGAGACCACTTTCCAGCCATCGGCGAACTTGACCCAGCTCTGCGTCTGGCGGCCGCGCCGCTCGCTGTTCTCGCGGAAGAACTCGGCATCGGCGGTGGCGAAGCGGTCGCCATAGACCGTGATCGCGACGCGGCCGAGCTTGCGCTGCGGGGAACCGCCGCGGCCCTTGCGGAATTCGCGGATCTCCTCGATGCCGTAAAGCACTTCGCCCACGCCGTAGCGGTTGGTGGTCGGCGCATCGTGGAACAGCGCGTCCATCGCCGGAATATCGTCCTCCATCAACGCGCGCTCGTATTCCTGGAAAGCTGCGGTCACTTCGGCGAGAAGGTCGGGATCGTCGATAGTCATGCGGGGTGGACCTCCATCCAGTGGCGGGCGATGTCGATGCGGCGGGCGATCCAGGCGTCACCACGGGCGGTGACGTGGTCGAGGAAACGGGCAAGCGCGCGGGCGCGGCCGGGCTTGCCGGCGATGCGGCCATGGAGGCCCACACTCATCATCCGTCCGCCTTCCTCGCAGAGCTGGTCGAACGTATCGCGCATGTGGCGAAAGAACTGCTCGCCCTCGGTAAAACCGTTGAGCGCGACGATCTTCATGTCGTTGACGTCGAGCGTATAGGGCACGATCAGCTGCGGTCTTCCGTGGCGGCGGTCCCAGTAGGGCAGGTCGTCGGCATAGCTGTCGGCATCGTAGAGGAAGCCCCCCTCCTCGGCGACCAGCCGCGCCGTATTGGGCGAGGTGCGCCCCTGATACCAGCCGAGCGGGCGGCTGCCGGTGAGGCTTTCGTGGAGCGCGATGGCCTCGGCGATATGGGCGCGTTCGACCTCCTCGGAAACGTACTGGTAGTCGATCCAGCGCAGCCCGTGGCTGGCGATCTCCCAGTCGGCCTCCCGCATGGCGGCGACCGCTTCGGGGTTCATTGCCATGGCCTTGGCCACGCCGAACACCGTCACCGGCAGGCCCCGCTCGGTAAAGATCCGGTGGAGCCGCCAGAACCCGGCGCGGCTGCCGTATTCGTAGAGGCTTTCCATCGCCATCGCCCGGCCCGCATGGCTGGCGGCGCCGACCATCTCGCTGAGGAAGGCCTCGGAGCGCTCGTCGCCGTTGAGGACGGAGTTTTCGGCGCCTTCCTCATAGTTGATGACAAACTGCACTGCCACGCGCGCCCCGTTCGGCCACTGCGGATCGGGCGGGGTGCGGCCATAACCGACAAGATCGCGGGTCATTCGCCCCAGGCCTCCAGCGCCGCCGGGACCGCATCGCCGAGCGGCAGCGCGAAGCCCTCCATCCGCAGGCACGCTTCCAGCGCCGCCAGCGTCAGCAGCACCTTGTGCTTCATGGCGTTGTAGCCCATCGCGCCGATCCGCCAGATCCGCCCCTGGAGCGGGCCGAAGGCGGTGCCGATCTCGATCTCGAACTGCTCGCGCATGGCCTTGCGCACCGCCTCGCCGTCGACGCCCCCCGGGATGAAGACGCCGGTGACATTGGTCATGCGGTGGGCATCGTCGCCAAAGACCGTGAGGCCCATGGCGCGCAGGCCCGCCGCCATCGCCCGGCCCGCGGCGGCATGGCGGGCGTAACGCGCCTCCAGCCCTTCGCCCAGCGCGATCCGCGCGCATTCGCGCGCGGCATAGAGCATCGAGGTCGCCTCGGTATGGTGGTTGAGGCGCTTGTCCGACCAGTAGTCCATGACCATCGCGAGGTCGAAATAGTTGGAGCGGATGCGCGGCCCCTGCCCGTCGACGATGTCGTCGCGGCGGATGCCCTGCTCGACATGGCGGCGGCGGCCGATGTGCTCGGCCGCCTGGTCCGAGATGGTGATCGGCGCCGAGCCGGACGGCCCGCCGAGGCACTTCTGCAAGCCGCCGGTGACGACGTCGACGCCCCAGCGGTCCGCCGCCAGTTCCATGCCGCCGATCGTCGCGGTGGCATCGACATAGCTGAGCGCGCCGGCCTCACGGCAAAGCTCTCCGAAGCCGTCGAGCGGCTGCGCCATGGTGGTGGAGGTATCGCCATGGATGGTGGCGACGATCTTGGGGTGGCAGCGGGCAATCGCCTCGGCCACGCGTTCCAGCGGCACGACCTCGCCCCAGGGCGCGTCGACCGTCTCGATCACCGCGCCGATGCGGGTGAGGATCTCGGTCAGCAGCAGGCCGAAGCGGCCGAAGTTGACCACCAGCACGACGTCGCCCGGCGCCACCATCGAGACCAGCGCCGCCTCGATGCCCGCGCGCGCGGTGCCGTCGACCAGCATGGTCCACTGGTTCCGCGTGCCGAAGATCGGGCGGTAGAGCGCCATGACCTGGTTCATGTAGCCGGTCATTTCCGGGTCGAACTGGCCCAGCAGGTCCGCGCTCATCGCCCGCAGCACGCGGGGGTGCGCATTGATCGGGCCGGGGCCCATGAGCAGGCGCTGGGGCGGGTCGATCTCGCCGAACAGCAGCGGATCAAGGTCGGTCGGCACGGCGGTCTCCCAGTTTGTCGATAAAGCCCAGCATGACCCGCAGCGCCGCCTCGGCATCGGCGGGTTCGACATGCTCGGCGGGGTTGTGACTGACGCCGTCCCGGCAGCGGATGAACAGCATCGCGGTGGGGCAGAGCGCGGCCATCACCATGGCATCGTGCCCGGCGCCCGAGACGAGACGGCGCAGCGGCTGACCGGCCCCGGCCATGGCAGCGTCCATCAGGTCCATCAGCGCGGCGTCGCAAGGGCTGGCGGGCAAGTCGTGGACCAGCGCCAGATCGAGCACGAGGCCGCGCCTCGAGGCGACCTGCTCCAGCCGCGCGAGGATGGCCTGCGCCGCACGGTCGCGCCGCCCCGCATCGCCCGAGCGCACGTCGATGGTGAAGCGCACCTCGCCGGGGATCACGTTGGCGGCGCCCGGCAGGACCTCCAGCTTGCCGACGGTGGCGACGAGGTCCGATGCGGCCTCACGCGCGATCTCCTCGATGGCGAGCACCATTTCCGCGCTCCCCGCCAGCGCATCGCGGCGCAGCGGCATCGAGCTTGTGCCCGCGTGCCCGGCCATGCCGCGCACCGTGGCGGCATAGCGCAATTGCGCGGCGATGCCGGTGACGGTGCCGAGCGCGAGGCCTTCCGCCTCCAGCACCGGGCCCTGCTCGATATGGGCCTCGAGATAGGCGACGATGTCTTCCGGCGCGCGGCGGGCGCTGCGGTAGGCCTGCACCGAGAGGCGGTCGGTCGGCGTATTGGCCGTCACCACGTCGTAGTCGGTCCTGAACGAGGCGAGCGCCACGTCCAGCGAGACCCCTTGCGCATCGGCGATCCGGTCAAGATCGGCATCGAGCGTTCCGGCCACCGCGCGGCTGGTCAGCATGGCGGCGGGAAACCGCGAGCCTTCCTCGTCCCCGAACCCGTAGACCTCGATGGCAAACGGCAGGCGGCGGCCCTGCTCGTGCAGCGCGGCAACGCATTCGATGCCAAGCATGACGCCGAGCGGGCCATCGTAGCAGCCGCCGTCGCGCACCGAATCGAGGTGGCTGCCGATCACCAGCGCCGGTGCGCCGGGCACGGTGCCTTCGTAGCGGCCCCGCAGATTGGCGGCAGGATCAAGGTCGACCCGCATGCCCGCCTCGACCATCCAGGCCCCGACCAGATCGACGGCGGCGTGGTAGGCGGGGCTGAGATAACCGCGATAGAGCCCCTGTTCGGTCTCACTGTAAGGCCCGGCGCCCAGCACCTGGCAGCGGGTGACGGCGCGCAGGCCGCTGGCCTCTACCATGCCGCGACGCCGCCATCGCTGCGCGGGTCGGTGGCACCCTCGAACGAACCGTCGGGCAGACGCACCAAGGCGCCGGCATGGCCCATCATCGCCGTCAGCGCTCCCACCCGCTCGACATCGTGCCCGGCGTCTGCCAGCGCCGCGTAGAGGGCCTCGTCGAACCCGTCCTCCAGCTTGAGCGAGGTGGTAACCTCGCCCCAGGTCCGCCCGAGCAGCCAGCGCGGCGCCGAGATCGCCGCCTGCAGGTCCACGCCGAAGCGCGCATAGCGGCTGAACAGCGCCGCCTGCGTCTGCGGCTGCCCCTCGCCGCCCATGGTGCCATAGGCCATGACCCGGCCGTCCTGGAACACCGCCAGCGCCGGATTGAGCGTGTGGAACGGCTTTCGCCCCGGTTTCAGCGCGTTCCAGCCCGTCTCGGCGAGGCGGAACGAGCTGCCCCGGTTCTGCCAGACGATCCCGGTCTGCGGCAGCACGAGGCCCGAGCCGAACTCGAAATAGGTCGACTGGATCGAGGAGACCACGCGCCCCTCCCCGTCCGCCGCGCCGAACCAGCAGGTATCGCCCCACTGCGGCGGCTGCGGCCAGGCCAGCGCCTTGGCCGGATCGATCCGCGCCGCCAGTTCATCGAGCGCTGCCGCATCGTCGAGCAGGCCCTGAAAATCGTAGTCCGTATAAGCCGGATCGCCGACATGCCCATCGCGCAGCAGGAAGGCCTGCTTGGTCGCCTCCACCAGCGCGTGGACATGCGCAAAGCTGTCCGGCGTATCGGCAGAGAGCCGGTCGAACAGCGCCAGGATCACCAGCGAGGCAAAGCCCTGCGTCGGCGGCGCGCTGTTGTAGAGCCTTGCGCCCCGGATCGGCACCGAAAGCGGCTCTGGCCGCGTGGCCCGGTGCGCGGCAAGGTCCGCCGCGGAAACCGGGCTGCCGAGCGCGGCAAGGTCGTCGGCGATCAGGGCCGCAAGCTCGCCGCGATAGAAACTGTCCAGCCCGTCGCTTGCCAGCTTGCGCAAGGTCCCGGCGAGCGCCGGATTGCGCAGCACATCGCCCTCGGCGAGCGGGCGCCCTTCCGGTTCGAACACCGCAGCATAAGCCCCCGGTGCCGCGCGCAGTTCGTCGCCCTTGGCCAAAGCGATGGCCGCGCCGCCTGCGGTAACGGGAACGCCGTCCTCCGCAAACCGGATCGCATCGCGCAGCAGCCGTGCGAGCGGCAACGTGCCGCCTGCGCTCTCCAGCGCCGCCGCCCAGCCCGAGATCGTGCCCGCCACGGTATTGGCCGCCAGCGGCCCGCGCGTCGGCACCGCGTCCAGCCCGGCGTAGAGCGACAGGTCCGCGCTGGCCGCCGCGCCGCCGCAGCCGTGGACCGAATGGACCCGTTCGCCACCCTCTTTGGCCGGCTCCCGGATCACCCAGAACCCGTCGCCGCCGATCGCGGTCATGTGCGGATAGACCACCGCCAGCGTCGCGGCGACGGCAACGGTCGCCTCCACGGCATTGCCGCCGTCCATCAGCACCGAGCGCCCGGCCTCGGCGGCAAGGTGGTGCGGGGCGGTGACGATGCCGTTACGGCCGGTGACGGTGGTGAGGGTCATCGTCTCAGTCCGGCAGCGCGGTCAGGAACGCACGCACGACATGCGCGGAATTGACCGAGGCGAGGTGTTCGAAGGTATCCTCCATGTTCTTTTCGCGGTCACCGCCGGCAAGGTCCGACAGGCTGCGGAAAACGATGGTCGGCACCTGGTTGGCATAGGCGACTTGCGCCACCGCCGCGCTTTCCATGTCGAGCACGCGGGCCTTCCAGGCGGCATGGAGGTATTCGCGGAACTTCGCATTGTCGGCAAAGACCCCGGCGCTGACCCCGGTGCCGCCGACAACGACCTTGGGATCGTGCGGCAGGCACAGCTCGGACCCGGCCCGCTGGGTGGCCGCGGCGGCCACGCAGCGCTCCATCTTCACGGTCGGCGCCACCTTGCGGGCGAGGTCCAGCAGCTGCGGGTCCATCGCGAAGGTGAACATGTGCTGCGTCCCTTGCGCGGCATTGCTGACGCGGACCGGGCGCGGATACATGAATTCCCAGTTGCCCGGCGCGCCCGTGGTCACTTTCTCGGGCGGCAGCCAGCCGCCGTCGGTCTGGCGCGCAAAGGAGACTTCGAGGTACTGGCCCCAGTTCTCCGCCACGATCACGTCGCCGATCGACAGCCCCGGATCAACGCCCCCGGCGATGCCCGAAAAGACGATGCGCTTCACCGCGAACCGGTCGATCACCAGCTGCGTGTTCATCGCCGCGTTGACCATCGACACGCCGCTCTGCATCAGCAGCACGGGTTTGCCCTCCAGCACGCCGGTCATGTAGGTCATGCCGTTGAGCTGGTAGGCGGTGGGCTGCTGCACCGCGTGGACAAGCGCGTTCCATTCGGGCTCGTACGCCGTCATCACCAGCGTGCGCGGGACGGTATCGAGCTTGTCGGCGGCGCGCGCCGAGGCGGACAGGGTGGCCGAAAGCGCAAGGGCCCCGGCAAGTACAGTCATGGCGCGCATCAGGCGGCTCCCATCCAGACGAAGCGGGCGACAAACAGCAGGGCCAGCACCAGCAGGAACCAGTCCTTCTTGACGACCGTGCCGCGCACGATCTTGAGAATGGCGTGGGCGGTGATGCCGAAGGCGAGGCCATTGGCGATCGAGAAGGTCAGCGGGATCATCGCCACCGTCAGGAACGCGGGGATCGCCGCCAGCGGGTCTTCCCACTTCACTTCGGTCAGCGGCAGCAGCATCAAGCCGCCGACGATGATGAGTGCAGGCGCGGTCGCCGCCAGCGGGATCAGCTGGGCATAGGGCGCCACGAACATGGTGGCGAGGAACAGCACGCCGGTGACCACGGCGGTAAGCCCGGTACGCCCGCCCGCCTGCACGCCCGCCGCGCTCTCGACATAGCTGGTGACGGTGCTGGTGCCCGCCATCGAGCCGACGATGGTGGCGGTGGCATCGGTGATGAGGATGCGGTTGAGGCGCGGAATGCGGCCTTCGCCGTCCATCAGCCCGGCGCGCTTGGTGACGGCGACGAGCGTGCCGATATTGTCGAACAGGTCGACAAACAGGAACACGAAGAGGATTTCCAGCAGGCCGAGGCCATGGCTGCCCGACAGGCCGAACACGCCGGCAAGGTCGAGCTTGAAGGCGGTGCCGGTCAGCGCGTCGAGCGAATAGGGCTCGGGGCTCATCGACACCATGCCGCAGAGCCAGCCGACCACGGTGGTCGCCAGAATGCCGATCAGCATCGCCCCGCGCACGTTCCACACGCTGAGCGCGCCGATCAGGACGAGGCCGAACAGCGCCAGCGCGGCGCCGGGGGCCTTGAGGTCACCCAGCGCCACGAAAGTCGCCGGATTGGCGACAACGATGCCCGCGTCCTTGAAACCGATAAAACCGATGAACAGGCCGATGCCGCCCGCCACTGCCGCAAACAGGTACTGCGGGATCGAGGCGACGATCAGCTGGCGCACACCGGTGAGCGTCAGGAACAGGAACGCCACGCCCGAGACGAACACGCAACCCAGCGCCACCGGCCAGGGCACGCCCATCTGCTGCACCACGGTGAAGCTGAAATAGGCGTTGAGCCCCATGCCCGGCGCCAGCGCCAGCGGGGTATTGGCAACAAGGCCCATCAGGATCGAGGCAAAGGCGGCGGCAAAGCAGGTGGCGGCGGCGACCGAGGCCACCGGCATTCCGGCGGTGCCCAGGATCGCCGGATTGACCAGCACGATATAGGCCATGGTCAGGAAGGTGGTGACCCCCGCCAGCACTTCGGTGCGGGCATTGGTGCCGCGTTCGCTGAGAGTGAACCAGCGCTCGAGGCGCCCGGTCGGCGTGCCCGGCGGTCCTGCCGGCGGTGCCTCCATGGTGGTTGTCGTATCCGTCACGCTTATGCCCCTGATTGCGACCCGGTTGTCGTTCCGGGTGGTAGTGTCACGCCCGCCACGCCCGCGGCTTCCAGCCGCGCCGCCAGTTTCAGCAGCGCCGGCTCCCCCTTGGGCGCACCGATGAGCTGGAGTCCCAGCGGCAGGCGCCCGGGACGGTACAACGGAACCGCCAGCGAGGGCAGTCCGGTGAAGCTGATTGGCTGGGTATGAATGCCAAGGTCGGCCCGCGCCGGGCTCAGCGCGCCATCGACCTCGATACGCGGATCGGCGATGAGCGGCGCCGCGCAGGGCGTCGCCGGAGCCAGCAGCACGTCGAACTGGGCCATCAATGCGTAGACCTCGGCCCGGAAGGAATCCCGGAAACGCACCGCCTCCTCATAGAGTGCCCGGGGCAGCAGAGCACCTGCGAGGAGACGGTCCCGCGTTGCGGGATCGAAAGCCATAGCCGAAACGGACAGGGCCTTGCGATGGAGGTTGCCGCCCTCGAAGGCGGTGATCACGAAAGCGGCCGAACGGGCGCGGGCAATATCGGGCAGTTCGACCAGCGGCGCATCGGCGGCAAGCGCATCGATGGCGGCCAGCTGGTCGGGATCGGCATTCTCGCGGAACCGCCCGCCAAGGCGGCCGATCCGCAGCGGAGCCTCGCCCGCCGTAGCATCGCGGCCGGAGAGCACCTGCCACACCAGCGCCATGTCGGCGGCGGTGCGGGTGAACGGCCCGGTATCGTCGAAACTCTCGGCAAACGGGAACACGCCGTCCAGCGGCAGGTCGCCGTGGCTGGGCTTGAGGCCGTAGATGCCGGTCAGGCTCGCCGGCACGCGAACCGAGCCGTTGGTGTCCGATCCCAGCGAGAAAGGGAGCAGCCCGGCAGCGACAACCGCCGCCGAGCCGCCCGAGGAGCCGCCTGCAAGACGGGAGGGATCGTGAGGATTCCGGGTCGTGCCATGGCGCGCGTTGATGGTCGCGAAACCGTAGGCGAATTCGTCCATGTTGAGGGTGGCGACCAGCACCGCGCCTGCCGCCTTGAGGCGGGCGATGGCTCCGGCATCGGCGGCGGCGGGCGGCGCGTCGGCGTAGAGGGTGGAACCGGCGGTGGTCGGCAATCCGGCGACGTCGAACAGGTCCTTGACGCCGTAGGGCACGCCGGCCAGCGGCCCCGGGTCCTTGCCCGCCGCCACCAAGGCATCGACCGCCGCCGCTTCGGCGCGCGCGCGTTCGGGCAGCAGGCGCGTGATCGCCACCAGCGGATCGTCCAAGGGCTGCGGCAGCGCGGCCAGCGTTTGTTCGACCACCTCACCCGCAGTGATCCGCCCGCTGCGCACGGCAGCGGCGATTTCGAGAGCGGTTACCGTCACTTGACGCTGCCGGACTCAGGGCCGCTCAGGGTTTCGGCATGGCGCGCCAGCAGCGCGAGATTGGCGGCCACCCCCTCCAGGCATTCGGGCGGGATCGTCAGCCCGCGCGCCGCGGCGGCGGCCACGATTTCGGCGGTGGAACGGGGAATCCGGTCAGATGGCATGGCAGTCACGTCGCGCGAACCTCCTCAGCAGCCGCAATCGGCAGGGCGGGTGCAACGCCGATCCTGCCGACGGGCAGGATGGCAGGCAAGCCGGGCGCGGATCGGTGCGGGGATGGAAACGTCGCGGAACATGCGCCCTGCTGTGCCCGCGCCCGCGTGATCGATCAAACGCAATGATCCGGACGGATCGTTGCAAAAATCAGCGCACTACTGCGTACCCACGTAGAGATCACGCGACAGGGTGCTGCCTTGCGGGCCGACTTCGATCAGGGCGTCATCGCCTTGGGCCGAAGCGACAAGCGCAATCTTCAGGCGCGCGGCCTGATCGGGATCGATGGCCAGGCGGTAGCGACCGGGGCGGACCTGTTCGAAAAGATAGAACCCGTCCGCCTCGGTCCGCGCGCTGCCCGCCGCCTTGCCCGCCCCGTCGAGCAGGATCAGGCGCAGCCCCGAGACCCCGCGCGCGCGCGCCTTGCCATCGCCGCCAGGAGCGCTGCGGAAATAGGCGGTGCCGGCGATCTCGCTCATCGCCACGACCGCGAAGTCGGTGCGGTGGACCCGGCCCGGACGCGGCACCAGTTCGATGCCCCGCGTCACCGGGACCAGCGCAATATCGGGCAGCGAGGTCGGATCGACCTGCACGCTGGCCCGCGTGCCGGCCGGCAGACCGGTCAGCAGCACGGTGCCGTCCCGGTCGGTCGCGCCCGTGCCGGTGCCCGAGCCGAAGGCGACTTGCGGCAGCACCTTGTCGCCCGGACCGTAGGCGCCGTTGCCGTCGAGGTCCTCGTAGGCGCGCAGGGCCACCGCGCCCGCCAGCGCCTGCCCCGGCGGGGCGAGGTAGATCCGCTCCGTCAGCGGGTTGCGCCCGAACCCGAAGCCAAGCCGCAGGGCCAGCGAGTGGACCTTGCCGCGCAGGCCGTACGTCCCGTCGAACGCCAGCGTGAAGCGCCGGAAGCGCCGCTCCGCCGACAGGCCGAGCTGGGTATCGCGCTGGTGGAAGGCATGGCTCGCCAGCGCGCGCACCAGCGTGCGGTCATCGAGCGAACGGTCCAGTTCCAGCGACACCGCCTCCAGCCGGGCCACGGGCATCAGGCTGTAGCTGGCCGAGGCCCGCACCTGGGTGCGCGATCCGCTGAGCGTGGCGAGGTCGAACGTGCCGATCAGCTGGTCAAGCCGCCCGCCCCCTGCCCTCGTGGCGGGCTGGTAGCGCGAAAATTCCAGCGCGTTCGACGCCAGCACCCCGGCCACCCGCGCCGATCCGCGCAGCGAGGCGCTGCTCTGCACTTCGCCCGAGCCATATTCGATCCGCCGCGCCCGCGCATGGAGCGGGATCGCCAGCCCGCCCTCGCCCCACGGCCGCAGCGTGGCATTGGCATCGAGTTCGCTCACCCGGCGCAGCGGCTGCCCGTCGAACACCCGCACTTCGTCGAGGAAGTCGCCGCGATATTCGGCGTGGGTGAGGGTGAACGAGGCGCCCGCCACCCGCCCCCCCAGTCCAGCCTCGATGGCACGCCCCGCCTTGCCGCTGCCGCCCGGTACCATGGCCCCGTCCTGCATCGCCAGATCGAGCTTGGCAGCGAGCCCGCCGAGCCCGGTGCGCAGCCCCGCGCTGGCCAGCCAGCGATCGCCCGAATCGCGGTCGAACCAGCCGCCGCCGACCACGCCCGTCACCTGCGAGGTCAGGCCGTAGGCCAGCTGCGCGCTCGCCCGCCAGCGGCCATGGTCTAGCCCCGGAATGAAGCGCGGCGCGGTGATGCCCAGCAGGTTCTCGTCCTTCTGCACCGCGCCGAGGGTATAGACCAGCTGCCCTTTCGACAGCCGCCCGTCGCCCACCGAGATGCGCCGCACTTCCTCGCTGCGCTGGCCCTGCGGGCCGTAGAACACGAGCCGGAACAGGTTCAGCCCGTAATCGACCGGCACTTGCAGGAACTGGTACTGCCCGTTGATCGCCTGGCGTGTCGAACCGGCCAGCACGCCGTTGCGGTAGAGCTCCACCTCGTAGCCATCCGGAAGCGCACCGCGCAGGTCGATCCGGTCAAACACCGATGCCGCCTCGACCGGGGCATTGGTCAGCGTGGCCCCGCGCCCGGCGACCCCGCGCAGCCCGACCGGCAGCGAACTCGTCGCCACATCGCCGAGCGCAAACGCACTGGCATGAAGCGGCCCCAGCAGTTCGCGGTCGGGATCGGTACGGCCCAGCTCGACATGGGCCGCCGTCAGCCCGTCGCGCGTCGAATGGGTGAGGAAGACCTCGGCGCTCATCCAGGCCAGGTCGCCCGCCAGCCTGAGGTCGCTCTCCACCCGCTCGCCCAGCGCGGTATCGGACACCGCCCGCGTCTCGATATCCGCCATCGGCAGCGAGATCGGCAACCACGGCGTCTCCTCGCGCGGGAAACGGTGCTCGGCGGCGATGGCCGAGGCCTGCTCGTTGTCCAGCCGCTCGCGCTCGGCCTCGCGGGTGAGGCGCTGTTCGAAGGGAAACGGCTCCTTGGTGCGGATCGTCACCGACTGGTCGCGCAGGTTCGGCGTCACCGACAGCGGCAGCAGGTCGCCGATGCGCTCGGCGCGCAGGTAGAGTTCACCGTCGAAGGCCTGGGCATCGCCTTTGGCCAGCGCCACGCTCCGGCCGTCCGCCTGCGCCGTGCCTTCGCGCAAGTTGATCGTCAGCTGGCGATCTTCGGAAAGGAACCAGCCATTGGCATAGTGCCCCTCGTCCCCGACCGCGATCGGCAGGTCGAGCGTACGCGCCAGTGCGCCGAGCGGCAGGTAGAGCCCCTCGCGCGTGCCATAGGCGATCACCGTATCCTCGCCGCCGCTGGTGCCCGTGGCGGTGGCGATCCTGACCGCGAGGATCACCTCGTCATCGTACGTGATGACCGGCGCCGCGCCTGCGGGGAACGTCTGCACGGCGCTGGCGGGGGTAAGCTGGGCGGGGGCAAGCTGGGCCGAAACTGCGGGGCCGGACTCTGCGCCGGCGTGGCCAGGCCAAAGCCGGGCACCGGCAGGCGGCGCGCGGCATCCGGCGGGGCGGGCAGTTCCAACCCGGCCAGCGATGCCGGGAGAACCGCAGGCCCCGGCGCCGGCATTTCCTCCGGCACGGGCAGCGCCAGCCGATGCGGCGCCTCTCCTGCCGCTTGCGGATCGCCCGGCGAGGGCCGCAAGCGCGCCGCAAGCGCGACCGGCGCCGCTGAAGCGCGCAAGGCCGCGCGCAGCGGTTGTGGGGGCAGTGGGGGCAGTGGCGGCCTCAGGGCCAGTGGCGCGGCCGTCCGCTCCACCGGTAATCCCGGTAGGGCCAGCATCGCAAAGCCGGGGCGCGGCAAGGCCTGCCGCGCCCGCGCATGGTGCAGGGCAGGATGCCCCTCTTCGCCCGCGGCGGCCGCGGGCAGCAGGGCGTGGTCCCCCCGCGCCAGCAGCGAGGCACCGGCAAGGAACGGTACGAGCCTGGCCGCCCCTGGCAACCCGCTCCGCTCCTGTGTCACGGCACGATGAGATCCCGGCTGGCCAGCACTTTGCCGGGCTCGGCGTCGTCATCGGTGTAGGTAACGGTGAGCTTCGCGCCGCTTGCGAGGAAACGCGGATCGGCGCCGGCATCGAAGGGCACGGTCACCTGCCGCGCGTCGATCTCGGTATAGACGCCCAGCCCCTTGAGCAGGGCCAGCGGCGCCTTGGCCCCCGGCGCGGTCACCGCGATGTCGCCAAAGGCCGAGCGCGTGCCCGCCCGGGTGATCGTCAGTTGCAGCGCCTTGCGCCCGCCCGGCAGCGCCACGATCCGGGGGCTTTCGATCCCCGCCGTCAGCGTGGTCTGGCCGATGCGGACGATCACCGGGATCGAGATGCCGAAACGCGGGACGATGCGCACGCCGATCGCCCCCTGCCTGGCGGCGCCCGCCGCCTGCTCGATCGAGTAGGAGGCATCGGCGGGCGGCACCGCCACGGCGGAAAAGTGCGCGCGGTATTCGCCCGGCGGCGTATCGGGGGCGACCCGCGCCATGATGCGGATGGTCTGCGCCTCGCTGCCGCCCAGCACCACCCGGCGCGGCGACCAGCGCAGCATCGCGGCAGCGCCATGAAGCCGGGCCCGCTCGGCAGGAGCCACCGCCTCGGCATCGAGCAGCCGGCCGTCGCCGGTCATCACCTTGTCGGCAATGGCGATATCGTACTCGCCGCGCTCGATGCTGCGGTTGTAGAGCCCGACCGAGGCGATGCGCGTACGCTCGTCGATCACCACGCGCTTGGGGTAGAGGTTGATGTCTCCCATGCCGCCCACGGCGCCCTCGGGCACCGAAGCGGCGGCCTGGGGCGGCGGCGCCTGCAACGGCTCGTCCTGCGCCACGGCGGCCCCGGCCAGACACAGGCTCGCCAAACCACCGGCGCGCAGCAGCCGCGCACCGCCCCCCACTACCGATACCACGCGCAAGACTGCGACCCCCGAATGTCCTTGATCGGGATTAACCATGCAACTGTCTGGAATCCCAAGCAATGATACTTAGGTATTTAGAGCCCGTCCGGACATTCCCGAAAAGCGAATTTCGCGGGCCGGGGCCGCCCTCAAATAGCCCCTTACAGGTAGTAGACGGTCAGCGGGAAAGTACCGGAATAGTCCCCGGCGGCCTGATTGGCCGACACGTTGAGGGTGCCGCCGACGCTGAGTATGTCGCGGCCCGAAGCGTCGAGCTGGCCGATGCCGATGCCCACCGTGTCGGACGTGAAATTGCTGACCGTCATCGTCGCGCTGCCGGAAGCGATCGTCGCCTGGGCAGGCAGGTCGACGATATAGATGCGGCGAGGCTGGCCGTTGAGCTGGAAGCTGGCCGCCCCGCGCCCGCCGGTTCCCTGCGGCATCGACAGGTTCGCCGCCATGCCGCCGGTGCCGCTGACGGCGCTGGCGGCGCTCACCGTTTCCGTACCCGCACTCGTGGGCCGCGCGAAGCTGCCGAAGCGCAGATAGGCAAGCGGCACGATCTGGGTCGGCGCCACGACTTCCGCCGTGGCCGCGCCTTTTGCCCCGGCCGCCAGTACCTGCCCCAGTCCCTGCCCCGGCAGCGCCGCAAGCAGCATGGCCGCAAGCCCGGCCCCCGCCAGACGCGCGCGGTCAGCCAAGATCGGCCGGTATCGTCTCCTCCCGGTCATCCCTGGTCCTCGTTGCGGGTGCTGGTCATGCGGTGCCTGCCGCCCCCACGGCAGGCACCGGCCGAAGCGGCCCTCGCTGCGAAGGCCCGCTTGCTTCGCGATCAGTTATAGGTGACGGTCGCGTCGTAGCTGCCGGTGTAGCTGCCGGCCGCCGCCGTCGATGCGACGGTCAGCGTGCCGCCCACGGTGAAGCTCGCCGCGCCCGAGGCGCTCAGCGTGCCGCTGGTCGACGAAGGCGTGGTGGTGAAGGCCATCGTGTTGGCACCGCTGGAAACATTGCCGCCGGTGGTCGAGATGGTGAAGGCCCGGCTGGCATCGCCGCCGACGGTGAAGGCGTCCGCGGTATTGGCCGAACCCGCCACGAAGACGACGCCGCCGGTCTTCGAACCGGCGCCAGCCGAGGTCACCACGACCGTACCGCCGGTGCCCGCGGTGAACGAACCGAAGGCCAGGGCCGCACCCGAAGTGTGGGTCAGGGTGATCGGTGCCACCACGGTGGCGGTGGCAGTGCCCTGCGTGGTCGCGGCGAACGCGGAAACCGCAAAGAGCGACGAAGCGGCGGCGACCGCCACGGCGGAAACAAGAGCAAGCTTCTTCATGATTAGTACCCCTCAGAGATGCCCGGCGTCTGCGACCCTCCGGGCGGCACGAAGCTCCCCGTTTCCGCATGTAGTCTCGTCATGCGGCCCCGAATTGGGCACCCCGTGTTAACTAAGGAGTTAGCCTCAGGAATATTACTGAAAACTCACCAAGACTCCGGGTTCATACCAAAGCACGACGGGTCTCATCCTCTTGTCTGATCGAAACCGTCAACTAACCCGCAAGTCACCCATAGACCACGATGACGGGAACTTGCGCCCGGTAGTGGGAAGCCCTGGTGCCGGGCGGGATGTCCAGTTCGCCGCCGATCTCGAATCCGTCGCCGCCGTCCTCGCCCAGCACGCCCTGCCCATCCGATTGCGGCCTGCTGTCGGTGCGTACGGTGAGACTGGATACCGGCAGGCGGGACAACGGCGCGCCGTCCGCCGCGACCGATTGCGCCTCGACGGCATCGGGCAGCAGCACCCGGTAGGCCCGTCCGGGCTCCCCCTCCACCCGCAGCCGCGCCGCATGGGGCATGGCACAAGTCTCCTCCCCGACCGGGCAGGCGAGGCGTGCCGCACCGCCATACCGCGCCTGGGTGCTGCCCGGCACGATCACGAGACTCCCGCCCTCACGGCCGACATCGCCCACCGCGCCAAAATCGAGATCGCTGAGCGAACGAACCGCAAGCGGCGCGACCACGGTCGCGCTGGCGATCCCGCTGGAATAAGCGCCCGCAGGCGCCTCGGCAGCGAGCGCGCAAGCGGGCGCCATCAGCGCCATCCCCACCGCCAACCCCACCGCCTCTGCAGCAAGCAGGCCTCCGGTAACGGGCAAGGCAGGGGAACGGGGCATTGGACACACTCGCGTTCACGATCCGAAGACCGCGGTTTTCCGGAACTCCCCCTTGCCAGCGCATCGTCGCCGGACACCGGGTCAGACGCAGGGCCAGACACCGGGCCAGACGCCGGCCAGACACCGGGATGCACTTCGCTGCGTGCAAACGAGCGAACCGCGCAACGGTTCCGCGCCCGAGCCGTTTCGGAGGCGTCCGGCTTCATTTTAGGAAAAGAATCGCAAGACCGGCCGTCGCCCCAGCTAAGGAAATGTACTGGGTGAATGCACGGGGCGATTGCCCTAGTCGAATATCCTAGTCGACATTCACGAGCGTGGCATCGATCGGCAGCGGCAGGTTCAAGGTGCCGCCGCCATAGCTGCGCGTCAGGTCGATGCGTGCGCCGACCCGGAAGCTGCGCGAACAGACGCGCTGGGTGCAATTCGGGAGAGTGATCTGCAGGACCTGCCCCGGCGCGATCGCGGCATAGCCGGGCAAGTCGGTCTCGAAGGCGGAAAGCCGTCCGGACACCCCGCCGGCGTCGACCGCACCCGGCGCCGAAAGCACCACTTCCAGCGTGACGTCGAGCGGACGGCGGCTTTCGTTGCCGCGGTCGTAGGAGACGGTGAACTGGGCGGGACGGGTAGTGCCGCCGGGCGCGGGCATGACGCCGCTGTCGACCACCGCGCCCGCCGCGGTCACCCTGCGGCTGCCGCTGCCGACCACCACCATGCGCCCGAAATCGAGCCGGGCATCAGCCGTGACGACCGCCCGCGCGGGATCGGCACGGGCGGGCAGCGGGGCCAGCACCAGCACTAGCACCAGCACCAGCACCAGCACCAGCACCAGCACCAGCACCAGCACCAGCACGGGGGCAAGGCCCGCCGCGACGCCTAGCGGCCGCTTTCCGGTAAACTCGGTCAATTGCCAGAACATCCCGGCCCCGACCCTATACCGCCGATCCCGCCTTATCCAGCCCCGGCTTGCCGGTCAGCCCTCCCGCACCCATTCGCGCCGCAGTGCCGGGCCTGCCAGCGCCATCAGCAGCGCCGCCAGAAGATAGAGCGCAAGGCCGATCAGCATCGAATAGCGCAGCGCCTCGCCGCCCCAGACCGGCGCCAGCGCCTTCGACAGCGCGCCCAGCGCATAGATGCCGCCGCCAAGGCCGATGAGGTTGTTGATCAGCAGGAACAGCGCCGAGGCAGTGGCGCGCGCGGCCGGCTCGACCAGGTGCTGGACCGCGCTCGTCACCGGCCCAAGCCAGACATAGGCGAGCGCCTGCGGCAACAGGAACAGCAGGAAGGCGGTCGGCACGCTGTGGGTCCAGATACCGCCTGCGTAGAGCGGCACCGCGATCACGTAGGCGACCGCGGGAACCCAGCCGTAGAAAGCGCGGTCGGCCGAGCCCAGCCGGTCGGCGAGGCGCCCGCCCGCCAGCACGCCCACGGTGCCGCCCATCAGCAGGATCGCGCCGAGGAACCACGAGGTCTCGACTAGATCGAGCCCGAAGCTGCGCTGCAGCAGGCTCGGCATCCAGAACATGATGCCATAGCCGAGCATCGAACTGGAGGCGGCGCCAAACGAAAGCAGCCAGAACGCCTTCTTGCGCGCCAGCGTGGCGGCCACTTCACCGAACCGGACCGTGGGCGCGGCCGTTGCGGGACGGGGCTTGTCGCGCACCACCATGCGGAACGGCACCGCCGCCAGCAGCCCGGCCAGCCCGACGACCACAAAGGCCGCGCGCCAGTCCACCCGCGCGGCGACGTAGCCGCCCGCCAGCACCCCGGTCGCCGCGCCGATGGGAATGCCCAGCGAATAGATCGAGAGCGCAAAGGCGCGCTTCTCGCTGGGGAAATGATCGCCGATCACCGCATAGGAGGGCGCGACCCCGCCCGCCTCGCCCACGCCGACGCCGAGCCGGGCGACAAACAGGTGCCAGAACCCCTGCGCCGCGCCGCATAGCGCGGTGAACAGGCTCCAGACCAGCAGCGAACCGGTGATCACCCAGGAGCGGCTGGTGCGGTCCGCCAGCCAGGCCAGCGGCACCCCGAGCGTCGAATAGAGGATCGCGAAGGCCAGCCCGCCGAGCATGCCCATCTGGGCGTCGTCGAGCCCGAGGTCCTGCTGGATCGGGGCGGCCAGGATCGCCAGGATCTGCCGGTCGACGAAGTTGAAGATATAGACCAGGAGCAGCATCGCCAGAACGAGACCGGGCGATGAGGGCTTGTGCGAATTGACAGCGTTCTGGCTCATGTCAGCCGATATGGTCCTTGAGGAAGGCGAGGATCGCCGCCAGCGCGGGCGTCTCGTCGAGGATCGGGGCGTGGCCGACGCGCGGCACGTCGGCATGGCTGTAGGGCCCGGCGTGGCGCTGCGCCATCTCCCGTTCGGTTTCCCGGCTCAAAAGATCGGAAAGTTCGCCGCGCACCACCAGCACCGGGCGGCCGGCGAGCCCCTCCCACAAGGGCCAGAGATCGGGCGGCACCGTCTGCGGCTCGTCGCCCGCCATGCTCTGGGCGATCGCCGGGTCGTAATCGAGCACCACCCGGCCATCGGCCTGCTCGCGGCAGGTACGCCGGGCAAAGGCCTGCCACTCGCGGCTGCCGTAATCGGGAAAGGCCGGGGCATTCGACGCCCGGCAGCGCGCCGCCGCCTCGGTCCACGAAGCCATCGGCCCGGCCGGTCCGACATAGCCCTGGATCCGCGCGATCCCGGCAGGATCGAGCACCGGGCCGATGTCGTTGAACACGAAACCGCTGGCAAGATCCGGCCGCAGCGCGTTCATCACCATGGCCATGAGCCCGCCCATCGACGTGCCGATCAGGCAGGCCCGGGCGATGCCCAGCCCGTCCAGCAGCGCCAGCATGTCCTGCGCGTAGACATCGGGGCGGTAGCGCGCCGGCTCCGGGTCCCACTGCGACAGGCCGCGCCCGCGCTGGTCGGGCACGACCAGCCGGTAGTCGCCCGCAAGGTGCGCGGCGAGCGGCTCGAAATCGGCGCTGTTGCGGGTGAGGCCATGCATCATCAGCAGCACCGGCGCAGCCGCATCGCGCGCCGGATAGTCCCGCGCGGCCAGATCCAGCCGCCCGCAGGCGCTGCGATAGCGGTGGAGGCGATAGTCCATCTACGAAAGTCCTTCAGGATAGGCCCGACTGCAGTCCCGGCGTGGCGGAATGGCAAGGGTCACCAAGGGGCAAGGGTCACCATGGGCCCCGCTGTCGCCAGCGGGGCCCATGCCCCCTGCCTTGCCCGGGCGCGGGACCGAAGCCGCGGCACCCGGGCGCGCAATCAGAACTTCACCGTGCCCGTCACGAAGACCTGGCGCGGGTTGCCATAGAAGCCGGTCAGCGTGCCCTGCGTGCCCAGCGTCGGGATCGGCTGGCCGGAGGCATTGGTGACGATCGCCCCGGTCGTCGCATCCTGACGGATGTAGCTGTAGCCCGAGGTGATGTACTCCTTGTCGAGGATGTTCTTGCCGTGGACACCCAGGCTCCAGCGGCCATCGGGCGCGGTGTAGACGATGCTGGCGTCCCACAGCGCATAGCCCTTCTGGTCGAGGTAGGGGTTCGGGAACTCGAACTGGTGGACCTTCGAACGGTAGGACACCGTGGTCGAAAGCAGCAGGTCGCCGCCGCCCACCGGGGTATCGTAACCCAGCGTGCCGCTGGCGGTCCACTTCGGGGTGTTCTGGATGTTGCGGTACTTGGCCACGTCCACCGTCTTGCCGGCGATCAGCGTCTCGTACTTGCGGAACTTGGCATCGATGTAGCCGAGCGAACCCGAGAGGGTCAGCTTGTCGCCCGCAGCGGCGATGTCGCGGCCCAGCGTCGCATTGGTTTCCAGTTCAAGACCCTGCAGGCGCGCCTTGCCCGCGTTGGAGACAACGCCGCAGAAGGTCGGCACGCCGCTCACCGTGCAGGCCACCGAGCCGGGGATCTGGATGTCCTTGTAGTCCATCCGGAACGCCGCCGCCGCGACATAGAGCGCGCCGTCCAGCAGGTTGCCCTTGTAGCCCAGTTCGTAGCTGTCCACCGTTTCCGGCTTGAAGCTCAGGTACTGGGCGATCTCGGCATCGCTGGGCACGCCGCTCGCATTGCTGGTCGGCGCATTCTTGCCGGCGCCGCGCGGGTCGAAGCCGCCGCCCTTGAAGCCCTGGCTGTAGCTTGCGTAGATGTTGTGGTCACGGCTGGGCTTGAACGAGATCGAGGCACGGGGCGTGAACTTCTTGTAGACCGCGCTGCCCGAGAAGTTGGTGTCGGTGGCAATCAGCGTGCCGGGGTTCTGGAAACCGGCCGAACCGCCGAAGATGTAGCTCTGCTTGAGGATGTCCGCCTCACGCTTGTCCCAGGTGTAGCGCCCGCCGAGCGAGAGGCTGAACTGGTCGGTGAGGTTGTAGGTGAAGTCGCCAAAGATCGCCCAGGTCTTGGTGTTGACATCGGCCTCGGTATGGCCGGTCAGCATGGGAAGGGCGGTGGCCAGCGTCGTGTAGGTGCGCGAATCGAAGTAGGTGTCGGCGCTGGCGTCGAGCCAGTAGAAACCGACCAGCGCCTGCAGCGGCCCCTTGTCGTAGGCCAGCTGGAATTCCTGGCTGAGCTGCTCGTTGTCGTAGAACGCGGGCACGTCGAGATCGACCGTCGGGCTGGCGTCGAAGTCGATCGGGGTGGCCGAATGGTCCTTGCGCCAGGCGCTGATCGACTTGAAGCTCAGCGCATCGGACAGGTCGACCTTGACGTTCATGGCCAGGCCCCAGGCCTCGACGTCCTGCTTGGGATCGTCGATGCCGCCAGCACTGTCGAACACGTCGGGCAGGATCTCGCTGCCCGCCGCCGAGCCGGCGATCAGGCGGTGGCCGCCGCGCGGGTTGCTGCGATCGCGGGTATAGTCGCCCGAGATGCGGATCGAGACCGGGGCGCCCCGGCCGCCCATCTCCAGGGTGCCGCGCGCGCCCCAGACGTCCTTGTCGTAGTTGTCCTTGCCGGTGGTGATGTTGGTGCCGAAGCCATCGCGCGTGAGCCGCGCCACCGCGGCGCCGAGGCGCACGATGTCCCCGACCGGCGCCGAGGCGGAGACCACGCCGTCAAGCTGGTTGTAGGTGCCATACGTGCCGCGCGCCTTGAGCGCGAAGGTGTCCGGAAGGTCGGCGGTCACGTACTTCACCGCGCCGCCGATGGTGTTGCGGCCATAAAGCGTGCCCTGCGGGCCGCGCAGCACTTCGACGCGCTGGACCTCGTAGATGTCGAGCACCGCCGCCTGCGGGCGGTTGAGGTAGACGTCGTCGAGATAGATGCCGACGCCCTGCTCGAAGCCCGAGACCGGATCCTGCTGGCCGACGCCGCGAATGAAGGCGGAGAGCGTGGAATTGGTCCCGCGCGAAGGCTCCAGCGTGACGTTGGGCGCCATCTGGGCGATGTCGGTGATGTCGAGGGCGCCGCTGCGCGCGAGCTGGTCGCCGCTGAAGCTCGACACCGCGATCGGCACGTCGACCAGGCGTTCCTCGCGGCGGCGGGCGGTGACGATGATCTCGCCCTCGCCCATGGTCGTTACCGGCGCCGCCGCAGGGGCTGCAGGTGCCGCCGCATCATCCTGCGCCAACGCCGGGGCGGTAACCCCGCCCCCCGCCAGAACCGTCGCCAAAGCCAGAATACTCGCACACTTACGGCCGCGCACGCCACCAAATCGCGCCTTTCGCATCGTCCATCACTCCCAAGGATCTTTATCGTTGGAGGCGACATTATCGATACATGAATCAACTTTCAACATTGAACATTTGCCAAGGCGCGACAGGAGGGTTAGCTGTGGCTTCGTGACCACAGATGCCCCCCCTCCCCCGGTCGCCCTTCGCGACGAACAGGCCGCCGATCCGGCCGCGGAACGGATCTCGACAGCCAAGATGCCGCGCACCGAGCGCGGCCGCCGCACCTTGCGCAAGCTGCTGGATGCCGCCGCCATCGAATTCGGCGAGCGCGGCTTTCACGAGGCCTCGATCACCGGGATCACCCAGCGCGCGGGCACGGCGCTCGGCAGTTTCTACACCTACTTCGATTCGAAGGACGAGATCTTCCGGGCGCTGGTCGACGATCTCAGCGGCAAGGTGCGCGGTGCCGCGCGCGAGGCCCTGCGCGAACCGCTGCCGGCGCTGGAGACCGAACGCGCGGCGCTGACCGGGTTCCTCGAATTCGCGCGGGCGCACAAGGAAATCTACCGCATCATCGACGAGTGCGAATTCGTCGACCCCGCCAGCTTCCGGGTCCATTACGAATCGACCGCCCGCCGCATCACCGAGCGCCTCGGCGAAGGCATGCGCAAGGGCGAACTGCGCGAGGGGCTGGGCGAGGCCCATGCCTGGGCGATCATGGGCATGAACGTCTTCCTCGGCCTGCGCTACGCCGTCTGGGCCGAGGACATGACCCCCGAGGCCATTGCCGAACTGGCCAACTCGATCCTGCGCGTCGGCATCGCGGCGCCGGACAAGAGTTGAGCGGGACTGAGCGGGGCTGGGAGACCGTTTGAAAAATGCCCGAGGGGCATTTTTGGGGCGGCACCGGCCCGCTTCCCCATCCTACCACCCGCAGGATACTACCGTTGGGTGGGTAGGGTGGGGGAGCGGGCCGGTGCCGCAAAATTCGCGTTTCGCGAATTTTCAAACGGTCTCTGGGCGATCGCCCACGCCGTTAACGTTTGACCGGAAGAACCGTCCCCGAACGGGACGCCATTCGTTAACGCGCTGGCAAGTATTTCGCGTTCGCGCGATAAGCGGCGGGTGGAAAACATCGTCTCCCCCCGCAAGCGCTCCCCGATGGGGGCCCGGCTCCTGCTCGCATCGGCAGCCCCGGCCCTGGCCGTGATCGCGGGTGTGCTGATGATCGCCGGCCAGCCGGAACTTTCCGCCAATGCCGCCTCGGCCGCCGCCCGGCCCGCCGTGCCGGCCGGGATGGCATCAAAGCCCCGGATTGCGCCTGCCGCGCCCATCGCGCAGGCGCAACCGGCCAAGCCCGCCGACACGGCCTTCACGGTCAAGCGCATCCTGCCGATCGACGGCCCGATCCGGTACGGCGAATGGCACTGGGACGAGACCGGCGTACCCGCAGGTCCGATCGTCATCACCGTCGACCTCGATGCCCGCGTGCTCTCGGTGTTCCGCGGCGGCTACGAGATCGGCGCCACCGCCGTCCTGCTCGGCACCGAGGACACGCCCACCCCGCTCGGCGTCTTCCCGATCACCGAGAAGGACAAGGACCACGTCTCCAACATCTATACCGGGGCACCGATGCCCTACATGCAGCGGCTGACCAACGACGGCATCACCCTGCACGGATCGGAAGTGGCCAAGGGCTACGCCAGCCACGGCTGCGTCGGCATGCCGGACGATTTTGCCGCAAAGCTCTTCGCGGCCACCCGACTGGGCGACAAGGTCTACATCACCCGCGGCAAGCAGGCCGGAATCGGCAGCAACCTCGTCGAGAGCTGAGCCTGGAGGCCGTGAAGGGCCCAACGGCCTGAAATTCCGGTTTCCGAAATTCGGCCCCTCAAATCAGCGCCGGGCCGCGCGCACCGGGGCCCTGGCGAAACTCCACCCCCCGGCATTGGGACGCACCACCAGTTCGCCGATCGAGGCGGGACGCCCTTCCTGGAGCGAATCCAGCAGCCTTGCCACGGCGCTGCCGCGCGGTTCCACGCCGCCGAGTTCGGTGACGCAGCGCGCCAGGACCCGCAGCACCACCGCACGCGGTGCCTGCGGGCGGTAGCGCAGCCCCATCGGTTCCTTCTTCACGCAGGAACGCCATTCGAGCGCAGCCATCCACTCGAGCGCGGCATCCGCATCGGCGAGATGTTCGGCACTGCGCGCCACGGCGACAACGTCCAGCCACTCGGCCCCGGCCAGCGCCTTGCGGATCCGCACGCGGTCGTAACGATCGTCGCGGTTGCTGGGGTCCTGCGCGGCTTCGACACCGGCAGCCTCGACCACTTCGGCCAGTTCCGCGCGGCGCCAGTCCAGCAGCGGGCGCAGCAAGGGAAACGCGGTTTCCGGCACCCTGCCACGGCTCCGCGTGCCCGCCAGCCCGGCGACCCCGCTGCCCCGGTTGAGCCGCATGAGCAGCGTCTCGGCCTGGTCGTCGGCATGGTGCGCGCTCGCCAGCGCGGCGATGCCGCGCTCCGCCATCCATGCCGCCATCGCCGCATACCGCGCCGCCCGCGCCTCGGCCTGGACGTTGCCCGGCGCCACGGTGACGGCGAGCACCGCATGGGGCACGCCGAGGCGCGCGCACAGGCCCGCGACGTCGGCCGCCTCGCGCGCGCTTTCCGCACGCAGGCGGTGGTCGACGGTCGCCGCCTCGACCCGTCCGGGCAAGGCGGCGCTCGCCAGCAGCAGCAGCGCCAGACTGTCCGGCCCGCCCGACACCGCGACGCCAAGCCGCAGCGCGGGATCATGCGTGCCTTCCGGCCAGATCGCCGCCAGCCCCGCGCGGAAGCGGCCGAGCGCTTCCGCCTGCGGGATCAATGCGGGCTCAGGAGCAGGTGAGTCCATTGCGCGTGGAATCGTAGAGGCCCTTGAGGCGGCCCGCCGCCTCGCTCGCGTAAGTCTCGCTGAACTCGGCCAGCACGATGCAGGCACGCTTGGTGTCCTTGATCTGCTTCATCGACACCGCGAGGTAGAGCAGGCTGTCGGGCGCACGATCGCCGCGCTTGTCGGCCTGGTAGTTCTGGACGAACCACTTGGCGGCTTCCAGCGGCTTGCCGTCGTCGAGATAGGCGCGGCCGAGCAGGTTGCGGCCCCAGCTGACGCGGGCGTGCCGGGGATACTTCTCGAGGTAGAGCTTCAGCTGCTGCTGCGCCTCGGGATAGAACTTGGCTTCCCACAGGCGAAACCCATAGGAATATTCGTCATCCGCCGCATCCGCGGTCTGCGGCTTGACCACCGCCTTGACCGCATCGATCCGCGAATCGGAGGGCGCGGCCGGACGCACTTGCGCCGCGGGCTTCAGCGTGGGCTGGCCAGATGCGGGCCCGGAGGCCGGAGTGGCGGCCGGAGTGGTGGCGGGCGCATTCATCGCCGAGAGGTTCGACGAGGAAGCGCTCGGCGCGGCCATGGCGCTGTCCATCGGCGGCGGCACGCTGGCCGCCAGCTTGGCTTCGAGCTGGTTGATGCGGTTGGTGTTCTGCTCCACTTGCGCGGTCAGGCTGCGCATCTGCGTCTCGAGCGCATCCATGCGCACCAGCACGTCGCTCACCGGCGAGGTCGCGGGCTGGCCGAGCGCAGGCGTCGGCACGGCGGCGGGGCCGGTGATTTCCGGCGCAAAATACTTGCCGTCACCGCCCGGGAAAACCTTGCGCTGGAGCGCGCGCACTTCGGATTCGACTTTCTTGAGGCGCGCGTCGGTGCCGGCATCCTGCGCCTGTGCGGGCAGGCTCAGGCCGACCAGCGCCAGCGCGACAGTGCCGGTGGCGGCAAGGCGCATCCGGCGAACGGTAATCAGGGAAAGCGCCTTTGCGGCGCGCTGCGACCCCAGTGAAGAAAACATTGCCTAATCATCTCCGTCTCGGGCCGCGCCCGCTGACACGTCATCAAGCCCGGCCCTTGAAGCCCCGCCTCTCAAGCGCATTCCCGCCTGCGAGTGCGCCATCGGGCGGCGCCGGCCGCAGCCGTCCTGGACCTTCGGGGCCGAACCGCACATTAACCAAGCCTCTCCGGCTAGGGGTGCCGGAAGATCCCCGCCCTGTCGAGGCGGGCTCAGTCGGAAGTCGTGGAAAGCGGCGAAGGCGCCGCCACCGGGGCGCTCACGCCCCCGGCCGCAGGCGCGGCAACCTCGCCCGCGGTCAGCGGCACCGAGGCGCCGCTGGCCGGACGCCGCGCGGGCACGCGGGGGGCCGCGGCCTGCGGAGCAGGGGAAGCCGCGCCGGAAGCCGCATTCGGGGCGCCGCTGGCGGCAGCCTGCGGATGAGAACGCGCGTCGAGGTCCGCCGGGGTCAGCGACACGCCCGACATCGTCATCGGCTTGTCGGCCAGTGCCGGGATCGCCCGGCCGCCCACCGTCAGCGCCAGCGCATCGGGTCGGCCGGTGCGCAGCTGCGGCGCCTGGGCGTCCTGCGGCACGGTCCAGCTTTCACCCTTCTTGAGTTCGGTCTCGACCAGGCGCTTGCCGCTGCCGTCGGTGACACGCAGCCAGACGCCGTCCTGGGTCGCGGTCAGCACCACTGGCCCCGTCGCAGGCGCGGGCGCCTGGGGTGCGGCGGGCACCGGCACGGCCACCCTGGTCGGCGCCGGGGCGGGCTTGGGCGAAAGCAGGTCGGGCAGCTTGCCCTCGGGCGAGAGATAGCTGCCCCAGAACACCACCAGCAGCACGATCACCACCAGCGCGCCGGCACCGGCAAGCCAGGCCAGCCGCGCCGAAGGCACGCGCGCCGGGTCGCCCGGTTCGAAATGCGGCACCACCACCTGCTCGCGGCCGCCTTCGGCTTCGAGCTGGCGGCGCACGATCTCGGCGATTTCCTTCTCGTCGAGGCCCAGCGTGCGGGCATAGGCACGCGAGAAGCCGACCGCATAAGTACGCGCGGCAAGGTCACCGAGCCGGTCTTCCTCGATCGCGGCGAGATGACGCTCGGCGATCTTGGTCTGGGCGGCGATATCGGCGCGCGTCAGCCCGGCGGCCTCGCGCGCACGGACGAGCACCGTACCTATCGTCGTCGTCGCCTGCTTGCCAGCCTGCTCGATCGCTTCTTGATTCTCGACGTGTTCCATTCCGCTCCCGAGGGGAATTCGCTAAAAATGACAATTCCGGGTCCGGATCGTTTCCAAACCGGGCACGCCCCCAAAGTCAATCGGGGACGAGACCGTTGTCCCGGAATTCTGCGGCGGATGCGACCCCGTTCACGCCGAGTAACATTCCTTCAAGACGAAGCGGTGTCAATCGGCACCGCGGCCTAGCCCCCGATCAATCGACAGCGATGTCGCGCGCGGCGGCCCAGGCCGTGAGTTCCGCGCGCAGATCGACCGGCGGCTGGGCCAGCCACTGCGCCACCGCCGCCTCGATCTCGGCAAGGTCGACCTTGCCGATCAGGTCCTTGATCGGGCCGACCGAGGCCGGGGTGATCGACAGGCGGTGGATGCCGATGCCGAGCAAGGCCAGCGCCTCCAGACGGCGCCCGCCCATCTCGCCGCAGACGGCGATGTCGACATTGTGACCCTCGCAGCTTTTCACCACGCGGCGCAGGAAGCGCAGGATCGCCGGGCTCATCCAGTCGTAACGCTCGGCCAGCTTCGGGTTCGAACGATCCGCCGCGAAGAGGAACTGGGTAAGGTCGTTGGTGCCGATCGAGAGGAACGAGATCTTCGGCGCCAGCACGTCGAGCTGCTCGGCAAGGGCCGGCACTTCCAGCATGACGCCGTAATGGATCGCCTCGGGCAGCACTTTCTTCTGCTTGCGCAGATAGGCCAGCTGGCCCTCGAACACCGCCTTGGCGGCATCGAACTCCCAGGGCTCGGCCACCAGCGGGAACATCACGTGCAGCACGCGCCCCGCCGCCGCTTCCAGCAGCGCCCGCGCCTGGACCTTGAGCAGCCCCTCGCGCTCGAGCGCGACCCGCAGCGCGCGCCAGCCCATCGCCGGGTTTTCCTCCCCCTCGCCGTCGTCGTGGCGCAAGTAGGGCAAGGTCTTGTCGCCGCCGATGTCGACCGTGCGGAACTTCACCGGCCGGTCGCCCGCCGCATCCATGACATCGCGGTAGAGCCGGGTCTGGCGCTCGCGCGAAGGCAAGGTGGCGGAGACGAGGAACTGGAACTCGGTGCGGAACAGGCCGATGCCGTCGGCGCCGGTCATCGTCAGGTTGGCCAGATCGTCGCGCAGGCCGGCATTGATCATGACCTGCACGCGGGTGCCGTCACGCGTGGTGGGATGCACGTCGCGCAGCGCCGCATAGGCGGCCTGACGCTCGCGGCTCTTGGCAAAACGCGCCTCGAAGGCCTCGGTCACCCCGGCGGGCGGGCGCACCATCGCGCTGGCCTGATCGGCATCGAGCAGCAGCTGGTCCCCCTCGCGCACCACCCCGCGCAGCCCGCGCACGCGGCCGAGCACCGGAATGCCCATGGCCCGCGCAACGATGACGACGTGGCTGGTCAGCGAGCCTTCCTCGAGGATCACGCCCTTGAGGCGGCGCTTGTCGTATTCGAGCAGTTCGGCCGGGCCAAGGTTGCGCGCGATCAGGATCGCGTCGTTCCTGAGGCCCATCGAGGCGGCGGTACCGAGCTGGCCGGAAACGATGCGCAGCAGCCGGTTCGCCAGATCCTCCAGATCGTGCATGCGGTCCGCCAGCAACGGATCGTCGATCTGGCGCATGCGCATGCGGGTGCGCTGCTGCACCCGCTCGATCGCGGCTTCGGCGGTCAGGCCGGAATCGATCGCCTCGTTGATCCGCCGCGTCCAGCCCTCGTCGTAGGCGAACATGCGGTAGGTCTCGAGCACTTCCTCATGCTCGCCGCCGACACCGAACTCGGCCTGGCTGGCCATGCGGTCGATCTGCTCGCGCATCTTGTCGAAGGCAAGGATCACCCGCTGGCGCTCGGCCTCGGTATCCTCGGCGACGATATGCTCGATGTTGACGCGCGGCTGGTGGTAGACCGCCACGCCCGAGGCGAGCCCCTTGACCAGCGCCAGCCCGCGCAGCTGCTGCGACCCCGACGTCAGCGAGCCGGGCGCGTTGACGTCCTCCTCGTCGACCAGATCGGCATTGGTGATCATCTCGGCCAGCACCATCGCGACCGTCTGCAGGGCCTCGATCTCGACTTCCTCGTAGCGGCGCGGCTCGACGTGCTGGACGCAGAGCACGCCCACCGCCCGCTCGCGCCGCACGATCGGCACGCCGGCGAACGAGTGGAACTTGTCCTCCCCGGTTTCGGGCCGATAGGAAAAGTCAGGATGCGCCGCCGCTTCGGCGAGGTTCAGCGTCTCGATCCGGTCGGCGATCGAGCCCACCAGGCCTTCACCCACCGCCATGCGGGTGACGTGCACGGCTTCCTGCGCGAGACCGCGCGTGGCGAAGAGTTCGAGCATGCCCTCGCGCAGCAGGTAGACCGAGCAGACCTCGCTATGGAGGCTCTCGCCGATCACTTCCACCACGTTGTTGAGCTTGGATTGCGCGTGATTACGCGACGCCATGACCTCGTGGAGGCTGGTGAGGATGTTCCGGGCTGCTTCGACGGCTCCGCTGGTCATGGGACCCGCGTAACCCAAAGCGCGCGCTTTGCAAACGCGCCGAACCGATGAAATGGGCTGTTATCGGAGAATTTCCGCCTGCTGGGCCGATTAAAGGATGGCAAGCGGCGGCAGCGCGCCTCGCTGGCGCGGAGAGGCGGCCCCGGCGGCCCCGTCACAAGCGTACGGCGGCACCTCAGGGAAGGTGCCGCCGCCGACACTTGGGGACTGCGCTCAGTGGCGCGACATTTCCTCCTTGAGCTTAAGCTTTCGCTTCTTGAGGGCCTGGATCATCACGGCGTCAGGCATCGGGCGGCTCAATTCGTCATGAAGCTGTCTTTCAAGACCGGCATGTTTGAGCTGCAGCGCGCTGACGTGTGGAGTATCCATGGACATTTCTCCTCTTCTCCGGGGGGTGGGCCGCACCCAATCCAGCCATCAAATGGGCTGAAGGCCGGAAATACCCGACGACCGAATGTTCTTTTTGCTGCCTTTGGGGCCGGCCTTGGAGCACGCCCCCGCGGACAACGTCTGGCGACTCGGCATCGTGTCGATGCGGCGCAAAACGGATCGAACCACATTCGCGGCATCTTGCGAAGATGGCGAATGCTTCATATCGGTGAACTGCGAGCTGCCTGCGCCGAGCGGGACGTTCCCAGACACCCATTCAGAACGGCCATTCGAGACTAGGGAATTCCGGCGTGACCGAAGAGGAAATGCGCAAGCGCCTGGAAATACTCAGGATCGAGCACCGCGATCTCGATGCCGCGATCGATGCCCTGAATACCGCCGGGGCCGGCGACCAGTTGCAGATCGCCCGCCTGAAAAAACGCAAGCTGCGCCTGAAGGACCAGATTTCGGTGATCGAGGACTACCTGATCCCCGACATCATCGCGTGATCGGGCGTGATCGGGGCCGCTGCGGCGCGGCCATAGACGCAAGGTCCGCCCGGCGGTTGCGGACCGCGCGCAAAAAAACCGATCGTTCCGTTCCTGAACATCGGGGGAAATAGCCTAGAATAGGCCCAGCCGGCCCGTTGCAGTGGCGCCGGCATTCGGAAATATCGGGCAGAGTATGTCGACCCCTTCCCCCATCAATCCGCGCATCGTCGAGGCCCTGTACCGCGAGGCCCTGCTGCTTTCCGACGACGTTCGCCAGACCTTTGCCCTGCCCTACCAGGCCCCGCAGCAGGCCCCGCAACAGGCCCCGCACCCGATCGAGGGCGACCTTGCCCGCGTCGCCCTGTCGAGCGAGGGCCTGCGCACGACCACCCGGATGATGCACGCGATTGCCTGGCTGCTGCACCACCGGTCCTATTTCATGGGCGAAATCAGCGAATTGCAGCTCAGGCGCAATGGCCGCCTGTCGGCCGTCATGCGCCAGTCGGACGCCCGCCACCTGGCCCTGCTGGAGCCTTCCGTCGTCGCCCTGGTGGAGACCACCCGCCGCTTCTACGACCGCCTGCTAAGGCTTGAAGGCAGCTGGAAACTCACCGGCGACAGCCCCGCAAGCGCCATCCAGCAGCTGCGCGAGCGGATCGAGCGCCGCCTCGCCGGCTGACCGCGAGAAACGCCCCGAACCTACCCTGAAGCGGCACAGAGCGCCTTTTCCCATGCCGCGATCCGCCGATCGCGCGCGTCTGGCGCCATGGCGGGCATGAAACCGCGCCGCTGCCCCGCCATCGCCGCTGCCGCCGCCTCCAGATTCGCGAAAAGGCCCGCCCCGCTCGCCGCCAGCATCGCCGCCCCCAGCGCAGTGGTCTCGACAAGGCTGGGGCGCTCCACCGGGATGCCGAGCACGTCGGCGATGTCCTGTGCCATCCAGTCATTGGCGCTCATGCCGCCGTCGATCCTGAGGTGGGTCCAGCGCGCGCCGTCCGCCGCGAAGGCTTCGGCAAGATCGCGCGTCTGCATCGCCATCGCCTCCAGCGCCGCGCGGGCCAGGTGGGCGCGGCTGGTCGCGAACGTCAGCCCGGTGATCGCACCGCGCGCCCCCGCCCGCCAGTGCGGCGCCCCCAGCCCCGACAGCGCCGGAACGATGACCACCCCGCCATTGTCCGGCACCGAGCGGGCCAGCACTTCGGTCTCGCCCGCCGCATCGATCAGGCCGAGGCTGTCGCGCAGCCACTGCACCAGGCTGCCGGCCACAAAGACCGAGCCCTCCAGCGCATAAGTCCGCCTGCCGCCAACCTGGCACAGCACCGTCGCCAGCAGCCGGTGCCGCGAGGCGGGCACCGCCTCTCCCATGTTGGCGAGCACAAAGGCCCCGGTGCCATAGGTCGCCTTGGTCGCGCCGGGGACAAGGCAGCCCTGCCCGATCGTCGCGGCCTGCTGGTCGCCGGCGACGCCGGTGATCGGGATCGCCGCGCCCAGCAGTTCGGGCAGCACCGTGCCGAACCGGCCCGCGCTGTCGCACACTTGCGGCAAGGCCTGCTGCGGCACCGCAAACAGATCGCAGAGCCCCGCATCCCAGCTTGCCCCGTCGAGGGCCATGAGCGCGGTCCGGCTGGCATTGCCCGCATCGGTCCGGTGCGCGCCGCCGGTGAGTTTGAACAGCAACCACGAATCGACCGTGCCCAGCGCCAGCGTCCCCGCCTCTGCCGCCGCGCCCACTTCGGGCACATGATCCATCAGCCAGCGCATCTTGCTGGCCGAGAAGTAGGGATCGAGCACCAGCCCGGTTTTTGCCTGCACGCCCGCCTCGTGCCCGGCATCGCGCAAGGCCGCGCAGATCGTCTCGGTCCGCCGGTCCTGCCAGACCAGCGCGCGGGCAAGCGGTTCGCCGCTCACCTTGTCCCAGGCCACCACCGTCTCGCGCTGGTTGGCGATGCCCAGCGCCGCGATCCGCGCCGCCCCGCCCACTTGCGAGACCGCATGGCGCGCGCAGGCAAGCACGCCCTGCCAGATCTCCGAGGCATCGTGCTCCACCCAGCCGGGCTGCGGATAGTGCTGCGTCAGCGCCCGCTGCGCGGTGGCGCGCAAGGCGCCGTCCGCCGCAAAGACCATCGCCCGGTTGGAGGTTGTCCCGGCATCGATCACCAGGATCAGGTCCGCTTCGGCCGCCATCCGTTTACCTCTTCCATCGCCCGACCTCGACAGGACCAGCGCAAATCACCATATCGGCGCCATGAACGCCCCGGACCTCGCCGACAAGCCTTATGCCGTGACCGAGCGGATCGCCCCGCTGGTCCGCCGCGTGCTCGCGCGCAATCCCTCGCCGTTCACCTATACCGGCACGCAGACGTATGTGGTGGGCGACGGCCACGAAGTCGCCGTGATCGATCCCGGCCCGGCGGACGAGGAACATATCGAGGCGATCCTGGCCGCCGTGGGCGAGGCGCGCGTCGTCGCCATTGCCTGCACCCATACCCACCGCGACCATTCGCCCGCCGCCGCGCCGCTGAAGGCGCGCACCGGCGCCGCGATCATCGGCTGCGCACCGCTGACGCTGAGCGATGACGGCCCGCGCGCCGATGCCGCGTTCGACCCCGACTACACGCCCGACCGCGTGCTTGCCGACGGCGAGACGATCTCCGGCCACGGCTGGACGCTGGAAGCGGTCGCCACCCCCGGCCACACCTCCAACCACTTGTGCTTCGCGCTTGTCGAAACCGGCGCGCTGTTCACCGGCGATCATGTCATGGGCTGGTCCACCAGCGTCGTCTCCCCGCCCGACGGCGACATGACCGCCTATCTGGAGAGCCTGGCCAAACTCTACGAGCGGACGCAGGACACGGTCTATTTCCCCGCCCACGGCCCGGCGGTGGAGAAGCCGCGCCAGCTGGTGCGCGGCATGATCGGCCACCGCCGCCAGCGCGAGCGCCAGATCCTCAGGCAGATCGAGGCCGGAAATCACACGATCGGCGAAATGGTGCCGCTGATGTACAAGGGCGTCGACGAAAGACTATGGCCCGCCGCCGGACGCTCTGTACTGGCCCATCTTCTTGATCTGGAAAGAAGATGCCTTGTAAAGCGCGAGAACGACGGCTGGACCGCGATCGTATCGCATGGGTAATTCGTCGAATTGACGTATGACCTGAACCGGATTTCAAGTATTTCCCGCCCATCGTGAGAGATGGGACCCGCAGCGGCGGGATGAGGGGAGATACCATGGCAACGTTGCCTCGGGCGCGTTCCGGCGCCTTTTCGTTCTGGCAGAAGCTGGCGATTGGCCTTTCGCTCTTTATCGTCTTCTGCTTCGGCCAGTTCGCCTTGCGCGGCTTTGTCGATTACGCCCGCGCGCCGCTGGTCATGCACTTGCATGGGCTGGCGATGCTGACCTGGCTCGGCCTGCTGGTCACGCAGGCGCTGCTGGCCGGGAAAGGCGGCCCCGGCGGCCTCGCCATCCATCGGCGGCTCGGCTGGGCCAGCGCGGTCATGGTGCCGACGATCGTGGTGCTGGCCAGCGCGCTGTGCCTGACGGCGCTGCGGCTCGGCCTGTTCCCGCCCTTCTTCACGCCGGCCTATTTCCTCGCGCTGGTCCATGTCGACGCGCTGCTCTTCGCGCTGCTGGTGGGCATGGCGGTATCCCGGCGGCGGCAGGGCGACTGGCACCGGCGGCTGATGGCCGGTTCCACCATCCTGCTGATGGAGCCGGCGCTGGGCCGCCTGCTGCCGATGCCGCTGATCATGCCCTGGGGCGAATGGGTTTCGATGGTGATCCAGCTCGGCGTGGTCTGGCTGATCGTGCGCCACGACCGCCGGACCCTGGGCCACACCCATCCGGCGACGACCGCGGCGGCGATCACGGTCATTCTCGCCCACGTCATCGTCGAGCTGCTGGCGATCACGCCCCCGTGGATCGCCCTGGCGGCGCGCTTCACGGCGTAAGCGGCGCTTTTCGAGGCGCCTTGCACGTTTTGGCTTGGGCATTGCGGCAAGCATCCCTAGATAGCGCGGCGAATTCCGGCACCTGACCGGACTGGCCAGACCCCAGACGCAGAACGAGGGACACCATGACCGCAATTCCCGCCAACCTCTCCGGGCTCGACTTGCGCGCCGAGATCGAACGGCTGCGCAAGGAGCGCAACGCGGTGATCCTCGCGCACTATTACCAGCGCCCCGAATTGCAGGATCTGGCCGATTTCGTGGGCGACAGCCTCGAACTCAGCCGCAAGGCGGCCGAGACCGATGCCGACGTGATCGCCTTCTGCGGCGTGAAGTTCATGGCCGAAACCGCCAAGATCCTCAGCCCCGAAAAGATCGTGGTGCTGCCCGACATGGAAGCGGGCTGCAGCCTTGAGGATTCGTGCCCGCCGGAAAAGTTCGCCGCGTTCCGCGCCGCGCACCCCGATCACATCGCACTCACCTACATCAACTGCTCGACCGAGGTGAAGGCACTGTCCGACATCATCGTCACCAGCTCCAGCGCCGAGACGATCCTCCAGCAGATCCCCGCCGACCAGAAGATCATCTTCGGCCCGGACCGGCACCTTGGCGGTTATCTCAGCCGCAAGTTCGGCCGCGAGATGCTGCTCTGGCCGGGCGTGTGCATCGTGCATGAGGCTTTCAGCGAGACCGAGCTGCTCAAGCTCAAGGCCCAGCATCCCGATGCGCCGATCGCCGCGCACCCGGAATGCCCGCCGCACATCGTCGACCATGCGGACTATGTCGGCTCGACCAGCGGCATCCTCAACTATGCCAAGGCGATGGAAGGCCAGACGCTGATCGTCGCCACCGAGCCGCACATCATCCACCAGATGCAGCTGGCCCTGCCGGACAAGACCTTCATCGGCGCGCCCGGCGCGGACGGCAACTGCAACTGCAACATCTGCCCCTACATGGCGCTCAACACCATGGAGAAGCTCTACGTGGCGCTGCGCGACCTCGAACCGCGCATCGAGATCGACGAGCAGCTGCGCCTCGATGCCAAGAAGAGCCTCAACAAGATGCTCGACATGGCCAGCGGCACCGTGGGCAAGGGCGATCTCGGCAACCGCTGAGGCCTGAGCCTGGCTCCTGCCGACCATCCAGAGAACGGAACGCGTCATCCCGAAGCCGGGGTGACGCGTTTTTTCTGTCCGGCGCTGCGCATTCGGCAAAAATCTGCGTCGCCGGATGCGGGTTTTTCGCGGCGTGCGGAGACGATTCTCCCTCCCGCCACCACTTCGCTACAGCGACCGGCAATTTTCTTTCGCGGACAAAACCGCGGAATTCCGCCATTTCTCGCCGAAAAATCGAAAAAAGTGTGCCTGTTGATAAATAATCAGACCCGAATCGCTTGCAGGGTCCGGGGCTCCTTGATAGAGGCGCCCTCCTACCACGGAGCGGTTGCAAAACGGCTCCGGTTGATTGAGCGGTCGTGGCGGAATTGGTAGACGCGCAACGTTGAGGTCGTTGTGGGCGAAAGCCCGTGGAAGTTCGAGTCTTCTCGACCGCACCATCAGCTTTTTCAAAGCTGATCAGGAAGTGCAGGAACGGCTGAGTTCAGCCGTTCCTAGCTTCACAAACCCCCATCAGACATACTCCAGCCTTACCCCGAACGGGGTACTGCACGGCTAACCGGAAAACGGCTCTTCCGTCAGTCCGCAAGGATCGGCGACGCTGACTGCCCTTCGGAGCAGCCCTTAGGTTTCTGCCCGAGGAATCTGGACGCCTTGCGCCTGCAAAATCCGCTGCCGGTCAGGCGACGGCAGTCCGGGGGGCGCTCGCTTCCAGCCGGGCGGCCTCCTCGCGCCGTTCCAGCAGGTCGCGGACGATGGCGTAAGTCCGGTCGTCATCGACGTCGATGGCCTGGGTGCCGTCCTCGAGGATCACCGCGCGCACCCGCATGCCGAGGCGGCGCGAGGCGCGGGCCAGCGCACCGGCCAGCGTCTCCATGCCCAGCCGCACCAGCACCATGCCCATCATCCCCACCGCGCGGCGGATCCGGGCGCCTTCCTGTCCGGCCGCGCGGGTGCCGCCGAAGATGCGAACGGCGCCGACAAAGCGCGGCGAGGCCATGCCGTAGAGGTCGCAGGCCGCATAGTCACCGTCGTGGAGCGCGATGAAGCCGCGCCCGGCGCGCGGGTGCGCGGCCTCCACCGCCGCGCGCGGGGCGAGCGAGAAGGCGACGTCGGCGCTTTCCAGCGCGGCGATCATGGCGTCGATGGCCCCGGGCGAGAGCAGGGCATGGTCGGCGGTGGTGACCAGCACCGCGCCGTCCCATCCTTGCGTCGCGGCGCGCACGCTGGCGGCGATATCGGCCTGCGCCTCGACCAGCGCCACGCTGCCGCGCCCCGGCAGGCGGGTCAGCACGTCCCATATCGGATCGAATGCCTCACGCTCGACGCAGATCGCCAGGCTGGTCACGCGCGGGTGCTGCGCGGCGGTCTGGAGGACATGGGCGATCAGCGGCCGCCCGGCCAGCGGGATCAGGCAGCGGTGGCTTTCGGCAAAGCGGGCGGCCAGCGGGTCCCCGCCTGCGAAGCCCGAAGCGCCTGCGAAGGCCGAAGCGCCTGCGGAGCCCGAAGCGCCTCCCGAACCGGCACCCCGCCCGGCCAGCACGACCAGCCGCAGCGGCGGCAGGCCCTCGTCAGGATCGCGTGTCGTGTTCATCAGGGGAAACCGCAGGATACATCACCCGCCCAGCCTATGCCGACCGCATGTGACACCATGGTGACCGCGCGATTCGCGCCGGTAGCCAGGGAGATTGCTCCAGACCCGATCCAGCCGCGATGGCCGCGCCGCCACGATCGGCATAGACCCGGCACTTCCTGCATCCGGGAGAGGACCATGGAAAACCCGGCGACCCCCGATCCAGCTCGCGATCCCGTCCCCGACACTGCCCCACTCCCTGCCCTCTACGCGCCGGAGCGAGTCATCATCGTCGACGACCACGCGCTCGTGCGCGACGGTTTGCGCACCGTGCTGGAACAGGCCTTTCCCGCCTGCGAGATCCTCGATGCCGACGGTCTGGAACCCGCGCTCCACCTGCTCGCCACCGCGGGCGAGGCCGATCTGGTGCTGCTGGACCTGCTGATCCCGGGGATCGAGGGGCTCTCGGGGCTGGAGACCCTGCGCGAACGCTATCCGGCCACCCCGGTGGTGATCGTTTCCGGGGTGACCGACCGGCAGGTGGTCCTCGCCGCGCTGGCGGCCGGTGCGGCGGGATTCCTGCCCAAGTCGCTGCCGCGCGGCGCCCTCCTCGATGCCTTTGCCCATGTCCTGGCGGGCGGCATCTACGAACCGGAAATGGCCGCCGCCGACACCCCGTTTGCCGCCGGGGACGAGGAACGCGCGATCCACGCCCGCATCGCCGCACTGACGCCGCAGCAGCGGGTGGTGCTGGGCAAGCTGGTGGGCGGGCGGCTCAACAAGCAGATCGCCTATGAACTGGATGTCTCGATGACGACGGTGAAGGCCCATGTCTCGGCGATCCTGCACAAGCTGCAGGTGTTCAGCCGCACCCAGGCGGTGATCCTCGCCAACCGGGTGGGGTTCAGGGAATGACCGCCTCGGGCAGGCTCTGGTTCCCCTCGCCCAGCGCGCGCTGCATGACAAAGACGTCGAGCCACTTGCCGTGCTTCCAGCCCGCCGCCGTCAGCGTGCCGACCGGCAGGAAACCGGCGCGGGCGTGGAGCACCACCGAGGCCGGTTCGCTTTCGGCAATCACCGCAAAGGCCTGCCGGAAACCGCGCGCCTCGCACTGGTCGAGCAGCGCCCCCAGCAGCCGCCCGCCGATGCCGCGCCCCAAACTGTCCGGGGCGACATAGATCGTCGTCTCCACGCTGAAGCGATAGCCCGCGCGCGGGCCGTACCTATGGGCATAGCCGAAGCCGAGCACGCGCCCGCCTCCTGCCCCGGCCCGGCCCTCGTCCCCCTCGCGCACGACCAGGAAGGGATAGCCCGCCTCCAGCGTCGCGGTGATGCGGCGGCGGCTTTCCTCGAGGCAGGGCGGCTCGGTTTCGAATGTGGCCGTGCTTTCGAGCACGTAGTGCGCGAAGATGCTGGCAATGGCCGCCGCATCCTGCTCCACGGCGTCGCAAACTGTGAGTTCCCCGTTCATCCTCACAAACATGCCGTAAAGTACCTAGGCTCGCAAACTCTTAAACGGCGCCCGGACAATTTAGGACGATAGCGCCCGCTACCCCTTGCCAGCACTTCCCGAAACCGGACGATATTTCAAATCATTGCCCGATGACTTCGCCGACACGTCGGCACGCACGACCGACCGCGCCATCCGGCCCGCGCCCCCGCCGCCGCGACGACCGCCGTCCATTTGCGGGAGGGAACGCCCTGCACGGCTTGAACCGTGAATATAATTAGATTATCAATTCTAATAAATCGTGATCGGCCGAACACGGGCCGGCCAACCAAGCGGAGAGAATGCGTGATCGACCGTCGTACCATGCTGGCCGCAGCGGCCGTCGCCGCTGCCGGTTCACCGGCGTTTGCAATTGCCGGTGAACCGGCCCGGCCCCCGCGCCCGGCCGATCCCCGTTTCCCGCAAGGGTTCCTGTGGGGCGCGGCCACCGCCGCCCACCAGGTCGAGGGCAACAACGTGAACAGCGACGTCTGGGCGATGGAGCAGACCCGGCCCACGGTCTACGCGCAGCCCTCCGGCGATGCCGCCAACAGTTTCGCGCTGTGGCCGGTCGACCTCGACCTCGTGAAGGGAATGGGGCTCAACACCTACCGTTTCAGCCTGGAATGGGCGCGGATCGAACCGGCCAGCGGGCAGTTTTCGGTGGCCATGCTCGATCACTACAAGGCCATGATCGAAGGCTGCCGTGAACGCGGCCTCCATGCGATGGTGACGTTCAACCACTTCACCACGCCGGCCTGGTTCGCCGCGCTCGGCGGCTGGTCGAACCCGGACGCCCCTGCCCTTTTTGCACGCTACTGCGACCGCGCCGCGCGCCATCTGGCCTCCGGGATCTCCCATGCCACCACTCTCAACGAACCCAATCTCAGCGGCCTGCTCGACGTCGTCCTGCCCGGTGACATCGGTCCGCGCCTGCTGCAGGCCGACAAGGCCATGCAGGAAGCCGCCGCGCGCGACCATGCGGTTGCCCGCTTCCTGCCGGGCAATCCGCTCTATGTCGCCGACCCCGAGGTGGTGCAGGCCCATCTCCTCGCCGGGCACGGGCTCGGCCGCGCGGCGATCAAGGCCGCGCGCACGGACCTGCCGGTCGGCGTCAGCCTTGCCGTGATCGACGACCAGTCGGCAGGGCCCGGGAGCCTGCGCGACGAGATGCGCGCGCGGCTTTACCAGCCCTGGCTGGAGGCAGCGCGCGGCAACGACTTCGTCGGCGTGCAGAATTACGAGCGCACCGTCTGGAACAGCAAGGGCCGCCTGCCCGCACCGGCCGGCGCGGTGACCAACGACGCCGGATCGGAAGTCTACCCCGGCTCTCTTGCCGGTGCGGTGCGCTACGCCCATGCGGTGAGCGGGGTGCCGGTGATGGTGACCGAACATGGCATCAATTCCGCCGACGACACCAAGCGCGCCTGGCTGATCCCGGCGGCTCTTGCCGAGCTCAAGCGCGCGATCGAGGACGGCGTGCCGGTCCTTGGCTACATGCACTGGTCGCTGGTCGACAATTTCGAATGGGTGTTCGGCTACAAGCCGCAATTCGGCCTGCACACGCTGGATCGCACGACCTTCAGGCGCAGCCCCAAGCCCAGCGCGGCGGTGCTGGCCGGGATCGCGCGGAGAAACGCGATCTGACGATGGCGAACGCGCCGGCTGGCGACTTGCGACGTTGCGATGCAGCGCGCAGCCCCCTAGACCTCGCGCGATGGATGATCCCAGTTGCCATATCGCGATCCTCGGCGGCGGCCTTGCCGGTTCGCTGATCGCGCTTGCCATGGCCCGGCACCGCCCCGAACTGCGCGTGCGGCTGATCGAGCGCGGGGCGAGGCTGGGCGGCAACCACGTCTGGTCGTTTTTTGCCAGTGACCTTGCCGATCACCCTGCGGGCGATCTTGCGGAGAGAAGCCGCGCGCTGGTGGAGCCGCTGATCGCCGCCCGCTGGGATGGCTACGACGTCCATTTCCCCGGCTTTTCCCGCCGCCTCGCCGCGCCCTATGCCAGCGTCACCAGCGCCCGGCTCGACACCGCCCTGCGCGCCGCGCTGCCGCAGGCGGCCATCCTGACCGGCGCCGAGGTGCGCGGGATCGACGGATCGCAGGTCCTGCTCGCCGATGGCCGCACGATCCGCGCCGGGGCGATCATCGACGCACGGGGCGCCGGCGCCCTGCCGCACATGGCCGGTGGCTGGCAGAAATTCGCGGGCCAGCTGCTGCGCACCAGGGCGCCCCACGGCCTCGAACGCCCGGTGGTGATGGACGCGCGGGTCGAACAGGTCGGCGGCTACCGCTTTGTCTATGCCCTGCCCTTCTCGCCCGACACCGTCTTTGTCGAGGACACCTATTATGCCGACGACCCCGCGCTCGACCTGCCGGTGCTGCGCGAGCGGATCGCCGCCTATGCGCAAGGCGCGGGCTGGCAGGTGGAAGCGGTGGAATACGAGGAAACCGGGGTGCTGCCGGTGATCGCAGCCGGGGATTTCGAGGCGTTCTGGGCCGCCGGAGACTGCGGCGCAGACCTTCGCGCCGGAGCACGCGCGGCACTGATCCATCCGCTCACCTCCTATTCGTTTCCCGATGCCGTGCGATTCGCCATGTACCTCACCACTCTCGACAAGTTCTCCGGCATCGGCCTAGGAAGGGCGGGTCATGCATGGGCCGCAAACCACTGGCGCGGGGGGCGCTACTACCGGATGTTGACTCGCATGCTGTTCGCCGCCGCGCCGCCCGAGGCGCGCTGGCGCGTGCTCGAACGTTTCTACCGCCTGCCGGAACCGCTGGTGGAGCGTTTCTATGCCGGCCGGTCGACCCTGGCCGACCGCGCGCGCCTGCTTGCCGGCAAGCCGCCGGTGCCGCTGGGCGCCGCACTCGCCAGCCTGCTGGGCGGGGGCCGCCCGCTGGCGGACCTCGGCCCCAAAATGAGAACATCGCTGTGAAAAAAGCCTGCATCATCGGCGCCGGGTTCGGCGGCCTTGCCCTTGCCATCCGGCTCCAGGCGGCGGGGATCGAGACCACGCTGGTCGAGGCGCGCGAGATGGTGGGCGGGCGCGCCGGGGTCTGGCAGCGCGAGGGCTTCACCTTCGATGCCGGTCCCACCGTCATCACCGACCCCAATTCGCTGCGCGACTTGTGGACCCTGACCGGGCACGACATCGCCGACGACATCGAGCTGATGCCGGTCATGCCGTTCTACCGGCTCAACTGGACCGACGGCGTAACCTTCGACTATTCGAACGACGATGCCGCGCTGCGCCGGGAGATCACCCGCGTCGCCCCGCAGGACATCGGCGGCTACGAGGAATTCCTGCGCTACGCCGAGGGTGTCTACCAGGAAGGCTACGTGCGGCTCGGCGACGAGGCCTTCCTCGATTTTTCCAGCATGGTGAAGGCCGCCCCGGCGCTGGCCCGCTACCAGGCCTGGCGCTCGGTCTATTCGATGGTCTCGCACTTCGTGAAGGACGAGCACTTGCGCCAGGCGCTCTCGTTCCACACCCTGCTGGTGGGCGGCAACCCGATGACCAC
Organism: Novosphingobium sp. KA1; assembly: GCF_017309955.1. Taxonomy (NCBI): domain Bacteria; kingdom Pseudomonadati; phylum Pseudomonadota; class Alphaproteobacteria; order Sphingomonadales; family Sphingomonadaceae; genus Novosphingobium; species Novosphingobium sp. KA1. The sequence continues at coordinate 2,236,778 of NZ_CP021247.1, read as the reverse complement.
CAGCGCGATCTACGCGCTGATCCACAAGCTGGAGAAGGACGGCGGCGTCTGGTGGGCGCGCGGCGGCACCAACAAGCTGGCGCAGGCCATGGCCCGCCAGTTCGAGCGTATCGGCGGCACCGTGCGGCTCGGCGACAAGGTGGCCGCGATCCACACCATCGGCGACCATGTCAGCGAAGTGGAATGCGAAAGCGGCTGGCGCGGCCGGTTCGACGCGGTCGCCAGCAACGGCGACATCATGCACAGCTACCGCGACCTGCTGGCGGGAACCGCGCGCGGGCAGGACATGGCCAGGAAGCTCGCCCGCAAGCGCTTCACCCCCAGCGTCTTTGTTGTCCACTTCGGGCTCGAGGGCACCTGGCCGGGCATCCCGCACCACTCGGTGCTGTTCGGGCCGCGCTACAAGGGCCTGCTCGAGGACATCTTCGAGCACGGCGTGCTGCCGCGCGACTTCTCGATCTACCTGCACCATCCCAGCGTCACCGACCCCGCCATGGCGCCCCCCGGCAAGAGCACGTTCTACGCGCTGGTCCCGGTCGCCAACCTCGGCAAGCTGCCGGTGGACTGGAAGGACGTCGGCCCGCTGCTGGAACGCCGGGTGCTGGCCGAAGTCAGCCGCCGCCTGATCCCCGACCTGCAGGACCGGCTGGTCACCAGCTTCCACTATGCGCCGAGCGATTTCGAGACCGATTTCAGCGCCTGGAAGGGCAATGCCTTCAGCCTCGAGCCGCTGCTCACGCAGAGCGCCTGGCTGCGCGGCCACAACCGCGACGACAAGCTGAAGAACTTCTACCTGGTCGGCGCCGGCACCCATCCCGGCGCGGGCATTCCCGGCGTCGTCGCCAGCGCGCGGGCAACCGCGCGGCTGATGGTGGCAGACCTCAAGTGAGCCGCGAGGTCCACGCACTCAATGCCGCCTGGGGCTGGACCGGGGTGACCTTTGCCGAAGTCGTCGCCCACAGCCTGATGGGCCATGCGCTGGTGACCGATGCGGACGGCGCCTACCACTATCTCGACCCCGACCTCGGCGCGCTTACCCGGCTGGGCGACGAGGCGGCGGCGCAGGCGCACATGGCGCTGGAGGAAACCGGGGCGATCTGGCGCGCCGATGCGCTGGTCGATGCGGCGGCGGCGCGGCTCGGCCCGCCCGCGCCTGGGGAAGTCTACAGTCTCACGCTTCCGGCGATGCTCGCCGGGGACTATGCGCACGAAAACCTGATCCGAATCGATTTCGTGAAACTGATCTATCTTACCGGCGACCTTGCCCGGCAGACCCAGGATCTGCCGGAGGGTGCGCAGGTGCAACTGAAGGTTATCGACTGACATGAAGCGTCTTGCCGTCTACTGCGGTTCGGCCACCCCCGCCGATCCCCGCTACATCGAACTCGCCCGCGAAGTCGGCGCGACGCTGGCCAAGAAGGGCATCGGCGTCGTCTACGGCGGCGGCCGCCTTGGCCTGATGGGCGCGGTGGCGGCCGGCGCGCTGGCCGAAGGCGGCGAAGTGATCGGCATCATTCCCGAGGCGCTGGTCGGCGGTAACGGACGCGGCGGCGAAGTGGCCAACCACGACTGCACCGAACTCCACGTCGTTGCGACCATGCACGAGCGCAAGGCCGAGTTCACCCGCCTGTCGGACGGCTTCGTGGTCATCCCCGGGGGCGTGGGCACCATGGACGAGCTGTGGGAAGCGGTCAGCTGGTCGCAGCTGGGCTATCACGACAAGCCGGTCGGCGTGCTCAATGCCTTCGGGTTCTACGACATGCTGCTGGCCTTCAACCGCCACATGGGCGAAGTCGGCTTCGTGCGCCCCGCCCACCAGGGCATCATCATCGACGACACCGACCTCGAATCGCTGCTCGGCCGCATGGCCGCGCACGAGCCGATCGTGCCGATCGTGAAGATGGACCCCAAGACGCTCTGAGGCGTCCCGGGCGACAGACGACATGCCAGCCACCCGCTCCGCACTGGTCCGCTCCGCGCACCGCTCGATCCGCAAGGGCTCGAAGAGCTTTGCCGCGGCCAGCCGGCTGTTCGACCGTGCCACGCGCGAGCGGGTCTGGCTGCTCTATGCCTGGTGCCGCGCCTGCGACGACATCGCCGACGAGCAGGACCATGGCCGCGCCGCCGCCCCGGTCCGCCTCGGCAACCGGCTCGCCCCGCAGGACCGGCTGGCGACGATCCGCACCCTCACCGAACTCGCCATGGCGGGCGAAAGCACCGGCACCCCGGCCTTCGACGCGCTCGCCCAGTTGCGCCGCGAAGTGCCGATCACCGATGCCCTGGTCGAGGACGTGCTGGCCGGCTTCGCGCTCGACGCCGACGACTGGCGCCCGCGCAGCGAGGCGGACATGCTGCGCTACTGCTACCATGTCGCCGGCGCCGTGGGGGTGATGATGGCGCTGGTCATGGGGGTCTCGCCCGAGGACCAGGACACGCTCGACCGCGCCTGCGACCTCGGCATTGCCTTCCAGCTCGCCAATATCGTGCGTGACGTCTGGGAAGACGATGCCAACGGGCGCTGCTACCTGCCGGTCGAATGGCTGGCCGAGGCCGACATTCCGCCCGGCGAAGTGACCAAGCCGCACTACCGCGGCGCGCTGGTGCCGATGGTCGCGCAGGCCTGCGCGCTGGCCCGCGAATACGAGGATTCCGCCCGCGTCGGCGCCGCGCGCCTGCAGTTCCGCCAGCGCTGGGCAGTGCTCTCCGCCGCCGGCATCTACGGCGAGATCGCCCGCGAGGTGGAGAGGCTGGGCGCCCATGCCTGGGACCACCGCGTGCAGATTTCCGGCTGGCACAAGCTTGGCCATGTCTGGACGGCGCTGGCCGAGGCGCGCTCGCCCCGCGTGCCCGATCCGGAAACCTCACGCCCGGTGCTCTCCCGCCGCGAACTGGCGGCGCTGGCGCAGGCCCATCCGGCCAGGTTGCACGACTGAAATCCGCGCAAGGCAGCGCTTCGCCGGCATGGCAGGCACGAGACTGGCCCGCCTCGGCCGGATTGGCCAGACGGGATGGGCCCGATTGAACTGGCCCGGTTACGGTTCATTCTGGAATTTATCGAAACCGGTGGACCCGAAGAGCAGCAGCGAGACACGCCCAAGGGCGATTCGCGGTCGCAGGCGGGACCATGCCGTGCCTCCCGCGCGGCGGCAACCGGCCCCGCCGCGGCAATCTGCCGTCCGCCCTCGGCCTGAGACGAGTCGTGTGCGCAGGGCACATAGCGCGCGCCGCAAAGTCTTCATGCAGCCATAACGACGCCTGCGCGTTTCTCCCGTGATCGCTCAAAGGAGAAGATGCCATGCTTTTCACCATCGCTGCCATTCTCATCGTGCTGTGGCTGCTCGGCTTTGTCGTGTTCCATGTGTCGAGCGCGCTGATCCACGTCCTGCTCGTGGTCGCCATCGTGGTCGGCCTGGTCCAGCTGTTCCGCGGACGAAGGGTCTGACCAGCGCCGAAAGGAAAATCGGGGGCCACGCGCCCCCGAAAATCCCCTGTCAGAACTCATGCCCCGCCGACGGCGGATGCGCCTTGTAGAAGCCCGGCGGATTGACCCGGCGGAACAGGCGACCACGCTCGGAATAGAGCACCAGCACCAGTCCGGTCAGCCCGCAGACCACCATCGCCCCCAGGATCGGCCGCGCGGTGCCGTCGTAGGCCTGCCCGATCAGCGACCCCAGCGCCGCGCCCAGCACCGTGCGCACGAACGACATGACCGAGGCCGCCGCCCCCGCGATCCGCGCGAAGGGCTGGAGCGAGATCGCCTGGAAGTTCGCGCCGATGAAACTCATCATGCACATCGTCACCGTCATCAGCGGGATGAAGGCCCAGATGCTCTCGCCGCGCATCGCGAAGACAAGGTGCACGGCGGCAAACAGGATGTAGCACAGCAGCGCCGTGTGCGAGACGCGGCGGGCGCCGAACTTCTCGACGATGCGCGAATTGAGGAAGTTCGAGCAGGCCATGACCAGCGCCATGCCGCCGAAGATCACCGGGAAGAAAGTGCCGGCGCCGAAGTGCTCGCCCACCAGCTGCTGCGCCGAATTGATGTAGCCGAACAGCGCCCCCTGCACGAAGGCGGCGCCGAGGAAGTAGCCGAAGGCGGAGCGCTCCCTGAGCGCCAGCAGCATGTTGCCGCCGATCACCCGCGGCTGGATCGGCTGGCGGTAGTCGGGGTGGAGCGTCTCGGGCAGGCGCATGAAGCTCCAGGCGAAGACCAGCACCCCCATCGTGCACATGATCCCGAAGATCCAGCGCCAGCCGACAAACAGCAGCACGGTCTGGCCGATCATCGGCGCCACCATCGGCACGACCATGAACGTCATCGCCACCAGCGACTGGGTGCGGGCCATGCGGTCGCCGTCGAAACGGTCGCGCAGGATGGTCATCGGCATGACCATCATCGCCGAACAGAACGCCCCCATGAACCCGCGCGCGATCAGCAACAGCAGGAAGCTGCCCGAGATCGCGCAGAGGAAGGCGGTCGCGATGTAGGCGCCGATCGCGGTCAGCACCACCGGGCGGCGCCCGAAGCGGTCGGCCAGGGCGCCGGGAAACAGCGAGCCGAGCCCCGAGCAGATCAGGAAGACGCCGACGATCAGCTGGCGGCTGTTCGGATCGGCCAGATGCAGGTCGCGCGAAATCGCGCCGAGCGCGGGCAACATGACATCGATCGAGAGCGCCATCAGCGCCTGGAGCGAGGCCATCAGGGCAACGAACTCCACTTCCCCCATCGGGAAGCGGTCGGACTGGGCATCGGGGGAACGCATGCCACCGCCCATGCCGCATGTGCGAAGCCAGCGCCAGCCTTTTAGGCGTTCGTCCCGCCTGCGATCAGGGCGCGCAGCAAGGCGCCGACCTGCACGAACCAGCCGCCCGCGAACCAGACGATGGGAATGGGCCGGTAATAACCCACCGGCATGAAACTGCCGATGTCCGAATGCTGCACCACCTGCTCGGCCGGGCCGAAATACTCGTTACTCTCGCTGGACTGCTTCATGTGTCCCCCGGTTTGCCTGCAAGCAGCATAGCAAATCCTTGCCCTGCAGGAACATAAATCCGGATGCGGACCTGTCCCCGCGCTGTCATGACACTCGCCAAACCGGGCTGGTCCTGCCATGGGCCTTGCCAACAGGAGAATACGACATGTCGGCTGACGACGAAGACTACATCTACGACGAAGAGAGCGGCGAATGGCTGCCCGCCTCGGAACTGGCCGCCAAGCGCGCGGCGGCGGACACCGTCGAAGTGCGCGACGCGGTGGGCAACCTGCTGGCGGACGGCGATGCGGTGACGCTGATCAAGGATCTCGACGTCAAGGGCGCGGGCCAGACGCTCAAGCGCGGCACCCTGATCCCCTCGATCCGCCTGACCGGCGACGCCCAGGAGATCGACTGCAAGTATCCCGGCATCAAGGGCCTGGTCCTGCGCGCGGAATTCGTGCGCAAGCGCTGATACTTACCCCCTGGAAAGCCGCCTGCGATTGGCCCTGACGCGCTTGCGATAGTGGCCCACGGCCTTGCGGGCGGCCTTCTCCGGCGTGGTCGGGCCGCCCCAGAACAGCTTGGCGGCCAGTTCGGCATTGGCCTCGACTTTCTCGGTCACCATGCGCAGGTTCTCGTGGCTGCTGCCGCGGCCGGTCATCATGTCGGCGGTGCGCATGCCGATCACCATCATCGAATCGGCCCAGAGGCTGTAACTCTCGCTTGCCAGTTTCAGCCATTCGGCTGCGGGATCACGCATGGAATCGGGGCTCCGTTGGGGGGCCCTTCATTTTAGCACCGCATTTCGCACTCGCGAAGACGGACGACCCCGTATTTGTTGCATTGCAGCGTAAAAATACGGGGCAACGTAAAATACGGGGTCGGGGATCGGCACAGCGCCGTCAGTCGTGCTCGCGTCCGCCTGCGCCCATGTAGAGTTCGCTGCCGGTCTCGCGGAACACCTTGCTCATTTCGGCCATGCCCGCCTCGGCCTCCTCGGCCGCGACAAAGGCCTGCACCGGCTGGTTCTGCTTCGCCGCGAAGTCCCGCACTTCCTGGCTGATCTTCATCGAACAGAACTTCGGCCCGCACATCGAGCAGAAATGCGCGGACTTCGCGCCTTCGGCGGGAAGCGTCTGGTCGTGGTACTGCTCGGCGGTGTCGGGATCGAGGCTGAGGTTGAACTGGTCGCGCCAGCGGAACTCGAAACGGGCGCGGGACAGCGCATCGTCGCGGACCTTGGCGGCCGGGTGCCCCTTGGCGAGATCGGCGGCATGGGCGGCCAGCTTGTAGGTGACGACGCCGACCTTCACGTCGTCGCGGTCCGGCAGGCCAAGGTGCTCCTTGGGCGTGACGTAGCAGAGCATCGCCGTGCCGTACCAGCCGATCATGGCCGCGCCGATGCCGCTGGTGATATGGTCGTAGCCCGGCGCAATGTCGGTCACCAGCGGCCCGAGGGTGTAGAACGGCGCTTCGCCGCAAGCCTCGAGCTGCTTGTCCATGTTCTCCTTCACCTTGTGCATCGGCACATGGCCCGGCCCCTCGATCATCACCTGCACGTCCTGCGCCCAGGCCCGCTTCGTCAGCTCGCCGAGGGTATAGAGTTCGGCGAACTGCGCCTCGTCATTGGCGTCGGCGATCGAGCCGGGGCGCAGGCCGTCGCCCAGCGAATAGGCGACGTCGTAGGCCTTCATGATCTCGGTGATCTCGTCGAAGCGTTCATAGAGGAACGATTCCTTGTGGTGGGCAAGGCACCACTTGGCCATGATCGAGCCGCCGCGGCTGACGATGCCGGTCACGCGCCTGGCCGCAAGCGGCACGAAGGGCAGGCGCACGCCGGCGTGGATGGTGAAGTAGTCCACGCCCTGCTCGGCCTGTTCGATCAGGGTGTCGCGGAACACCTCCCAGGTCAGGTCCTCGGCAATGCCGCCGACCTTTTCCAGCGCCTGATAGATCGGCACGGTGCCGATCGGCACGGGCGAGTTGCGGATGATCCATTCGCGGGTGTCGTGGATGTTGCGCCCGGTGGAGAGGTCCATCACCGTGTCCGCGCCCCAGCGGATCGACCAGACCATCTTGTCCACCTCGCTCGCCACGTCCGAGGCGACGGCGGAATTGCCGATGTTGGCGTTGATCTTGACGAGGAAATTACGGCCGATCGCCATCGGCTCGCTTTCGGGGTGGTTGATGTTGGCGGGGATGATCGCCCGGCCGCGCGCCACTTCCTCACGCACGAATTCGGGGGTGACGTAGTCGGGAATGGCCGCGCCCCAACTTTCACCATCTCTGGCCTGACCGTCGCGCGCGTATGCCTTCAGCATCGCGCGGCCGAGGTTCTCACGCTCGGCGACGTATTCCATCTCCGGCGTGATGATGCCCCGGCGGGCGTAGTGCATCTGGCTGACGTTCATGCCCGCTTTGGCGCGCAGCGGGCGCTTCACCACGTTGGGAAACGCTGGGACGCCGCCCGAACGGTCAGGTCCCAATGCGCCAAGATGCTGGCCGTTGTCCTCCGGCTTTACGGCGCGGGCCTCGTAATCCTCCACGTCTCCGCGTGCGAGAATCCATGTCCGGCGTTTGGCGGCAAGACCGGCGGCGATGTCGATGGTGACATTCGGATCGGTGTAGGGGCCGGACGTATCGTAGACACGCACCGGAGCCTCGCCCGAACCGGGCTCAAGGTGAATCTCCCGCATGGCCACGCCAAGCCGCCCGACGTGAATCTTCTTCGACCCGCGAATGGGTCCGGTGGTGACGCCGATTTCCAATTTGGAATTGATGTCGGCCATAAGCGATTTTCCTTCGGCTTATGGACGAAAGAAAGGTCGCGACAGATAGTCCTGTGGCCCGCCCTTCCCTCCGCCCGTGTTAACGGGTTCAGGTTCAACGGGTCGGGCAGCGTGACCTGCCCCTCTCAGCCATTTGTTTCCTGCAGGCTCTCGCAAAAGCGAAAACCCTAGGCACAAGCTCCCCGGGGATGGCGCCGACGATAGACGCGGCTTTTGCCTCCGTCTAGGGCCCGAAGCAGACATGCCGATGATCTATCGCCTCGACGCCCCTGCCCGCGAAGTGGCTCGCACCTTCGGCCTCGACGCCGGCAACGACCCCTGGCCCGGCGGCGCGGTTTCGGCGGGCGGCTTTGCGCCCGTCATCACCATGGGCCGCGAGTTCGTGGCGGGGCCGCGCCCGGAAAAGCGCCTGCCGCGCCGGATGATCCCGCGCCTCTGGGGCGTCCCCCCGCCGCCGCGGGGCTGGGATGAACGGCGTCATGGCATCCTCACCGTGCGCAATCTCGAAAGCCCGTTCTGGATCGGCAACTTGCGCAACAGCGAGTTCCGCTGCCTGGTCCCGGCCACGGCCTTCATGGAATGGGGCAAGGCGGACCCGCGTGACGGCAAGCGCCGGGCATGCTGGTTCGGCGCCGCCGACCAGCCGGTCTTCGCCATGGCCGGGGTCTGGAAGGACAGCGAGGTGCCCAGCTTCGCGCTGCTCACCGCCCCCGCCAATGCCGCGCTGCGCTCCGAGGGACGCGAGACGATGCCGGTGATCCTGCCCGCCGATCCCGCCGCGCACGACCTCTGGCTGCGCGGCGACTGGAAACGCGCGGCAGAGCTGCTCGCGCCTTATTCCTCCTCGCTGATGTCGCTGCACGTGGCGGGATGAATAGAACGACCTAAAGCACCTCCAATTGCCGCAGCAGCGCCCGCAGGCGCGCCGGTTTCACCGGCTTGGTGAACAAGGGCAGGCCCAGCGCGGCGGCCCGGGCCTTGAGCGGCTCGCCGCGATCGGCGGTGACGAGGCAGGCGGGCAGGTCCCGGCCCAGCCGTGCGCGCAGGGCCAGGACCGCATCGTCGCCGGTCAGCCCGTTGTCGAGATGATAGTCGGCGATCAGCATGGCCGGGCCGCGCGCCAGCGCGGCGGCGACTTGCGGATCGTCCGGGTCGCCGGCGGCAACGACCTCCAGCCCCCAGCTCCCCAGCAAGGCCGCCATGCCCGCCAGGATCGCCGGTTCGTTGTCGATCACCAGCACCAGCGCGCCGCCGCCGCACCGCGTGCCGGGGCCGGCCGGATCGCCCAGCTCCTCCGGCGCCGTGCAGGCCGGCCGGGGCACGGCGCGCGGCAGGCGCACCGAGAAGGCCGAGCCCTTCCCCGGCGTGCTCTCCAGCCCCAGTTCGTGGCCGAGCATCGTTGTCACCCGCCGCACGATGGCAAGGCCCAGCCCCTTGCCGGGGATCTTGCGGGTGGCATCGAGGCGGCGGAATTCCTCGTAGATCGCGGCGCGCTCGGCCTCGGCGATGCCCGGGCCGGTGTCGCGCACGGTGACCACCAGTTCGTCTCCCGCCCCCTCCCCGGCCCCCTCCGCGGCCCCGGCCCCGGCCGCCGCCAGCTCCACCCGCACCTCCCCCTGCGCGGTGTAGCGGATCGCGTTGGAGACGAAGTTCTGCAGGACCCGCCGCAGGAGCCGGGCATCGGATCGCACCCAGTCCGCGCTGTCCGGCACCACCAGCGCGAGCCCCGCCGCTTCCGCCAGCGGCGCGAACTCGCGGCGCAGCGCGGCCAGCAGCGGCGCCAGGGGCAGGTCGCCGAGTTCGGGCTGGATCGCGCCGGCATCGAGGCGCGAGATCTCGAACAGGGCTTCGAGCAGGTCCTCCACCGAATCGAGCGCGGAGGCGGCCTGCCGCACCAGCGCCTGCGGCTTTTCCGGCAAGGCCTCGCTACCCAGTGCCGACACGAACAGCCGCGCGGCGTTGAGCGGCTGCAGCAGGTCATGGCTGGCGGCGGCGAGGAAGCTGGTCTTGGAGCGATTAGCCTCCAGCGCCGCCTCGGTGGCGGCGACCAGCCGCAGGTTCACTTCCACCAGTTCGGCGGTACGCTCGGCCACCCGGCGCTCCAGCGTTTCGGCGGTCTCGGTCAGCGAGCGACGGAAGCGGACCTGGTCGGTCACGTCGTCGAAAGTGAAGACCATGCCGCCGCTGGTCAGCGGCACCGACCGGATCGTGAAATGGCGCGCGCCCTCGCCATCGGCGAACATGCGGCAGTCGCTCACCACCCGGGCGCCGCCGCCTTCGCGCCATTCCAGCGCCTCGGCGCGTTCCAGCCCGCCCTGCTCGGCGCACCAGCGCACCAGCGCCTCGTGGCTTGCCAGCAGTGCCCCCTCGCTGCCGACATCGAGGCCCAGCAGCGCCGCCACGCCTTCGTTCCACGCCTGCAAGCGGCGCTGGACGTCGAACAGGCAGACCCCTTCGGACAGCGTGTCGAGCGTGGTCTGCAGCGCCAGGTTGCGCTCGCCCAGTTCGCGGGCGCGCTGGCGGGCATCCTCGGCCTTGACCATGGTGACGTCGGTATAGATGCCGACGATGCCGCCGCCGCTGGTGCGCAGTTCGTTGATCTGGATCCACCGCCCGTCGGCCAGCGCCTGGACATGGGCGCCGCGCGCCTCGCGGTGCTGGGCCATGCGGTCGCGCAGCCAGCGGTCGGGAGCGATGCGCGAACCGATGGTGGCCCCGGCCTCGGCCATCCGGCGGGCCATTTCGGCAAAGGCCGGCGCCGAATCGCGCATCGCCTCGAACCACGGGAACATCTTCAGGAACGCCCGGTTGCAGAGCACCATGCGGTCCTCGGCATCGAACAGGGCAAAACCGTCCGCCAGCGAATCGATGGCATCGCGCAGCAGGGCGCGCGCGGCATCGGCGGTGGCATGGGCATCGGCCAGCGCACGGTGGGCGTCGGCGAGCCGGTCCAGCGCCTGGGCAAGCGCATCGGCGCGGGACCTTGCCCCGCCCTTCAAGCCACCGGAATCGGGCGACAAACCATCCACCCGGCGATCATACCCCGGCCCGGCGGCGGCGCGCCATCCGGGCGGCTACCTATGGAAAACGCGCCCTGCCCCCTTGCGCGGCGGCGCCCGCCTTTGCCAATAGGCACCCGTGAGCGCCAACATCGTGATCGGCCAGACCCCGCAGGGCGAGGCGATCGAAATCGACATCAAGGAACTTCTCGCGACCCGCCTGCTGGTGCAGGGCAATTCCGGGTCCGGCAAGTCGCACCTGCTGCGCCGCCTGCTTGAAGAGAGCGCGCCGATCGTCCAGCAGGTGGTGATCGATCCCGAGGGCGACTTCGTCAGCCTGGCCGAGGAATTCGGCCACGTCGTGATCGACGGCGCCGCTTATGCCGAGGCCGAGATCGTCCGCCTCGGCGCGCGTATCCGCGAACACCGCGCCTCGGTGGTCCTCGCGCTCGACGAGCTGGAAATCGACCAGCAGATGAAGTGCGCCGCGCAGTTCCTCAACGCCATGTTCGATGCCCCGCGCGAGCAGTGGTATCCGGTGCTGGTCGTTGTCGACGAGGCGCAGATGTTTGCCCCCGCCGCCGCCGGCGAAGTCACCGAGGAAGCCCGCCGCGTCAGCCTGGCGGCGATGACCAACCTCATGTGCCGCGGCCGCAAGCGCGGTCTGGCGGGCGTCATCGCCACCCAGCGCCTCGCCAAGCTCGCCAAGAACGTGGCGGCGGAAGCCAGCAACTTCCTGATGGGCCGCACCTTCCTCGACATCGACATGATCCGCGCGGCGGACCTGCTGGGCATGGAGCGCCGTCAGGCCGAATCGATCCGCGACCTTGCGCGCGGCCAGTTCCTCGGCCTCGGCCCGGCGATCAGCCGCCGCCCGGTGGCGGTCAACATCGGCAGCGTGCGCACCGGCGCCAAGTCGATCACCCCCGGCCTGATGCCGCTGCCCACCGCCTCCACCGACGAGCTGCGCGAACTGCTGCACGACAACCTGCACGTCGAGCCCGAGCGGCAGGAATTCCACCGCCCGCCGCCGCGCCCGGCGATCGACGTCGACGACCTCTCCGCCTCGATCGCGCAGTCGCCCACCCTCGCCGCCGCCCCGCCGCCGCGCCCCGAGCGCCCGGAACCGGAGCCCGAGGAAAACCGCGCGGCGATGATCGAGATCCTCAATGCCATGGCCAAGGACGAGGACTGCTCGTTCCAGCCCTCGACCACGCTGTTCCAGGACTTCACGATCCGCTGCCGGATGAAGGGCATCTCCGTGCGCGGGCTGGATGCCACGACCTTCCGCCGGGGCTTTGCCGCCGCGCTGGCCGGGATCGAGGACCCGGACGACGAGAAGTGGTTCGACCTCTTCAATCTCGCCAAGCACGTGCCCGACGATGCGCTGGCGCCGTTCTACCTGATCGCGCTGGCGGCGATGAACGACCAGCCCTGCCCCGACGACATGGTGCTGGCCCGGACCTACGGCACCAGCAGCCCGCGCCGCGTGCAGCGCCTGCTGGACTTCCTGGAGAAGGACGGGCTCATCGTCGTGCGCACCGACTTTTCGGGCAAGCGTTCGGTCGGACTGCCCGATCTGGGGGTTACCACCGCGCCCGTCGAGGCGTAGAAGGGCCTCATGGCCGAGATCATCAACCTGCGCATGGCCCGCAAGGCCAGGGCGCGTTCCGACAATCAGGCACAGGCAGAGGCCAGCCGCGCCCGCTATGGCCGCAGCAAGCACGAGCGCCAGGCCGCCGAGGCCGAGATCGCCCGGATCGCGCGCACGGTCGAGGGCGCAAGGCGCGAACGTGAGCCTGAGCCTGAGCAAGGAGAGGACGAGGGCTGATGCGCACGACCTACAGCGACGCCAATGTGCGGCTCTACCACCTCGACGGCGGCCCCGAGGGCGGCGGCGTCACCACCCTGTTCTACGGCCCGCTGGCCGAGGCCATGGAAATCGCCTCCCAGCAGATCGAGGACGTGCAGGACGGCCTGTTCATCGCCACCGACAATGACGTCGTGGCCTATCTGGACCTGCTGGAGGGCTGACGGCCGCCGCCGCGCAGCCGGCCTGCCGCATGCGGCAGCCCCTTTGCCCCCCGGCAGAATTCGGGGAGGCAAAGAGGCTGCACCGCGCAATCAGAAGCGCGCCTGAAGGCCTGCCGCGACGTAGTGGTCGCCGAGGTTGCCCTTGACGTCGATGCGCGGCAGCAGCGGCATCGACACCGTGCCATAAGGCCGCACGTTGTCGCCGATCAGGCGCGCGCCGACCCCCACGGCCAGCGCCATCGGCAGCCGGTAGGTCGCCTCGACCTTGGCGAAGAGCTTGGTGCCCGAATCGTCGCACTTGCCGCCGGAAACCTCGTTGCCGCTCGACCTGGCAAAGCACGAGCCGTCGTCGTGGTAATAGGCGGGATGGTCGCGGTCATGGAAGAACAGGCCGACCGCAGGGGTGATCGAGAATCCCCCGTCCTGCACCACCGGCACGCCGACCGCGAGTTCCCCGCCCCAGTCACCCTCGGCGCGGGCGATATTGGCCTCGGCGGTCACGGTATTGGCCATGGCCGGCGCGGCGGCGGCCAGCGTGGCAGCAAGAGCCGCGATGGCGGCGAGCGTGAATTTCATGTTATGTCCTTGGTATAAACGAGATGACCCGGACGCCGAGGGTTAGGATTTGCGCGCCCCTCAAGGCAAGGCGCGGGGATTCGATCCACCCCGGCCAGGGCTCGCCCCACCCCGAAGCGTTCGGCAGGTTCAGGCCGGGCGGGGATTGGGGGGCTGAGTGGGGCTGCGAAGCGAACTGTCTGGTTCGGATTTTAAAACACCCGTTGCCAATGCCAAATCTGCACCCGGATCTTCGCCATTCCCGCCCCCTCTTCGTCATTCCCGCGGAGGCGGGAATCCAGTCAACGCAGCGCTTCGAAGCCAACGTCGGTGGCGAGATCGCGCCACTGTGGATTGCCTTCGAGTGTCCTTCATTGCCAGGTTGCTACTGGATTCCCGCCTTCGCGGGAATGACGAATGGAGTGAACAATCGGCAAGCCATCCGGGTTCAACGAACGCCTGCAAAGGGCCGCCACCCTAGGCGGCGTGGACAAATTCCTCGAGGTCACGACCGGAGGCAAAACCCGTCAATTCAAGGAGGTGAGGCGCAGGACTATGTCGATAGTTCAAGCCGAACCGACGCCGAAGTGGCGGGTTTTGGTCCGGCCCCTTCGGGGTAGCCCCCATGTGCCCCCCGGCAGCGTTGCACGGCCTTGAAAGAGAACCACTCTTCCCGCGTCCGCGCGCCTCGCCGGGGGGCACATGGGGGCTATCGTGACCTCGAGGAATTTGTCCACGCCGCCTAGCATTCCGCGTTTTGACCCAGCCCCGCTCAGGCTGAGCTTGTCGAAGCCCGCTCCCGGCGCATGACCATTCGCTCGCTGGCCTTCGTGCAGCGCTCTGCTGCCGGGGCTTCGACAGGCCCGCCGAGGGCCCGCCGCTCAGGCCTGGAACACCACGGTGATCCCGGGCGAGACCATCTGCGCCAGCCGTGCCGCATCCCAGTTGGTCAGGCGCACGCAGCCGTGGCTTTCGGTCTTGCCGATGTTCTGCGGCTCGGGCGTGCCGTGGATGCCGTAGTGCTCCTTGGACAAGTCCAGCCAGACCACGCCGACCGGCCCGTTGGGCCCCGGCGGCAGCAGCTTGTCCTTCGCGTTCTTCTTTGCATCCCAGAACAAGTCGGGATTGAAGTGATAGTCGGGATTGCGCGCCGCACCGACGATCTTCCAGGTGCCCAGCGGCAAGGGATCGTGGCCGCTGCCGGTCGTCACCGGGAACTGCGCGATCAGGCGGTCCTGCTTGTCGTAGGCCCGCAGGGCGCCGTCGGACTTGTCGACCACGAGATGATCGGCGCGCGGCTGGTCGGCGGCGACGCCCAATCGCACCAGCGTGTCGGACCAGCCGGTCGTGTCGCCATCCTCGGGCTTCGGGGCCGCATCGGCGATGTCCGGCACCCGCACCACCCGCCCCGCGCCGAGCACCGTGCCCGGCCCGTTGAGCGCCAGCAGGGTTTCGGGTGTCGTGTGGAAACGCTCCGCCAGGGCCTCGCTCATGTTGCGGTAGCCGAGCCGGTCGAACCTGGCCTGCCCGGCCATGTCGCGGGGAAGATCGGGATGAAACGGCCCGCGCGCAAAAGCCAGCGGGATCGTCACGCGGCGGGTGCCATCGCCGCGCACGCCCGCCAGCAGCGCCCGCTGCGTCGGCGTATCGAGCCTGCCGCTCGCGGCGAGCCCATGCGCCTGCTGGAACCCCCGCAGCGCCAGCGCATAAGCGGCGCTGTCCTTGCCGTCGATCACGCCCGGCGAAAAGCCCTGGCGGTCCAGCGCGACTTGTGCGCGCAGCAGGGGATTGCCCGATGCTGGAGATGCCTGCCCCTGAGGGGCGGCGGCGGGCGCCGGCATAAAGGCGAGCGGATCGGCCGACGGCCTCGCGGCGACCTCCGCCTTGGGCGCGTCGGCCTCGGAATGGCAGGCGGAAAGCGGGATCACGGCCAGCGGACCAAACGCCATGCCGATCAGCGCGGCGGGCGCCAGCGATACGGAATGCAAGAACTTCAAAGGACACCGTGAGCAATTGGGACAGGTGTCTCTACAACGCCCCGCACCGGCAGAGGCTGCACGCCCCGCCGCAAATCCGCGCAACCGGTGAAACGGAGGGAAAGCGCCCGGCGAAGCCCCTCGGGGGGGATGGGAGAGAGGACAAGGCCTCGCCAGGCGCGAAAGCTTTCCGAGGCGGAGGGAGGGGGGTGCCTTTACCGGAAAGCTGCGGTTATCAAAATACGCCGCAGCCCCGCCCTCGCCAAGACCACCACCCAAGTATTACTACCTAACTGTCTCGGCAGCGATACATTTTAAAAACAATTTGAAGTATTGCCCACAACAGTACTGTTGGAATTCACCCACCCAACCCGGCCCGCTCCATCCGGCGATAGAATGTCGCCCGGCCGATTCCCAGCAGGCGGGCCGCGGCCGAGACGTTTCCACCCGCCCGCGCCAGGGCCTGGCGCAGCACCGCGCGCTCGCCATCCTCGAACCCCTGGACTTGCGGTTCCCCCAGCAGGTCGCCGATCGGCCGCGGCGGCAGCGGCGTGCCCGCCTCGAACCCCAGCTGCCGCCGCGCCGCGCGCGTCGCGCCGATCACCAGGTCATCGCGGTCGACCGCCAGCAAGGCCGGGCCGCCGCCCTGCCGCTCCGCCGGGGCGAGCATGATCCGCGCCGCGCCGAAGCGCTGGCAGAACATGTCACGCTCGATCGCGCGGGCCGCATCCTGCACCAGCGCGGCCACCAGCAGCGCGGTATCGCCAAGGTCGGCGCGGGCGCTGGAGACGTTGAGCGCGGCGATCACATGGCCGTCGGGATCGAAGATCGGCGCCGCCATGCAGGAGACCCCGGTGTTGCGGCAGGCAAAGTGCTCGTCGCGCAGGATCGTGACCGGCCGCTGCTCGATCAGGCTGGTACCGATGCCATTGGTACCCTCGCGCATTTCCGACCAGTTCGCCCCCGGCGCCAACCCGTGCACGGCAAACGTCTCGCGCTCGGCCTCGGTGGTCCGCATGTCGAGCACGATCCCGTCGCCATTGGCGAGCAGCAGGCAGGCGCCGCTGCGCCCGACACTGGCGAACAGGGCATCGAGCGTCGCTTGCGCGAGCTCCGGCAGGCCGCCCGCCGCCTCGCGCACCGCGCGCAAGGCGCTCTCGTCCAGCCGTTCCACGAACGGACGGTCATCGGGCAGCAGTCCGTAGCGCAGCGCCGAGCGGCACCACGAAGCCGCGACCGGCGACTGCACGGCCGCAGCCCCCGACTCCACGGTCCTCAGGACCAACGCGCAATGACGGGAATTGTCTTCCGCCATCGAATCCCCTCATGGTTTTACAGTAATTTACCTTAACTCATCAGGCAGGTCGATCTTTCTGAGCAGGCGGCCTGGAGAAATTCGCAAGAAGCGGATTTCGCCGCAAGCGGAGGCCAACCGCCCCGGGGCGGCGTGGACAGGCCCGAACAGGCATTGTCTCGGCGGGCCGCATGCCATACCGGCGAGCGCGATGAAGAGGCTCGATTCCTTCCTCGAGGCCGCGCTGGCGCGGATCGACAGTGCCGGACAGCGCCGCAGCCTGCGCCCCGCCGCCATGCTCCCCGCCGGGCGCATCCGGCGCGAAGGCCGCGACCTCGTCGATTTTTCCAGCAACGACTATCTCGGCCTCGCCCGCCATCCGCTGCTCGCCGAGCGCGCCGCCGCCTGGACGCGCGAGCATGGCACCGGCTCGGGCGCGTCGCGGCTGGTGACCGGCACCAGCGCGGCACATCTCGCGCTCGAGGCCCGGATCGCCAGATTCAAGCATGCCGAAGCCTCGCTGGTCTTTGCCAGCGGCTGGCAGGCCAATGCCGCGGTGATCCCGGCGCTGATCGCGGCGATGCCGGGCGTCGCCGTGTTTGCCGACCGGTTGATCCATGCCTCGATGCATGCCGGGATCGCGATGTCCGGCGCGCGCCAGCACCGGTTCCGCCACAATGACCTGGACCATCTCGAACAGCTTCTCGCCAGCAAGGGCGCCGAGGCCCCCGCGCGGCTGATCCTGACCGAAAGCGTGTTCTCGATGGACGGCGACCGCGCCGACGTGCTGCGCCTGGCCGAGATCGCCGAGCGCCACGACGCCGTGCTCTACATCGACGAGGCCCATGCCACCGGCGTGCTCGGCCCCGGCGGCGCCGGGCTCTCGGCGCTGGCTCCGGGGCGGGTGGACGTGATCATGGGCACTTTCAGCAAGGCGCTGGGCGGGTTCGGCGCCTATATCGCCGGCTCGCAAGTGCTGGTCGACTATCTCGTCAACGCGGCGAGCGGGATGATCTTCACCACCGCGCCGCCGCCCGCCGTGCTCGGCGCGGTCGATGCCGCGCTGGACCTGGTGCCGGCGATGGCGGCCGAGCGCGCGCACCTTGCGGCCCTGGGCGAGCAGCTGCGCGCGGGACTGGCGCGGCTGGGACTGGACCACGCCCGCTCCTCCACCCAGATCGTGCCCGCGGTGATCGGCGCCGAGGCCGATGCCATCGCGCTTTCACGCAAGCTGGAGGCGGCGGGCTTCCTCGCCGCCGCGATCCGCCCGCCGACCGTGCCCCCCGGCACCAGCCGACTGCGCCTGGCCCTGCGCGCGACCCATGCGCCGGACGACGTCGCCGCCCTGCTCGCCGCCATCGAGGCCCTCCGGTGAAACTGCTGTTTGCCCATGGCTGGGGTTTCGACCGGCATTTCTGGACACCGCTCGCCGCGCGGCTTGCCGATTTTGACCATGCGATCGATGACGCCGGCTACTTCGGCGCGCGCCATGTGCCCCTGGTGGAAGGCCCCTGCATCGCGGTGACGCACAGCTTCGGCACCGTCCGCGTGCTGGCCGATCCGCCGCCGGGGCTGCTCGGCGTGGTCGCGATCAACGGCTTTGCCCGCTTCACCGCACCGCTTGACCAGCCGGGCGTGCCGGTGCGGGTGGTCGAGCACATGATCCGCCGCTTCGGGCAGAGCCCGGCCGGCGTGCTGGCCAGTTTCCACCAGCAGATCGGCGGCACCGTGCCCGAAGGCAAGCCCGACGCCGACCTTCTGCGCCGCGACCTGCTGCGCCTGCGCGATGCCCGGGCGCCGCTGCCCGAGGCCCCGGTGATCTCGCTGCAAGGCGGGCAGGACCCGCTGATGCCAGGCGCCATGCGCGCAGGCACCTTCGAGGGCGGCGACGTGCGCCGGATCGAGAGCGAGGCGGGCGGCCACCTGCTGCCGGTCGAGGACCCCGAACTCTGCGCCGAAGCCGTGCGCGGACTGGCAGCGATGCTGGCTGCGGCGCCGGGCACGGCGCGGCCGGCATGAACGTCCCGCGCGAGACCGTGCGCCGCGCCTTCGCCGCCGCCCCCGACTATGACGGCCATGCCCGCGTCCAGCGCGAGGTGGCCGCGGCGCTGGCGGCGCGGATTGCCGCGCTCGACCTGTCCGGCGCCCCCCATCCAGGCCCACGCGTGCTGGAGATCGGCTGCGGTACCGGGTTCCTTACCGAGGCACTCGGCAGCACCGGCATCGGCGGCGACTGGCTGATCACCGATCTCGCGCCCGAAATGCTGGCGCGCTGCCGCGCCCGGCTTGGCGCGCGCGCGCATCACCGCTTCGCCGTGCTCGACGGCGAATATGGCGCGCCCGAAGGCGGCCCGTTCGACCTCATCTGCTCCAGCCTCGCGGTGCAGTGGTTCGACGATGCCCCCGCCGCGCTCGCCCGCATGGCAGGCTGGCTGGCGCCGGGGGGCCACCTGATGGTCACCACGCTGGGCCCCGGCAGCTTTGCCGAATGGCGCGCCGCCCATGCCGCCGAGGGCCTCAGCGCCGGAACCCCCGCTTTCGCGCCGGTCGAGGCCTTCCGAGATTGCACCGTCACGGTCTGCAACCACGTGGAACGCCACGAGCACCCGCTGGCCTTCCTGCGCGGCCTGAAAGCCATCGGCGCACAGGCGGCTCAGGCCGGACACCGCCCGCTCACCCCGCCACAGTTGCGCCGCACGCTGGGCCGATTTGCCCAAAGCGGATGCGAAGTGACTTACGAAGTCGTGACCTGTCACCTACACCGCGCTAGGTGAGCCGCCCATGAGCACATTCATCGCAACGCCCCTGATCGTCACCGGCACCGATACCGAAATCGGCAAGACCGTGTTCGCCGCGGCCCTCGCGGGCGCGCTTGGCGCGCATTACTGGAAGCCGGTGCAGGCCGGGCTGGAAGCGGACGGCGGCGATGCCGACCGTGTCGCCCGCCTCTCGGGCCTCCCGCGCGACAAGGTGCTGGCCGAAGCCTACCGGCTCACCACCCCCTGCTCCCCCCACCGCGCCGCCGAGATCGACGGGGTCGAGATCGATCCCGCCCGGCTCGCCCTGCCCCGCATCGATGGTCCGCTGGTGGTCGAAGGCGCCGGCGGCGCGCTGGTGCCGCTCTCGCGCAGCATGACCTATGCCGACCAGTTCGCGCGCTGGCAGGCGCCGGTGATCGTTGTCGCCCGCACCGTGCTGGGCACGATCAACCACACGCTGCTGACCATCGAGGCGCTGCGCGCGCGCGGTGTTGCAGTGCTGGGCGTTGCCTTTGTCGGCGAAGCGCAGGAAGACAGCGAGGCCACGATCTGCGCAATGGGCAAGGTCCGCCGCCTCGGCCGCCTGCCGCATGTCACGCCGCTGACGCCCGAGGCGCTGCGCGAGGCCTTTGCCGCACACTTCACCCTTGCCGATTTCACGGCAGAGACGGGGGCAGCATGACGTCTTCGATCTGGCATCCCTTCACCCAGCACGGCCTGCAGGAGCCGGTGCCGCTGGTGACGCGCGCCGAAGGGGCAAGGCTGCACACGGCGGACGGCCGCGCGGTGATCGACGCGATCTCGTCCTGGTGGGTGACGACGCACGGCCACTGCCACCCGCGCATCATGGCCGCCATCGCCGAGCAGGCGGGCAAGCTCGACCAGCTGATCTTCGCCGGCTGGACGCACGAGCCGGCCGAGCAGGTCGCCGAAGCCTTGCGCGCGCTGATGCCGCAAAGCCTGACGCGGGTATTCTTCTCGGATTCGGGCTCCACCAGTGTCGAGGTGGCGCTGAAGATGGCGCTCGGCTACTGGCACTGGCGCGCCGAGGACGGCAAAGGCGCAAGGCGCCACCGCATCGTGGTGATGGACCATTCCTACCACGGCGACACCATCGGCGCGATGTCGGTGGGCGCGCGCGGGGTGTTCAACCGGCCCTACGACCCGCTGCTGTTTGACGTGGGCCGGATTCCCTTCCCCGCCGCCGGGGCCGAGCAGGCAACGCTCGATGCCCTCGAGGCGCTCTGCCGCCTGCCGGATACCGCCGCGCTGATCGTCGAGCCGCTGGTGCTCGGTTCAGGCGGCATGCTGTTCTACGGGGCGGGCACACTGAAGGCGATGCACGCGATCTGCGCCAGGCACGGCGTCCTGTTCATCGCCGACGAAGTGATGACCGCCTGGGGGCGCACCGGCACGCTGACCGCCTGCGAGCAGGCCGGCGTGGTGCCCGACATCCTCTGCCTGTCGAAGGGGCTCACCGGCGGCGCCGTGCCGCTTGCCGTGACCATGGCCAGCGAGGCGATCTTCGAGGCCCATTACGCGGCCGACCGGGCGCGGATGTTCTTCCACTCCTCCAGCTACACCGCCAACCCGATCGCCTGCGCGGCGGCGGCGGCCAACCTCGCCATCTGGCGCGAGGAACCGGTGCTGGAACGGGTGGGCGCGCTGGCCGAAAAGCAGGCGGCCTGGCTCGATAAACTCGGCCGGTTCTGCCACTTCGACAATCCGCGCAGCCTGGGTACGATCGCCGCGCTGGACTTCAAGACCAGCGGCGAGACCGGCTACATGAGCGACCTCGCCCCGCGCCTGATGGCTTTTTTCCGCGAACGCGACGTGCTGCTGCGTCCGCTCGGCAATACCGTCTACGTCATGCCGCCCTACTGCATCGGCGACGACGAACTGGCGCAAGTCTGGGATGCCATCGGCGAGGCGGTGATCTCGTTCTGAGAGGCCCGCCGCGAAATTCGCGAAACGCGCATTTCGCGGCGCCGCCCCGGTCGTCGCCGCTTCCGTTTCAGACCGCCTCGATCAGCACGGTATCGATGGTGAACGAGCCGTCCGCCTCGATCCCGAACCACGCCGCCACTTCCGCCGGGGCCACGGCCTGAAGCGCGCGGATCGCCGCCACCCGTTCGGGCGGCGTGCGCATCCGGGCCGTCCAGGTGGCAAAGTCCATGCGCAGCCGCGCGGTGCGGACCTCGCGCACGGTGAACCCGGCCCGGCCGAGCATCGCGGTCCACTGCGCCGCCGTGTAATCGCGCACATGGCTGACATCGCGCAGCAGTTCCACGGCCTGCAGATGGGTGTCCGCCGCCGCATCGGCAGGGGCCACCACGTCGACAAAGATCGCCGGCGAGCCCGCCTTGAGCACGCGCCGCGCCTCGCGCAGACCGGCCTCGGCATCGCGCCAGTGGTGGGTGGTAAAACGGCAGGCGAGGAAATCGAACGCACCCTCCGCGAACGGCAGCGCTTCGGCAGGGGCGGCCTGCACGGCGATATTGGCAAGGCCGCGCCGCGCCGCCTCGGCCGCCACCGCCTCCAGCATCTCGGGCGACACATCGCAGGCCATGACCTGCGCGGCATGGGGCGCCATCGCATAGCCGACATGCCCGCCGCCGGCGCCGAGATCGAGCGCATGGCGCGGCGCCGCGACAAGCGCGCGGGCGGCAATGGTCTGAAGGTCGGCGCCCGCGGCATGGACGGTGCTTTCCACATAAGCGGCGGACATTTCGCCGAACTGGCTTTGCGCCAGCCCATGCTGCGTAGGGGCATGTTGGCTTTGATCGGTCATGGTCGATCTCCTTTCGGCGCTCCTCATGAACCCGATTTAGCCTGTTACAATGGATATAATTATCCTGTTATAAGTGCTGCCATGTCCACCGAAGCACAACGCCGTCTGCTGGGTGCCTTTGTCCGCGCCCGCCGGGAGGGGCTGGCCCCCGAAGGCCATGGCCGCCGCCGCCGCACACCCGGCCTGCGGCGCGAGGAACTGGCGGCGCGCGCCGCCATCGGCACCACCTGGGTCGCCTGGATCGAACAGGGGCGCGAGGTTCGCCCTTCGGCCGAAACGCTCGGCCGCCTTGCCGGCGCGCTCAGCCTGTCGCCGGCCGAGCGCGACTACCTGTTTTCCCTCGCCGAGCGCCGCGACCCCGCCGATCCCTTCGCCGCCCCGCGCGAAGCGGCGCCGCCCGCGATCACCGCGGCCGTGGCCGCCCTGCCCTTCCCGGCCTATGCGCTCGATCCCGCATGGTCGGTCTGCGCCGCCAACGCCGCCGCGCGCCGCCTGTTTGCCGGGCTGTTCGACAGCGAGAGCGCGCCGAACCTGCTGCGATATGTGTTCACCCACCCCGCCGCGCGCACGCTGCTGCCCGACTGGCAAACCCGCGCCATGCGCCTGCTCGCCGAGTTCCGCCGCGACTATGGCCGGGTGATGGCCGATCCGCGCGTCGCTGCCGTGGTGGAATGGCTGCAGAACCACTGCCCGGAGTTCCGCGCAGGATGGGAGAGCCAGTCGGTGCTCGCGCGCGAAGGCGGGGCGCGCGATTTCCTGCACCCGGAGGATGGGCTGCTGCACTTCACCCAGCACACGCTGGCGGATGTGGAGCGGGAGGATTTTCGCCTGGTGTTTCTGGAACCGGCCGAGGGCGGCAGCAGCACCGGCGAGCCGTAAGGCCACCGACACCACCCGTCGCCCCCGCGAAGGCGGGGGCCCCGCTGCCTTCGCGCTACGTCTCAAGAAAAGCGGGGTCCCCGCCTTCGCGGGGACGACGGAGTGTATTAGGGTTTGGTTGGAGCGGGCATCCAAACCTGGTGCCGCGCCCTAAAGCTCCATCACACTCGGCTTGCTCGATCGCTCGATCATGCCGGTCGTCCGCTCGCCGTCCCAGGTGTAGAAAGCGTGGCTCTGCTGCACGAGCGGGAAGTCCCTCGGCCAGTCCGGCGGCAGCACGTGCCCGCCGCGTGAGCGGGTATTGGCGAAGGTCTCGCCCGCGATCTCCACCCGGCGGCCGTCCACGGTCTCCAACACAAAGGACACGTCCTCTCCCCCGGTCAGGAAGCGCCGCAGCCACGGCACCGCTACCGGACGCGCGGCAGTGCGGGTGCCGTCGGCATCGATGATCCAGCCTTCGGCGTAGTTAAGCCCCCCATCCTCACGCGGCGGGTAGATGTTGAACCCGAAGGCGCGGCCGCCGGGGAAGACAGCGCTTTGCCAGCAATGCCCCCAGAACCCGGCAAAGGCCCGGAAACCGGTGCGACGGATGCGCAGGCCGTTGGCCTTGAACGGGCGGCTCTCGCCATTGACGGTGAGCGTCCCGGTGCAGCGGAAGAGCTGTTCGTAGCGCGGGCTCATGAAACTGCCCTGCTCGCCGCCCAGCGCTTCGGCCGCTTCGGGCAGGAGCGAGCCCGGCACCCAGGGCGGTGCGGCCATTTCCATGTCTACCGAGATTTCGAGGTCGGCCCATGCCACCTCCTCGAAATCGGGGTTGTCGATGATTTCCTGCGCCGTGGTTTCGGCGACTTGCCCCTTGTAGGTCGCGGTCCAGCGGCGGAACGGCTCCACGCATTCGAAGCGGACCGGACCGGTGCCGCGCACGGTGGGGCGGCCATCCGCGCCGTAGGGCGAATGCGTCTCGCCATCACCGCGCCTGGAAAGCAGGCGGCCGTCCGCAAAGGCGACGTCCAGCCAGAATTCGTGGCGATCCCAGTGCGAGCCCACCGCCTCGACGCCGATACGCATGGCGAAGAGGCCACCTTCCTCCTCGATCCAGACGTTCACGGCATCGCGCAGGCCATCGTCGGGCTTTTCAGCCACGACGAATTCACGGTCCTCGGGAACCCCGCCGGTCAGGTCCGTCGCCACGGGGGCCATGTCACTCTCTCCCTCGTTTTGCCGGGGAGGCTGTCATGGCCCGCGCGTCAGGTCACGCCCCGGCCCGTGCGCCGGGGCGATATCGCGCCTGTCTCAAGCGGCATTCCTAAGAAACAGCTGTCTCAGGCTCTGACGGCAGTTCCTGGAGCGAGAAGCCGAAGGCTTTCGCGCGGCGCTGGAGATTGCCGATTACCCGGCTGCGATACCGTTCTTCATATTGGGCTGCACCGGGGTCACTATACGCCATCCCGTGACGCAACGCGTTGTAGAACAACACGGCGAGCTTGCGCGCGGTGGCGGTCACAGCCTTGGCCTTTCCTGCCCTTGCAGACAGACGGCGGTAAAATGCACCGAGCGCGGTATCAGTCCGGCCTATCGTAGTTGCCGCAAGGCGCAGCAGCGCCGCCGCCCGGCTCGATGATCGGCGCGTTTTCGATGATAGCAGCTTGCCGCCCGATATCTTGTTGCCCGGCGCCAGGCACAGCCATGATGTAAAGTGCTTTGAGCTTGGCCACGCCGCAAGGTCAGTGCCGCACTCTCCGACCAGCTTGAGGGCCAGCGATGGTCCAATGCCGTGGATCTGGGTCAAGTCTACTCCCAGCACGCGATAGAGCGCAGAACGAACTTCAAAGTCCGGCGCGTTCACTTGTTTGGTCCTGGTCCGAACCTTCGGCAAACGGGCAATGTCGTACCCGTCGCCGCCTTCTAGGTCCCGGAGCGCAATCTCCAGCTTTCGGTCGCACTCCACGATCTTGAGCTGGTAAAAGTCGAATAGCGCAAGCGATTGGCACAGCGCGAAGACGTGTTCATCGCGCCAGTTGCCGGTCAAGGCGGAACAGATTGTCTCGGTGCTGGCATGACATCGAACGTCACGCATCTGGGCAAGGGTGGCGGGGTTGCGCTCGCCGTCGGCGATGGCCCGGATAACACGCATGCCCGTGGCGCCGGTGATGTCGGAGACGACGTGGTGCAATTGCACATTCATCTCCATCAGCGCCTTCTGCATGTGCTGGATATGCGATGCCGCGTACTCGATCAGTCGCTCACGCTGCCGCATGTAGGCCCGCAACGTGGCGACCCCGGCTTTGGGGCGAAAACTGCCACGCAAGAGGCCGTAGCTGTGCAGCCGCTGAAGCCATGACGCATCATTCACATCGGTTTTGCGGCCGGGGACATTCTTTGCATACCGCGCATTGACGAGGATGACGTGGAACCCGTGCTCCTCCAGCACCTCGAAAGCCGGGATCCAGTAGACGCCGGTAGACTCCATCGCCACGCTTGTGACGCCGCACGCTTTGAACCAGCGCGCCATGTCATGCAGGTCCCCGGTGAATGTGTTGAACGCGCGTACGGGCCGATCATCGGCGTCGGGATTGACCGCTGCCATGTGCATGGTCGATCCGATATCGATCGCCGCCGCGCCCGGCACAATCATCGGCATATCACCGACCTTCGCCGCTTTTGATCTACTCATTCCACAACTCCTCCAGAACGGGAGGGCATGGGCGATGCAAACCGTCATTTTCCTAACCGGGGTCACCGCTGTGCGATGCCACCACTCTCAAGTGCGCAACTGCCCACGGGCCACGTTTTTTAACGGGGTATCATGCCACCAATAAGCGAACGGCCGCGACCCTCCTGGCGAGCAGCATAGCACGACCCGTTTCTACCGCGCACAGGCGGGCTAAACCCGCGACCGTTTTTTAAAATGTGCAGAAAGCGCATTTTGCGCGGCACCAGCCCACGCCCCCACCCGACCTTCCATCAGGATACACTCGTGGGAGGTCGGGTGGGGGCGTGGGGTGGGGGCCTAGGGTGGGGCCTGGGCTGGTGCCGCAAATCCGGCCTGCGGCCGGATTTCAATCAAGCGTAAGGCGGCTTGTGCAGGCCCTTGGGGCTGGTCGTGAAGATCTCGCAGCCGGTCTCGGTGATGCCGATCGAATGCTCGAACTGGGCCGAGAGCGACTTGTCGCGCGTCACCGCCGTCCAGCCGTCCGACAGCAGCTTCACCGGCGGCTTGCCGAGGTTGATCATCGGCTCGATGGTCATGAACATGCCCGGCTTGAGCAGCGGGCCGGTGCCGGGGCGACCGGCGTGGACCACTTCGGGCGCATCGTGGAACAAGCGGCCGAGGCCGTGGCCGCAGAATTCGCGCACGACGCCGTAGCGGAACGATTCGGCATAGGCCTGGATCGCCGCGCCGATGTCACCCACGCGGTTGCCGGGCTTGGCCTGCTCGATGCCGATCATCAGGCATTCGTAAGTCACGTCGACGAGGCGGCGGGCCTTCAGCGAAACGTCGCCGGCCAGATACATGCGGCTGGTGTCGCCGTGCCAGCCATCCAGCAGCGGAGTCACGTCGATATTGACGATATCGCCGTCCTTGATGGTCTTTTCCGACGGAATGCCGTGGCAGACCACGTGGTTGATCGAGATGCAGCACGAATGCGCATAACCGCGATAGCCAAGCGTGGCGGGCACCGCGCCGCCGTCCAGCGTCAGTTCGCGGACCTTGTCGTCGATGGCGGCGGTGGTGACGCCGGGCTGCACCATCGGCGCGATCTCGTCGAGAATCATGGCGGCAAGGCGGCCCGCCTTGCGCATGCCCTCGAACCCTTCGGGTCCGTGCAACTTGATGGTGCCGTCGCGCAGGACGGTTTCGCTTCCGGGCTCTACGATCTGGTATTCGGTCATGCCCGCCAAGATAGCGGGCATGAACCGAAATTGCGAATCAGGACTGCGCAGGCCCGGTTGCGTTTGGGGGAGAGTTCACTTTCCCAGCGAGAAACTGGTCCGGTACTGCGGTTTCAGCGCCGCCATCACCGCGCCCGTTACCGGCAGGGTGATCTCGTAGCTGCCCTCGGCATAAGGCCCCGCGTTGTAAGGCGGCACCCGCACGCCGATGCGATCGAAAGTCTGCCCGTTGCTGGAGCCCAGGATCACCACCTGGTCGAGCGGATCGATGCAGTCGCTGAACATCTCGTCATCGCCGCGCACCACCGGCGCGCCGCGGCGCCTGGCGCGCTCCTTGTCGAGCGCATCGCAGAACGGCCCCTGCAGCGCCTTGGTCAACGCCGCCTTGCTGGTGAAAAGATCGACGGGCGCACGCGCCGTCTCGGCATGGCGATCCCACAAGAGCGTATCCGAACCGCTCATCCCGTGCGCACCGCCGGAGAAGGTATAGAACTCGGAGGAGATCGACAGCCAGCCGGGCAGGCTCGTCACCACCTTCCAGTCCTCGCCATAACTGTGCGCGTGATAGGGGAACCCGTCCTTCCTGGCCTCGGCGCGGTCTTCCCTGGCCGAGGCGATCAGTTCGGCGCGCTGCGCCTCGAGCTGCTTGTCGAGCGCGGCCTTGAGGCCGGGGATCGCGCCCACCGCATCGGGATAGGAGTAGGTGAACTCGTAAAGATCGTTCTCGTCCTTTTCGGAGCGGGCGCCGCCCGCGGGCACGGTGCTGGCATCATCGGTGGGGGTACCGGCATCCTCGCTTGCCGCCTCGACCGGCGCCTCGGAGGCCGTCGCGGTGGTGGCCGGCACCGGATCACCCTTGCAACCCGCCAGCAAAATCAGGCCCATTGCAGCAGACGCTGCCAACCAACTACGAATTCGCATCATTTTCCTCTCGGCTACCGCCCCCGGGAAGGCTAGAGAATCTCGCCATGAGCGACAAGAACGCATTGATTCAGCCCGATCGCGGCCAGAAGGCCGTGACCATCCACCTCCTGAACAAGGATGGCCTGGAGCCGTTCCTCAAGGGCCTCTCGGCGCCCCAGCGTGCCGCGCTCGACGCGCAGAAATTCACTGGCGAGGCGGGCAGCCACGCGATCTTCGCGGACGGCGACGGCTGGGCGGTCGCCGCCGGCGTCGCCGACCCCGCCGCGCTCACTTCGTGGTGCCTTGGCAAGCTGGCCGACGTGCTGCCCGAAGGCACCTATCGCTGCTCCGGGGGTGAGGCCGGCAAGGCGCTGCTCGGCTGGATCACCGGGCAGTACCGGTTCGACCGCTACCGTTCCGACGCCTCGGACGAAGGCCCGCGCATTCTCCTCACCACCGAGGTCAAGGCGATCGACGCGGTGATCGCCGCAGCGGACGCGACCGAACTGGTCCGCGATCTCGTCAATACCCCCGCCGAGGACATGGGCCCCGGCCAGCTCGAAGCCGAAGCCGAAGGGCTGGCCAAGGCGTTCCGCGCGGAAATCCATGTCACGCGCGGTGAAATGCTCGAACGCGAATATCCGATGGTCCATGCCGTCGGCCGTGCGGCGGGCCGCTCCCACGCGCCGCGCCTGATCGAGCTGGAATGGGGCGATCCCGGGCATCCGAAGATCGCCGTCGTCGGCAAGGGCGTCTGCTTCGATTCGGGCGGGCTCGACATCAAGCCGGGCGCGGGCATGCTGCTGATGAAAAAGGACATGGGCGGCGCCGCCCACGCCCTCGCCCTTGCCCGCCTGATCATGGGTGCCAAGCTGCCGGTGCGCCTGCACCTGCTGATCCCGGCGGTGGAGAACGCCATCGCCGGCAATGCCTTCCGCCCCGGCGACGTGCTGAAAAGCCGCGCCGGGATCTCGGTCGAGATCGGCAACACCGATGCCGAAGGCCGCCTGATCCTGGGCGATGCGCTGGCCCGCGCGGGCGAGAAGGAGCCCGAACTGGTGATCGACTTCGCCACCCTGACCGGCGCCGCCCGCGTGGCCGTGGGGCCCGACCTTCCCGCGCTGTTCACCCGCGAGGACCGCACCGCACAGGAAATCCTCGACGCCGGACTTGCCGTCGACGATCCCTGCTGGCGCCTGCCGCTCTACGAGGGTTACCGCGAATACCTGAAGTCCGACATCGCCGACATCAACAATGCCGGATCGAGCGGGTTTGCCGGTTCCAGCACCGCCGCGCTGTTCCTCGACCGCTTCGTGCCCGCCGGAACCGACTGGATTCACTTCGATACCTTCGCGTGGCGCCCCGTCGCCAAGCCGGGCCGCCCCAAGGGCGGCGAGGCGCTGGGCCTGCGCGCGGCATGGCACCTGTTGCAGCAGCGCTACACCCCGACCGGCAGCTGATGTTGCGAAATCGGCGAAGCATCGCTAAGCGCGCGCATCTTTGCTTTTGGAGATTCCCCCGCGTTGGCCACTGAGGATTCCTATACCCGCCCCCTGATCGACGGCTCGCTTGCCGAAAAGCAGCTTGCCATGACGGGGCCGAGCGTGACCGCGGATCCCGGCTGCCTGCCCGTGCGCGGCGACCTTGCGCATATCAAGCTCGCAGGCCGCTACTTCGTGCCGCACTATGCAGTGCCGATGCCGCACACGATCCTGGACGGCGCCGTGCTGCGCAGCTTCGGGCGTGACGAGGCCGAGGCGATTCGCGATCTTCCCGCGGGCGAGACCTTCAACGTGCTCGACATCGCCGGCCAGTGGGCCTGGGGGCAGCTGGGCGAGGACGGCCAGGTCGGCTATGTTTCGCTCGCGCAGATCGAGGCCGTGAAGTAATGGCCCAGATCATGGCAAAGAGCGTCTTCATCGACGGGGCCGCAGGCACCACCGGGCTCGAAATCGCCGAACGGCTTGCCGGTCGCAGCGAATTCGAACTGATCGTGCTGGACGAGGCGCGCCGCAAGGACGACGGCGCCCGCGCCGAAGCGCTCAATGCCGCCGATTTCGTGATCCTCTGCCTGCCCGACGATGCCGCCAGGGCCGCCGTCGGCATGATCCGCAACGACACCACCCGCGTGATCGACGCCTCCTCGGCGCACCGGGTTTCGCCGGAGTGGACTTACGGCTTCCCCGAAGTGGTCGGCCGCGAGACCGTCGCCGCCGCGCGTTTCGTCAGCAATCCGGGCTGCTATCCCACCGGCTTCATCGCGCTGGTCGCGCCGCTGGTGCGCGCCGGGCTGCTGCCCGCCGACTGGCCTTACGTGTGCCACGCCGTCTCGGGCTATTCGGGCGGCGGCAAGGCCCTGATCGCGCACTTCGAGGAAGACCGCGACATCGCCTTCCGGGCCTATGGCCTGGCGCTTGGCCACAAGCATGTGCCGGAAATGACCACCCATGCCGGCCTGACCCACGCGCCGATCTTCGCCCCCGCCGTCGTGCCCGCGCATCGCGGCATGCTGGTCGAGGTACCGCTGCATCTCTCGATGATGCCCAAGGCGGGAAGCCCGGCCGAACTGCGTGCCGCCCTCGCCGCGTTCTATGCGGGCAGCGAGATCGTCACCGTGGTCGACGACCAGCCGGGCGAACTGCTGCTGCGCGCCTCGATGGATCCGGTCGACACGCTGACGCTGCGTGTACTGGGTTCGCAGGACGGGTCGCAGGCGCGCATGGTCGCCATGCTCGACAATCTGGGCAAGGGCGCGAGCGGTGCTGCGGTGCAGAACCTCAACCTGATGGCCGGTCTTCCCGAGACGGCGGGCCTCCGCCTCTAGACAAACGCCTTCTCGTATACGAACATGAGCGCCGCAGGTCCGATCCGGTCCTGCGGCGTTTTTCGTTAACGCGCCAGGGCGGCGTTAACCACGCGACCGGTCGGCGCGCCTCGACGCCTTGCCAGCAGGCAGCGGGTGCACAATTTTCAGGCAAGCCCTGCCCATTTCTTGAACAGATATTGTGCCTGAATGGGGATTCACCCACACAAGACTGCTTAACGGCTATCGAAAAGGTGCAAATCCGGGCTTTTCGCGCCTGCACAGTTCGCCTAGGACTTTCCCATCCGCATTGGCACGATTCTTGAGTTGGGAATCGCGCGCGAGGCAGCTGGTTCCCGGGACCGGACTCCTCATCGGAAGAAGCCGGGAAACAACCGCAGGGGTCTAGGCAGGCGTGAAGAAAATCGAAGCGATCATCAAGCCGTTCAAACTCGATGAAGTGAAGGAAGCGCTGCACGAAGTCGGCGTCTCGGGCATCACCGTCACCGAGGCGAAGGGTTTCGGCCGCCAGAAGGGCCATACCGAACTCTATCGCGGCGCCGAATACGTCGTCGACTTCCTGCCCAAGGTGAAGCTTGAAGTGGTCGTTCCCGACGCTCTGGCCGACCGCGTGGTCGAGGCGATTGCCGACGCCGCGCAGACCGGCCGCATCGGCGACGGCAAGATTTTCGTGGTGCCGATCGAAACCGCCGTGCGCATTCGCACCGGCGAGCGGGACGACGACGCGCTCTAAGCGCGCGCCGCCTCGAATGCCCGGGAAGGGGATCGTCCGCGGCCTGGTGGACGCGGCTTCCCGCCAAGAGCTTTTTCCGGCCCCTGACTGAACAAGGACGGGCCGGACCGGGAATGGGTGGTCGGGGGGCCGCCCATTCCCGCCATACCGAATGCCAAAACCCAAAAGTCTCTTTCGGGATCGGAAGAGCATCACTGGAGAACCACGATAATGGCTAGTGCAAAGGACGTCCTCAAGAAGATCAAGGACGAGGAAATCGAGTGGGTTGACCTGCGTTTCACCGACCCCAAGGGCAAGTGGCAGCACCTCACCATGGTTTCGTCGGTCCTGGGCGAGGACGAGCTGGAAGACGGCCTGATGTTCGACGGTTCGTCGATCGAAGGCTGGAAGGCCATCAACGAGTCGGACATGATCCTCAAGCCCGACCTCGACGCCGCCTACGTCGATCCGTTCTCGGCCACCCCGATGCTGATCCTGTTCTGCGACATCGTCGAACCCTCGACCGGCGAACTCTATGCCCGCGACCCGCGTTCGACCGCGAAGCGCGCGGAATCGTTCGTCAAGTCGGCCGGTTTCGGCGACACCGTCTACGTCGGCCCCGAAGCCGAATTCTTCATGTTCGACGACGTGAAGTTCTACGACGGCTATGAAGGCAACGGCTTCAAGATCGACGACATCGAACTGCCCGGCAACTCGGACAAGTCGTACGAGCAGGGCAACCTTGCCCACCGTCCGCGCGCCAAGGGCGGCTACTTCCCGGTCGCCCCGGTCGACTCAGCTGTCGACATTCGCGCCGAAATGGTTTCGACCATGCTCGAAATGGGCCTGCCCTGCGACAAGCACCACCACGAAGTGGCCGCTGCCCAGCACGAACTCGGCCTGACCTTCGGCACGCTGGTCCAGACCGCCGACCGCATGCAGATCTACAAGTACGTCGTGCACATGGTTGCGCAGGCTTACGGCAAGACCGCCACGTTCATGCCGAAGCCGATCATGAAGGACAACGGCTCGGGTATGCACACGCATATCTCGATCTGGGACAAGGGCAGCCCGCTGTTCGCCGGTAACGGCTATGCCGGTCTGTCGGACATGTGCCTGTACTTCATCGGCGGCGTCATCAAGCACGCCAAGGCCCTCAACGCCTTCACCAACCCGACCACCAACAGCTACAAGCGCCTGGTGCCGGGCTACGAAGCCCCCGTCCTGCTCGCCTACTCGGCGCGCAACCGTTCGGCCTCGTGCCGCATCCCCTACGGTGCGGGCGACAAGGCAAAGCGCGTGGAATTCCGCTTCCCCGACGCGATGGCCAACCCGTACCTGTGCTACGCCTCGCTGCTGATGGCCGGCCTCGACGGCATCAAGAACAAGATCCACCCTGGCGACGCCATGGACAAGAACCTCTACGATCTGCCGCCGGCCGAACTCGCCGAAGTGCCGACCGTCTGCGGTTCGCTCCGTGAAGCGCTCGACTCGCTGGCCGCCGACCACGACTTCCTTCTCGAAGGCGGCGTGTTCACCAAGGACCAGATCGAAGCCTACCTCGAACTCAAGTGGCCCGAAGTGCTGCGCTGGGAAACCACGCCGTCGGCGGTCGAGTTCGACATGTACTACAGCGCCTGATCCGCGCTGCCTCTCCGCTCTCCCAAGGGCGGCGAGGGGGAAATCGGTTCACCGAGCGGGGCGTCCGGACTTTGTCCGGGCGCCCTATTCCTTTGCGCATAGCGCCGCTGCGCCGCCGCGTTCGGCCGCTATTCAGGCAGGACAACCTACCGAACGGGCTCGCCACAAGCCCGGTTCCGGGCGCCATGGCGCCGCTCGCCCGACCTGTTCCTCTCGAGGTTTCGCCCCATGCGCAAAGCCCTCCTTGCCGCTCCGTTCCTCGCCGCTGCCCTGATGCTTGCCGCCTGTTCGGGGGAAACGCCTGCGACCAGCTCTTCCAGCGATACCACCGAAGCGACCACCGCAAACGAGACCCTGCCGGAAATGCTCGACGATGCCGACGGCCTGCAGACAATGGCCGAAGCGCTCAAGACCACCGGGCTGGAACGCCTGTTTGCCGGCAAAGGCAGTTATACCCTGCTTGCCCCCGAGGACGACGCCTTCGACGCGCTGGGCGACAAGGCCAAGGCCGTGACGCAAGCGCAGGACCATGCCGCCCTCACCGCCCTGGTGCGCAGCCACATGCTTGCCGGATACCGGACGCCCGAGGACATCGCCGCAGCCATTGCCGCTGCCGGGACCGGCACGGTCTCGCTGCCGACGCTGGGCGGCGGCACGCTCACCTTCCGCAAAACCGGCACGCCATCGGCCGATACCATCACCGTGACCGCCGACGACGGCGCGCAGGCCACCCTGCTCGACCAGCCCGTGGCGGCGGGCAGCAGTATCGCGATTCCGGTCAGCGGCGTGCTGCGCAAGTTGTGACCCTTCGAAAAACCATTTTCCTACAGCCCCGGTTCCGGCTTACTTGATCGGCCTTTCTCACAGTGACGGAGAGGCGCCATGCTCGATCGCAAGCCCATTTTCGATGAAGTGCGCCAGTTGCTCGGACGCGGCTTCAGCCGGGAGGAAGTGACCCGTCTCGATGCCGCGATCGACAGGGCCTCGATCGCCAAAGCGGCGGACCACGACACCGCGCCTCCCGCATACAGGCTGGGACAGGCCGGCAGCGCGCTCATCCGCAAATGGGAGGGCTGCGCCCGCAAGCGCGCCGATGGCCGTATCGAGGCCTATCCCGACCCCGGCAGCACGGACGGCACCCCCTGGACGATCGGCTGGGGCTCGACCGGCGCGGACATCGGCCCCGGCACCGTCTGGACACAGGAGCAGTGCGACGCGCGTTTTACGGCCGACGTGCAGCGGTTCGTCGATGCGGTCGCGCAGTTCCTGGGGTCCGCGCCGACCACGCCGAACCAGTTCGATGCCCTGGTCTCGTTCCACTACAACACCGGCGCGCTGACCTCCTCCACCCTCGGCAAGCTGCACAAGCAGGGCCGCTTTGCCGCAGCGCAGGCCGAGTTCGCGAGGTGGATCTACAACGACCGCAAACCGATGAACGGCCTCAGGTCGCGCCGTGCGGACGAGGCCGCGCTTTACGCCGCCCCCTGATCAGCGGCCCAGCAACACCGGAACCTCCGGGGCCGGAACGGCTCCGCCGGGCGCCGCGGCCCGCGCTTTGCGCCAGCGCCGCAGGGCGCGGCGGACCGGCTCGTCCCAGCACACGGCCGCAAGCCAGCCCCCGACAAGCGCGGCCAGAAGATAGCCTGCAAACCACAGGCCGCGCTCCACCGCGCTCATGTCGGGCCGCACAAACGGCTCGATCGCAAACAGGATCGGGAAGTGCACAAGATAGAGCGGGTAGGAGATCCGCCCCGCCCAGTTCCACACCCCCGAGGCCGCCCCGCACAGCACGCCCGCAAGCAGCAGCCCGGGCAGGATCACGAGGATCAGCAGCATGTCGACATAACCCGAGCGCCCCGGGATCAGGAACACCGCCATGAGCAGGGCCGCGACCAGCCAGAGAGCCGGCGCGGGCCGATTGCGGAGCCGGTCCAGCAGTCCGGCCTTGCACCCGCGCCAGATCAGCATGCCCAGCGTGAAGGACACCGCCGTGCGCGGCAGGCCCTCGAGCGCATTGGCCGCGACATATCCGACCTCCACCGTCGACCAGCGCAGCGCGGCGGCCCCCAGCCACAAAGCAAAGCCCAGAAAGATGCCCGCCAGCACCCGGTTGCCCAGACGGAACAGACCCAGGCCAAACGCCAGGCTCGCCAGCACTTCCCAGAACAGCGACCATGCCGGCGGGTTGAGCGGCCAGATGAAATCGTCATAGGCGTGAAGGAATGGCGCGGGCAGCAACAGCACCTGCAGGACCGCGGCAGGCAGCACGGCGCTCCATTCGAACCCGAGACCAAGCACCAGGGCCAGCGCTCCGGCGCCGACGCCGAGAATCACCATCGGATAGAGCCGGTCCACTCTCGCCTGCACGAAACGGCCCAGCGTCATGCCCCCGCGAAGCCGCTCCTGATAGGCATGGGAGATCACGAAACCGCTGAGGATAAAAAAGAAATCCACGGCCATGTAGCCATGGACCAGCAGCTGGAAGCCCAGCACGCGATAGGCATGATTGGCCGCGACCGCCATGGCCGCCACGCCGCGCAGGCCGTCCAGTCCGCCAAAATGCCCCGTGCTGTCCCGCTCTGCCATGCCGCATCCGTCCATGGGCGCCCGCCCCGATCCGCCGGCAATGTGGCAGAACCTGGTTAACACGAGGTTCTGCCTGCGCTTCCGGCGCTGCTCAGACCGCTGCGGGAATGACGATACCGGTGTCCACTTTCACCCGGTCCAGCGCGATCAGCGAGGCATAGGCGGCCACGCAGTCGTTCTCGGCAAAGAGTTCGCGCGTCAGCGCCTCGTAGGCGCGCATGTCGCTGGCCACGATCACCAGCACGAAGCTGATCCCGCCGGTCACGTAATAGCATTGCTGCACTTCGCCGCGCGCCTGGAACAGGGCCTTGGCCGCATCGACGGTGGCGGCGCGCTCGTCGCGCAAGGTCACCTGGACGATCGAGGTGATGTCCTGCCCCAGCGCCTGCGGATCGACCAGCGCGACATTGCGGGCGATGACGCCGGCCTCCTCCATCGCCGCGATCCGGCGCTGCACGGCGGCGGCGGACAGGTTCACCGCCTCGGCAATCCGGCGCTGCGGCGTGCGGTTGTCCTGCTGGAGAATGCGCAGGATCGCCCGGTCGAACGAATCGAGGCGCGGGCGAAGCGATGTTGCGTTTTTGGCCACAGGGTGAGCTTTTGTTGCGTTTGAAGCCTAAATCAAGAGCGCATTCCTCACGCCTGTGATGATATGTCTCGCCGCATCAATTCAGGCGGAGGCTGGTAGATGGCATTGGCGGGAAGCATTGCGGCTGGCACGGGCGGTTCGCGCTCGACATGGCTGGGCGTGCTCTGCGGTGCCGGCGCGGGCGCATTCTGGGGGCTGGTGTTCCTGGCTCCGGAACTCGTGCGCGCGTTCAGCCCGCTCGAACTGACCATCGGCCGCTATGCCTGCTATGGCGCGATGTCCGCCTTGCTGCTGGCACCGCGGTGGAAAGCGGTGACCGCGCACATGTCGCGCGCGGCGTGGATCGCGCTCGTCTGGCTCGCGCTGGCCGGCAATACCGCCTATTTCATCCTGCTGGCCAACGCCGTGCATATCGGCGGCATCGCCATGACCTCGATCATCGTCGGCTTCCTGCCGGTGACGGTAACCGTTGTCGGCAGCCGCGACCACGGCGCGGTTCCGCTCGCGAAGCTGGCCCCGTCGCTGCTGCTCTGCGCGGCAGGCGTGCTGTGCATCGGCTGGCAGGCCATCGCCGCGCCCGGCGAGACGTCGCTCGCCAACCGCGTGATCGGCCTTGCCTGCGCGTTCGGCGCGCTCGCCTCGTGGAGCGCCTTCGCGATCGGCAACAGCCGCTGGCTCGCGCGGCTGGAGGCGGTGTCGGCGCATGACTGGAACCTGCTGCTTGGCGTCGTCACCGGATTGCAGAGCGTGCTGCTGATCCCGATTGCGCTGTGGCAGGCCGATGCCGCGCGCACGAGCAGCCAGTGGAGCAGTTTTCTCATCGTCTCGCTGGGAGTTGCCGTGCTCGCCTCGATCGCCGGCAATGCTTTGTGGAACCGAATGAGCCGGCTGCTGCCACTTACGCTGGTGGGCCAGATGATCCTGTTCGAAACGCTGTTCGCGCTGATCTACGCGCTGATCTGGGAACACCGCCTGCCCACGCTGTTCGAAGTGGCCGCCTTCGTGCTGCTGATCACCGCGGTGCTGAGCTGCCTGGCCGCCCACCGCAAGCCGGCGGCAATCGACGAGTTGGCTCCGCTTGGCGAAGGCGGCGCGCACTGAGGACGCGGGGAAGCAGGATCCCGCAAATCAGGCCGGCCATCAGCCCAAGGGCGGCTCCCACAACTCCACCGGATTGCCCTCGGGGTCATGGATGCGGGCAAAACGCCCGGTCTCCGGCCCGTCCCACGCGGGATCGGTCAGGACCTCGATGCCGGCCTCCCGCAGGGCCGCAAGCAGCGCGTCCAGCCCGGTCACGCGGAAATTGATCATCCACTGGCGATCGGCGGGGAAATAGGCCGTGTCGCGCCCGAACGGCATGAACACCGTCGGGCCCGCCTGCTGCATCCACCGATAGGGATCCTCAGAGGCGATGCCGAGATGGGTGCGATACCACGCCATCAGCGCCTGTGGATCGCTGGAGCGGAAGAACAATCCGCCAATACCCGTAACCGGCATGCACCTCTCCCGACTGGCAAAGCCGCAGATCGCCCCCGAAGCTCAGCCGGCGATCGAGGGAACCCCGTCCTTGCGCGCATTCTCGCCAAGGTCGGCCCGGCTGCGCGGATTGGCAACGGCGGCCGCGATCAGGCGATCCTGCTCCTCGGCGCCAAAACGCTCCCAGCC
Organism: Novosphingobium sp. KA1; assembly: GCF_017309955.1. Lineage (NCBI taxonomy): Bacteria > Pseudomonadati > Pseudomonadota > Alphaproteobacteria > Sphingomonadales > Sphingomonadaceae > Novosphingobium > Novosphingobium sp. KA1. The sequence continues at coordinate 2,198,912 of NZ_CP021247.1, read as the reverse complement.
GGAACGGCCGAGCTTTTCCATCGGCCGGAAGCGCACCTTGTACTGCATGCGCGGCGAACCTTCGACCCAGTAGCCGAGATAGACGTAGGGCAGTTCCATCTCGGTGGCGCGCTGGATGTGATCGAGGATGATGTAAGTGCCCAGCCCCTGCCGGTCATGGTGCGGATCGTAGAAGCTGTAGATCATCGACAGCCCGTCGCACTGCCGGTCGGTCAGGCAGGCGCCGACGAGGCGGCCCGGCGTAACCCCGTCCGGCGACGGCTCACGATATTCGACCACGTAGCTGGTGACCGGCGTATGCTCCACCATGTCGGCAAAATCGACTTCGTCCATCGTGGTCATCCCGCCTTCGGGATGGCGCACCGAGAGATAGCGCTGGAGCAGTTCGAACTGCTCGCTGGTCGACCACGGGCGGCAGACGGTGGCGACAAGATCGCCGTTGCGCTTCATCAGGCGCTTCTGCGTGCCCGAGGGTTCGAACGCACCGGCGACGACGCGCACCGAAATGCAGGCGCTGCAATCGAGACAGGAGGGGCGATAGGCCACCGTCTGGCTGCGGCGGAACCCGATCCGGCCCAGCGCATCGTTGAGCGAATCCGCGTGGGCGCCCTTCAGCTCGGTAAAGACCTTGCGTTCGCTGCGCCCCGGCAGATAGGGGCACGGCGCCGGGCTGGTCACGAAAAACCGGGGAAAGCGAACGGGAGCCGTCACGGGCGAAATCTATCCTCTGGCTGGCGGAAGCCGGGCTGTTGCTTAACCCTTCTATCCGTGTCTGCCCTGAATATGCATAGCCGTTCGCCGCGTTGAAAGTCTTTTAACCACAAAAGTGGAGGTGTCGGCGACGAAATCGGATCGAACCACTCCATCCGCCTGCTGCCTGTCCCGGAACGGGGCGTTTCGCGGGCACATGACAAAGGCCCCGGAATTGCTCCGAGGCCTCTGAAAGAACCGGATTAATTGATCCGCTGCGACTGCCGGGACCAAAACCTTCAGTCGGTCTCGACCTGGCGCACTTCGTAGCCTTCGCGGCGCAGGGCCGAGACCAGCGCATCGAGCTGCGCCCTGTCGCGCGCCTCGCACTCGATCTCGGTGACAAGGCCCTTGGCCGGCAGGTGGGTGAAGATACGCTGGTGGAACACCTCGATGATGTTCACATTGTGCTCCTGGAACACCTTGGCGACCTTGAACAAGGCTCCCGCCCGGTCCTGCAGGCCGATCTTGAGACGGGCGAGGCGGCCCGAACGGGCGAGGTCGCGCAGCAGCACGTTCGCCAGCAGGCGCGTATCGATATTGCCGCCCGACAACACGATGCCGACCTTGCGGCCCGCGAACAGTTCGCGGTTGGCCATGACCGCGGCAAGGCCGGTCGCCCCGGCGCCTTCCACCAGTGTCTTCTCGATCTGGAGCAGCAGTGCCAGCGCGCTCTCGATACCCGATTCGCTGACCAGCAGGAACTCGTCGAGCAGGCCGCGCAGTACGGTCGAGGTCATCGCTCCCGGCGAGAACACGGCGATGCCCTCCGCCAGCGTGTCCCCGCCGATCGGCAGGCTGGAGCCCTTCAGCAGGTTGTACATCGAGGGATAGAGCTGCGCCTCGACGCCGACGAGCCGGATTTCGGGATTGATCGCGCGCGCGGCCGTACCCATGCCGGTCGCCAGGCCGCCGCCGCCGATCGGCAACACCAGCGTGTCGAGATCCGGCACGTCTTCCAGCATTTCGAGCGCGACAGTGCCCTGCCCCGCTGCGACGTGCGGATCGTCGAACGGGTGGATGAAGGTCAGGCCGAGTTCGGCTTCCAGCTTGCGCGCATGGGCATAGGCCTCGTCGAAGCTTTCGCCTTCGAGCACGACCTTGCCGCCCACGCTCTCGGTCTGCATGACCTTCACGGTCGGCGTCGTGCGCGGCATGACGATGGTCACGGGCACGCCAAGACGGGTGCCGTGGTAGGACAGGCCCTGGGCATGGTTGCCCGCCGAGGCGGCGATGACGCCGCGCGACTTGCGTTCCTCATCCAGCAGCAGAAGGGCATTGAGGGCGCCGCGTTCCTTGTAGGCGGCGGTGAATTGAAGGTTTTCGAACTTGAGCCAGATGTCGGCCCCGGTGATCGCGCTCAAGGTGGTCGAGTGGAGCGTGGGGGTGCGGACGACCTTGCCGATAATTCGCCCAGCCGCCGCGCGCACGTCTTCGGCGGTGAGGGGGGCCACGACGGGCTCCTCGGCGATCTTGAGCATTGGCTGTTCCATAGAGGGCCGCGCCTAACGGAAAGCACCGGAGATGGAAAGGCTCGCGTCATGAAAAAGCGCAATTCATGCCGTCATGGCAATTTTATTGCACAAACGCGCTTGCGCACCGTGCATTCCCATGTGCACGAGGAGGCACGATTTCCGGTCGCAAGGTACGGGATAAGCGCCAGGCCGTAGTTTGCTTTCGTGCAAAACGCGCTAGAAAGAATGTCATGAGCGAGCGACGCAAGGTTTCCTTCATCGGCCTCGGGGTTATGGGCGGCGCCATCGCGCGGCACATCGCCCTGGCGGGCCACGAACTCACCATCTACAACCGCTCGCCCGAGCGGGCGCGGAAGTGGTCGGACGACAATCCCGGCCTTGTCCACCGCATTGCCGCCAATCCGGCGCATGCGGCGCAGGACGCCGAAGTGGTGATCACCTGCGTGGGCAACGACGATGACCTGTCCGAAGTCGTGCTCGGCCCCAACGGCGTGTTCCGCATGCTCAAGAAGGGCGCGACCTTCATCGACCACACCACCGTCTCCGCGCGCATCGCGCGGCAGATCTCGGTCGAGGCGCGGGACCTGCGCATCCACTGCGTCGACGCGCCGATGACCGGCTCGCAGATCGGCGCCGAACAGGGCACCCTCACCCTGATGTGCGGCGGCCGCGACGAGGCGATCGAGGCCGCGCGCCCGGTGATGGAGGCCTATTCGGCCCGCATCGTCCATGTCGGCAAGGCCGGCTCCGGCCAGATCGCCAAGATGGCCAACCAGATCTGCATCGCCGGCAATGTCGCCGCCCTTGCCGAGGCGGTCCGTTTCGCGCAGGCCTCGCACCTCGACATGGACAAGGTCTACGAGGCGATCTCGGGCGGTGCGGCGCAATCGTGGCAGATGGACAACCGCTGGCAGACGATGAACGCCGACCAGTTCGACTTCGGCTTCGCGATCGACTGGATGCGCAAGGATCTCGGCCTCAGCCTCGACGAAGGGCGCGGGCTCGGCGTCTCGCTTCCCGTCGCGGCGCTGATCGACCAGTTCTTTGCCGACATCCAGGCCCAGGGCGGAGGCCGCCTCGATACGAGCGCGATCATCAAGCGCCTGCCGAAGAAGGGTATTTCGTGAATTTCAGGAAAGGCGCAGGGCTTGCCCTGCTGCTCGCATCGACGGCCGTGACCGGCTCCGCTTTCGGCACGGCGCATGCAGACGTGCTGGTCGATAACGTCAACGGCGTCACCGGCGACGGCAAGGGCGGCGTCGAACGCTTCGAAGGCTTCCTGATCGACGATCAGGGCCGCGTCGCGCAAGTGTTCCACAAGGGTGACAAGCGGCCGAAAAAGGTCGCCTATCAGGTCGATGGCAAGGGCCGCAATGTCGTGCCGGGCATGATCGATGCCCATGGCCACGTCATGGCGACGGGTTTTGCGAAGATGACGCTCGACCTGTCGATGGCCAGGACGCTGGACGAGGCGCTCTCGCGCGTGACCGCATGGTCCGCCGCGCATCCCGACCTGCCATGGATCCTGGGCACCGGCTGGAACCAGGTGCAGTGGGGGCTGGACCGCATGCCCACCGCCGCCGAGCTGGACCGCGCCACCGGCGGCAAGCCCGCGTGGCTCGGCCGTGTCGACGGCCATGCCGGCTGGGCCAACTCCGCCGCCATCGCCGCCGCCGGCGTGACCGCCGCCACCGCCGATCCCCGGGGCGGCGAAATCCTGCGCACGGCCGGCTCCAAGGCCCCGGCGGGCGTCTTTGTCGACGGCGCCATGGCGCTCATCGAGGCGAAAGTGCCCAGGCCCCGGCCCGAAGACCGCGACACCGCCTTCGGCGAGGCGCAACTTGCCCTGCTGGCCGAGGGCGTCACCGCGATTGCCGACATGGGCACCTCGATCGAGGACTGGCAGGCCTTCCGCCGCGCCGCCGACCTCGGCAACTTGCGCATCCGCGTGGTGTCCTACGCCGACAGCATCGACAACATGGTGCTGATCGGCGGCCCGCACCCCACCCCGTGGCTCTATGGCGACAAGCTCAAGATGAACGGTGTGAAGCTGTTCCTCGACGGCGCGCTTGGCTCGCGCGGGGCCTGGCTCAAGGCACCTTATGCCGATGCACCCGGCACCACCGGCCTGCCGCGCATGAACCAGACCCAGCTCGGCAACCTGATGAGCCGCGCGGCGATCGACAACTTCCAGATCGCCGTCCATGCCATCGGCGATGAGGCCAACGCCACCGTGCTCGATTCCATCGCCGAGCTGTCCGCCACCTACAAGGGTGACCGGCGCTGGCGCATCGAGCACGCCCAGATCGTCGATCCCACGGACATCCCGCGTTTCGGCCAGTTCGGCGTGATCGCCTCTATGCAGCCGCAGCACGAAGCCTCGGACCGCACGATGGCCGAAGCCCGCCTCGGAGCGCAGCGCCTGACCGGGGCCTATGCGTGGAAATCCATCGCCGCGACCGGCGCGAAGCTGGCCTTCGGGTCCGATACTCCGGTGGAACCTTCCGAACCCTTCGTGGGCATGGCCGTCGCCATCTCGCGCGAAGGCGCCGATGGACAGCCGACCGGCGGATGGCAGCCGCAGGAAATCCTCTCGCGCGAAGCCGCGCTCAATGCCTATACCACGGGCGCGGCCTACGCGATGTTCGCCGAGGACCGCCTCGGCCGTATCGCCAAGGGCTACCGCGCGGACTTCCTGTTTGTGGATGTCGATCCGATGACCGCCACACCCGTGCAGCTGCGCGCGACCAAGGTGATGGAAACGTGGATCGGCGGGCAGATGGCGTGGTCTTCGGCCAAGGATCGGGTGATCCCGGAGAAGAAGGTCGAAGAGAAGTAAAGTTCTGGGGGATGATCCCCCAGACCCTCATAATGTCCTCGTACCACCCAGCCTATCGGCGGTGCGCCCCTTGCGGCGCAGCCTATTAGGCTCCCGACGCAGCCGTGCGCGCGCGACGGATAGGCTAGGTGTTTGGTCCCAACATGTGATGGTGTAAAAGTATCCCCATCACAGCGGAGGGATTTATGGGCCAGGTTCTCCATGGCAGCGCCAAGACCACGCACGCCATTCGAGCAGAGCTACAGCGATCGCAAGCTTCGGTCGCGCACCTCGCCAAGAAGTACGGGATCAACGAGAAAACGGTCCTGAAGTGGCGCAAGCGGCAATCGGTGGAAGACTTGCCGATGGGACCGAGGGAGCGGCGCAGCACTGTGCTCTCCCCAATGGAGGAAGCCGCGATCGTGGCGCTGCGGGTGCAGGCCCGGCTGCCACTCGACGATGTTTACATCGCGCTCAAGGACGTGATCCCGCATCTGAGCCGCTCGTCGTTGCATCGCTGCCTGCAACGGCATGGGATCAGCCAGTTGCCCAAAGCCGATCGCGAGAAGCCGCAGAAGTTCAAGAACTACGAGATCGGCTACTTCCACATCGATATCGCCGAACTGCGTTATGAGGATGGCAAGGCCTACCTCTATGTCGCCGTGGACCGCACATCCAAGCTGGTCTTCGCACGCATCTATCGCAGAGCGACGAAGCTGGTCGCAGCCGGCTTCCTGAAAGCATTGATCAGGACGGTGCCCTACAAGATTCACACCATCCTCACCGACAACGGCGTGCAGTTCGCCCAGTTCGAGCGTGGCACCGGCCTGTCCTTCCCGCACATCTTCGGCCGCGTCTGTCAGGAAAACGGTATCGAGCACCGGCTAACCAAGCCCTATCATCCCTGGACCAACGGGCAGGCCGAACGCATGGTGCGAACCATCAAGGAGGCGACCGTCAAATCCTTCCATTACGCCTCGATCAACGAACTGCGACGGCACGTCCGTGACTGGCTGACCGCCTACAACTTCGCCAAGCAGCTCAAGGCGCTCAAGTTCCGAACGCCTTACGAAGCTGTCGAGGAACTCTGGAAATCAAAGCCTCACATCTTTATCGTCAAACCTAACCATCACATGTTGGGACTAAACAGCTAGGCACCACGGAGACGGTAATGGGGGTGCAGGGGGGCTATGCTCCCCTGCTTTTCACCTTCTCACTCTACGACGGCTTCAACCGGTGCTTCCGCCTCGGCCTTTGCCTTCTCGCGCGCCGAGGAACGCTCGGTGAACCACATCACGATCAGCGTGCCTTCGTAGAGCAGCAAAAGCGGCACCGCGAGCAGCAGCTGCGAGACCACGTCCGGCGGCGTCGCCACCGCGGCGATGATGAACACCCCGACGATCGCATAGCGTCGGGCCCCCACGCACTGGGCGCGGGTGATGATCCCCGCGCGGTTGAGCAGCATCAGCAGCACCGGCAGCAGGAACGAGATGCCGAAGGCGAGGATGAACTGCATGACCAGCGCAAGATAGTCGCCGGTGCCGGGCAGGGCTTCCAGCTTGAGGCCGCCCTTCTGCCCCTCGAAGCCGAGGAAGAAGTGGAACGCCGTCGGCATCACCACATAGTAGGCCAGCGCCGCGCCCATCGTGAAGAGGATCGGCGTCGCCACCAGGAACGGCAGGAACGCCTTCTTTTCCTTGGCGTAGAGGCCGGGGGCGACAAAGGCCCAGATCTGGTTGGCGATCACCGGGAACGAGACGAAGAACGCCGCGAACAGCGCGATCTTCACTTCCACGAAAAAGGCTTCGTAGAGCTTGGTGTAGATCAGCTTGCCCTGCCCCGGCGGGAACGCTTCGGTGAGCGGGCGCACGAGGAAGGAGAAGATGTCGCCGGAGAAATAGAAGCACACGGCAAAGGCCGCCGCGAAAGCCAGGAAGGCGCGCAGCAGACGGGCGCGCAGCTCGATCAGGTGATCGAGCAGCGGCGCCTGGGTGTCGTCGATGTCGGAGATGCGGAAAGGCTGCATGCGGGCGCTTTACAGAAGGTCAGGGAGGTGGAGGCGGCAGATGGAACTCCGCCTGTTCCGCCTTGGTCGTAGCGACCGGCGCGGGTGCCGCTTCCGGCGCTGGCGCAGAAGCGGCTGCATCGGCCAGCGGCTTGTCCCCGGCAGGGATCTCGGCCGGTGTCATGGGGGACGGCGGAGGCAGCATTTCCTCGGCGGTGGGCAGAACGGGGTTGGCCTTCATGATGGCCTCGTTCTGCTCACGCCACTTGCGCTCCATCTCCTCCAGTTCGGCCTCGCGCACCATGGCGTCTATGCCGGCGCGGAAGTGTCCGGAAATCTTGCGCATCTTGCCGATCCAGCGACCCGCCGTGCGCATCGCCAGAGGCATGTCCTTGGGACCGATGACAACGACCGCCACGATGACGATCAACAGGAGTTCGGATGCACCGACGTCGAACATGGCGGCGCCCTACCTTCGCGCGCTCAGGCCTGTTCGGACTTGTTCTCGGTGGTCGTCGTGGCCGCCGGAGCGTCCTGACCAGCGGTGATCTGCGGGGCGGGAGCAGGCGGAGTCGCAGCCTTCTTGGCCTCGTCCTCGTTCATGCCTTCCTTGAAGCTCTTGATGCCCTTGCCGAAGTCACCCATGATTTCGGACACGCGACCGCGACCGAACAGCACGAGCACGATGACCAGCACGATCATCCAGTGCCAGATCGAGAAGCTACCCATAACCTCAACTCCAAAAACTGTTGGCCGTTTTCGGCGCAGGTCCCGAGAGGGGACTCTTACCGCTGGCCGATTCCGACCCTACAGGTCTCATCTAGGGACTTTCACCCGTGTTTGAAAGCCTGTCATCGTCCTGACCCGCGGCGGTCGTCTATTCGTCGTACTCGGCGTCCGGCGGCTCGTCGGACGTTTCGACGGGCTGCGGCCGCAGGGCTTCGCCGATCATCTCGTCATCGACGGGATCGAGCAAGCCAGCCGCACGCAGTTCATCCACCCCGGGCAGCTCCTTCAAGGAGGCAAGGCCGAAGTGCGCGAGGAATTCGCTCGTCGTCGCATAGATCACCGGGCGCCCCGGCACCTCGCGGCGGCCGACCACACGTACCCAGCCTGCTTCCATCAGCACGTCGAGCGTGCCCTTGGCGGTCTGCACGCCGCGGATCGCCTCAATCTCGGCACGGCTGACGGGTTCGTGATAGGCAACGATCGCCAGGACCTCGGTCGCCGCACGCGACAAGCGGCGGGCTTCCTCCTTTTCCCGCCGCAGCAGGTGGGCAAGGTCGGGCGCGGTCTCGAAATGCCAGCGCTTGCCGCGCTCGACGAGGCGGATGCCGCGTCCCTCGTAGTGGCCCTGGAGTTCCTCCAGCGCGGCGCGCACATCGGCCTTGCCGAGGTGGGTGGAGATCTGCTCCGCCGTGAGCGGCTGCTCGGCCGCGAACAGCGTGGCCTCCACCGCACGGACCAGATCGTCGATTGCCGGCCTCATGTCCTGGCTCATGCTCTCAGCGCCTTGAGCCGCAAGGGGCCGAAGGTGTACTCCTGCACCAGTTCCACCTTGCCCGTGCGCGCCAGTTCCAGCGCGGCGACAAAGCTGGAGGCAAGCGCCGAGCGCCGCAATTGCTCGTTGGTCCAGGCGTCATGCGCAGGCGGCAGGAAATCGCGCAGTTCCATCCATTCGAGCGTGATGCCCAGCATCGAGGATACGCGGGCGATCGCACTGTCGAGCGTCATCACCATGCGTTCGCGGACCATGTGCACGACCGGCTGGCCCCGCACCTTCACGTCGCCATAGGAACGCACCAGATCGTACCACGAGCATTGCCACAAGGCCTTGCGCTCAACCCTGAGGCCTTCGGGCGCACCGCGCAGGAACACGTCGCGGCCCAGCCGGTCGCGCGCCATCAGCCGCGCCGCCGCCTCGCGCATCGCCCCCAGGCGCTGGAGGCGCAGCTGCAGGCGCATCGCCAGTTCCTCGGGGCTCGGATCGGGCTGCTCTTCCCTGGGCAGCAGCAGCGCCGACTTGAGGTAGGCGAGCCAGGCCGCCATCACCAGATAGTCCGCCGCCAGTTCCAGCCGCAGCGCCTCGGCTTCCTCGACATAGGTCAGGTAGGCATCGACCAGTTCCAGGATCGAGATGCGGCGCAAGTCCACCTTCTGCCGCCGCGCCAGGTCGAGCAGCAGGTCGAGCGGGCCTTCCCAGCCGTCGATTTCGAGATGGAGCGTGTCCCTGCCCGCCTCGGTGCGCGCCTCGGTGCTAGCCTCGGTGCGCGCCTCGGTGCGCGCCTCGGTGCGTTCCCCGCCGTCCCAGCCGGCATCGCCGCCGGGCGGTGCGGGAAGATCGGGTGGACCTTCCACCGCGAATCAGGCCGCCAGCGCCAGCAACGCGTCGCGCCGGGCGATCAGGTCGCCGTGGCTGCCGGTACCCTCGACGCCCTCTACCGAGGCCAGCGCCCGCGCAAGCCGTGCCGCGCCCTCTTCGCTGAGCGCCGGGGCAAGCCTGGCGATGCCGATCATGTCGTCCATCTTCGCCCAGCAGTTGAGCACGATGTCGCAGCCCGCCGCGATGGCGCGGGCGGCAAGCTCGGGCACCGAGCCGGACAGCGCCTGCATGTCGAGATCGTCACTCATCAGGAGGCCCGTGAAGCCGATCTTCCGGCGGATCACTTCACCGATCACGAAAGGCGAAAGCGTGCCGGGATTTTCGGCATCCCAAGCGGTGTAGCGGACATGCGCGGTCATGCCGACGGGCGTCTGGTTCAGCGTGCGGAACGGCTCGATGTCGAGCTCCAGCTCCTCGGCGCTGGCCGTCACGGTGGGCAGTTCCTTGTGGCTGTCGGCCATCGCGCGGCCATGGCCGGGAATGTGCTTGATGCAGCCGACCACCCCGGCGCGGGCGAGCCCCTGCAGGGTCGCGCGGCCGAGAGCGGCGACACGCATCGGCTCGAACCCGAAGGAGCGGTCCCCCACCACATCGTGGGCGCCCTTCTGGCGCACGTCGAGCGAGGGGTGGCAATCGACGCTGATGCCGACTTCGGCAAGGTCCAGCCCGAGCGCCTCGGCATTGTCGCGCGCGGCCTCGATGGCGCTGGCGGGGGCGAGGTCGTAAAGCCGGTCGAACGCTTCGCCGGGCGGATAGGCCGGCCATACCGGCGGCTTCATGCGGGCGACACGGCCGCCTTCCTGGTCGATGCTGATCAGCAGC